>NZ_AP017378.1:1304166-1622500 GCF_003966735.1 Desulfovibrio ferrophilus
TTACTTCCCTGTACAGGAACAAGGCAATCATTAATATCCACAACTCCTTGCTTTCAAACAAAAAAACCGCGCCAGAGCGCGGTTTTCATAATTTATGAGCAAAAAAGAAAATCAAACCATTTCATCCATGAACTGACCAATCATTTCGTCCTGAGTCCGAACCACCGCAGCATTGGCCTCAAAGGCACGTTGATTCATGATCATATTGACAGTCTCAGTGGCGATGTCCGTACCCGAAGCCTCGACCATTACGGAACTCTGTTCCATCAAGCCGGTAGCTTCATTCAACTCGGGACGAATGGTCTCCACAAGTGCTGCCTGAACATCCATCTCCTGAATGTCCTGCACGGCCACACCACCCATGTCCGGGCGTTCTTCAAGAATCACCCGCGAAGGGTTGAACTCCTCGGTATTCGCATTGGCGATGTTATTGGCGGTCACGGCCATGTCCACGGAAAACGCGTTCAGGGCCGAGAGCGCTGTATCCATGGTACTGACCATGGCCTCTCCCTCCCGTTGACCGCCCGAAGAAATTCCGGCGGCCTACAGGACTATTGTCTCATAACTCGTTCTCACTTTCAATGCTGGCATAAGCGTTGTGATTATGGATGGATTCCTGACTTTCCACTTCCACGCGATACCAGTCGATCTGCGGATGATCCGACAGAGCCCGGGCTGCTGCCCGCACCACATCCTCAACAAAGGCGGGGTTGGCGAAGGCATCATCGGTGACGACCTTTTCGTCTTCACGCTTGAGCAGTGCATAGACTGGAGACGAACCCGCAGCTTCGGCAATGGCAATCAGGTCCTCGATCCACAAGAACCCCGTATGCCGGGTCAGCACGCGCACAATAGCGCGCTGGCTATGAGCGCCGCCGTCGCAGATGGCCAGCGAACAGGGGCAAACGGTCATGACAGGCACATCCACACCCAGCCCCCAGGTAAGTTGGTCGTCTTCCAACTCACCGGTCAACGTCACCTTGTAGTCCATGGTGCCGGGGCTACCGCTGGCAGGTGCCTTTTTGGTCAGGAAATATGGAAACCTGAAACGGATATGAGCGCGGCGAGCTTCGAGCCTGTCACAAACGGATTGCAAGAGCGTCTTGAAACTCACATAATCTAGAGCCTCGGACCAGCCCTCGAGAGCCTCAATGAAACGGCTCATGTGGGTACCTTTGAAATGTGCGGGCAAATCTACATACAGATCAACCTCAGCGACGGTGTGGCGCACTTCTTCCTTGTCGTCACGAGTGCGCACCCGGACCGGGAGCGAGAGATTCTTCACGCCAACACGGTCAATGGGCAATGCCACATCAGCCGGTCCGCTTTGAACATCTTTCATGGTTTCCTCATCATTGAGATCGTGAATATATGGAGACGGCCACTCAACTTCGGAGTGCCCGGCTCTGGCTACAGAAAACAGCCAGCATCGACCAAAGCCGACGGGCCTTGAAATATGTAACTCCCGGAAAGGTGGTTGTTTGCACCACCTTCAACAACAGTGGATGGGCTTAGACCAGATCTTCACCTGTTGTGGTCAAGCTCAGCTTACCATGCTTAACGCCCTTGGTGGAAATCAACTTCTGTCCCAGGCGGCGGACAACCTCGCCCTGGCCCTTCAAGACAAGCACTTCCAGGCAGTTGTCATGGTCCAGATGAACATGCAACGAAGACATGATGACCTCATGCGCCTCATGCTGCAGTTCAGTCAGTCGCTGGGCCAACTGGCTCTGGTGGTGATCATAGACCATCGTCAGAGTACCAGCGATTTCACGGTCCGTATCCTCCCACTCCTTCTTGACCAGAGTGTTACGAATCAGATCGCGAATAGCCTCGGAACGGGTCTGATAGCTCTGTTCCTCACAGAGCAGGTCAAACTTGTCCAACAGGTCCGAGTCCAGTGAAACGCCGAAACGAATGGTCTTGCCCATGTCGATCCTCCGGGGTGGGTGGTTTACTGAAATATGCCGACGCGTCAAGCGTCTCGTTGAATCTCCAGAATATGCACGGTGACCGAATGGTCCTCGTGGGGGAACCGCCGGGTCAAAGCCCGCTCGCACGAAAACCCGTGCTCGCGCATCCAGCGAATGAAAGGTGGTCCGATATTACGCCCCGGCTCTGCAATCCAGGCCACCCCGTCGGGCGACAGGGCCAGATCAATAAAGCGCCCAACCGGTTCGATAAATCGGGTTTCATACACAATGTCTCCGCCCCAGATCACCCCCGCACGTCCACGGCGTATGGCAGGGTCACGCCAGTCCATCTGCAGCCAAAGAGGCTGGGGCACGGCGTTGGCAGTGGCATTACCCATGGCAAATCGTAGCGGCTCAACCTCGTAATCAAAGGCCACGACCTGCGCTCCGAGACTGGTCCCGACAATGGCGGTCAACCCCAGCCCGCAGCCCATGTCCAGACATGTGCGATTCTGAATGCGCCCGGCATTGTCACACAGCCAATCCGCCAGAGTGAGGCTCGAAGGCCACAACTCAGACCAGTATGGCAGCCGCTCATCACCGCCAAAATCGTCCTCGCCAATGGATTCCCAAAGGGTCTCCAGGTCAGAGGTCCGCTCGATGATCCAACGTCTGCCACAGGCTTCGGGCATCAGCCGTTGTACCGCCTGATCGTGTGCTTCCATGGTCACTCGTTCACTCCGCCGCAACGGCCAAGGGGTTCCTTAAAAAAACGTGCCAAACCTATGCACGCAACGCCTGCTTGATATCTCTGAACGTGTCACGACGTCAACGAGTAGTATCCCGAAAATGCATATTCCAACCAAAAAAACCACCTCAATTTGACAGATCAACAATGGAACCATCGAGACCGCACGCCCTAAAACAACGCTCACGAGTCAAAACAAAGTCAAGATCACTATCATGGGAAGCGGCAATACAGGCTTCACAGAGGGTGGGGAGAATGACGGTACGCCCAGGATTGGCCCTGAGCGCCCAATATCGAATTGCGAAAAGATCATTCGCCGTCCACCTCCGCTGACTGGAGGATGTTTCCAATACCTGCTCCAAAGGCGACACGGCATCCTCTCCCTGAGCCATGCCTCTAAACATCATAACCGACAACAACAGAACAAAGACTACAATTCCATAACGCATGCCAATTCCCTCCTTGGTATTCACGCTCCGCTTTACTGCGATTCGTGGATGATGCATCGTGTTGCGCATCTCAAGGATGAAACCTACTGCGGCTTCCAATCTGCAATCCAACGGGATGATTCGATCAACCCGTTCGGCCAGACCGAACGGGGACAAGGTGACACTCATGGAACTCTATCAATTGCGTACATTCATCGCGGTCGCCGAAGAAGGTCATCTGACTCGTGCAGCCAAGCGTATCCACACCAGCCAATCCGCTGTAAGTGGCCAGATCAAGGCTCTGGAAGAGGAGTTCGGAGTACCCCTCTTCACACGCAGCCCCAAAGGCATGATCGTCACCGAACAGGGGCAGACGCTGCTTGCAAAAGCACAACAGGCCTTATCCGCCGCCGATGGCATGCTGGATACGGCCCGGACGCTACGCGCCGAATTGACCGGACTGGCAAGGGTCGGGCTGAACATCAGCGCAGCCCATCGCCTGCGTACGGCGGAAATCATGGAGAGTCTGCGCACAACCCATCCCGGACTGACCGTTCACTTCATCAACTCAATGTCTCATCTCATTGATGCGGACGTGACTGAGGGCAAGCTCGATGGTGGCTTCATGTACGGAGAGCCTTCGAATGAATTGGATGGATTGGAAGTGGATCGCACGAACATGCGTGTTGTTGCACCCGTGCAGTGGAAAGACAGAGTTCTTGGGGCACCACGAGAAGATATTATCCACATGCCCTGGGTCTGGACTCCGCCGGAGTGCCCTTTCAACCAAGTCGCCAAAGCACTGTTCGGCAACGAACAGCCAGCCCCCAACGCCGTGACCATTGCTGATGACGAGGCGCTGTTGCTGGAGTTTGCTGCGGCAGGCAGTGGCCTGGCGTTGATGTGCGAAGATGAAGCCCGTGCCGCCCGTGATCAGGGCAAGATCGTTCTCTGGGAAAAATCCCCCGGGAGCGTCCCCCTCTATTTCATCACGTCACGGCGCCGGTCCGACGACAAACTCATCCGAGCCTTACGATCCTCGGTCCAAGCGGTCTGGCACAAGACGGCCGTCACCGCCTGAGCCCAGCCCCCTACGTCCCTTCGACAGGTTTGTCTTGTGGTGTGCCCTCGGCGTTCGAATCATCCACACCATCATCACCGGGAAGCGGAACAGGAGAAATAATATCACTACCGATATCAGGCTGCGCGCTTTGTGCTGCCATGCCCACAACCAGCGTACCATTCCGGATGGTCGGTTCAGGAGGAACGTAGTCCAAAAGATCGTTGGACTTTTTCCTGGAAACCGGAGGGGCCTTCAACTCCCGCCAGAAACGAGCGGATGCTTGCTGGCTGGCAGCATCGACAAAAGCCCGCCACAACACAATCAACCCGACGCTGAATAGAATCGTATCACGAATGGCGGAGTGCATCAGGTTGCCCTTGGCTTGTGGATCTGCGGTGAAACAACCGCACCCCACATCCAGCCCGCGCGATATATTGAACCACAGCGCGCCCAGGAAAATCAGCAGCAAAAAGGACAGGATGAAGGAAGCCCCGCGGGCAAAACAGTTGGTGACCAACGCAGCCCCACAGACGACTTCCACCCAGGGCAGGATGATCGCCATGGGATTCACCAGCAGATCCGGAACCATTTGGTAATTGTAAATAACCTGCGAAAAATCAACAGGGTGAATGATCTTGCTCACACCTGCCGCCATGAACACCAACCCGAACCCGATACGCAAAATAGCGGTCAGCCAAGTCATTGAGCCACCACCTCCGATTCGCCTCCGGCTTCCACCCAGGCAGCCATGCCTCCGGCAAAGACCACCACGTTGGGATATTCCATAAAACCCAAGGCCAAGGCCAATTCCTGAGCCATGCCACAGGTGATGGAGCTGCAATAGATCACGTACTGTGCTTCCCTGTCATGGGAGGCAAGAACGGCCTCGATCTCATCTTCAAACAGTCCAAGCGGAATGCTCAAAGCACCTGGGATGTGCCCCAGCGCGTAATCGGCCTCATGCCGGGCGTCAATGAACACAGCCTCATTCGCGGCGTGCAATCGCATGGCCTCGGTCACATCGATGTCCGCAACCGTTGCCAGCCCCGAATTGGCAACAATGGTGTCGTCCTCAATATTGAGCCAGGCCAACTTATCTGGATGAAGCTCGTTGGCAGACCAGCCCAAGGCAATGGAGACACTGACCAGGATGATGGCCTGATACAAAAAGACAAGACGCGGTGTATACAGCCTCATGGGCAATCCTCATCTGGTTATTCGATTCACGCAAGCCATATACCTGCCCCAGCTTCCGAGCGCAAATTTTTCATCAAACCTATAGTAACGATTCCCAATAACTGATATTGAATACTCATGATGCTCGTAAAGTTGATCAACGGAATTCGGCAGATGCAGTCCCACTATGAAACCTTTCAACCTGACCAGGCCAAGGCTTATCTTGAGTCGCATACGGAAGGCGAATTCACACTTCTCGATGTCCGCGAGGACTGGGAGTACGAGGAGTTCCGTATTCCAGGCGCCACCCATATCCCCTTGTCCGAACTTGGGGACCGGGTCAAAGAGATTGCCAAGGACAAACCCGTATTAGCCTATTGCCGCGCGGGTGGACGCAGTGCCGCAGCCGCAAGTCTGCTCAAAGGGCAGGACTACCCAGTTGTCTACAACATCATGGGTGGTGTGGACGCCTGGCAGGGCGGCTCGGCAGTTGGTCCAGCCACGGCAGGTCTTGCTGCCATTCCGGCGGATGCCTCCATCGAGGACATCATCGCCGTGGCCTGCCGCATGGAAGTCAACCTGGGCAAATTCTATGAGGCACAGGCAGAACAAGCCGAGGATTCCGAAACCGCCGCCACGCTGAAAAAACTGGCGGGATTCGAGGACAAGCACAAGAACTGGCTCTTGATCATCTATCGCCAACTGACTGGTCAGGAACTGGACGGCACCTTCCTCACGGACAGCCTTGCCGATGGCGATCAGCCCTTGGAAGGCGGACTGACTGCGGAAGAATTCATGGAACTCAATCAACCCTGGCTGGACGAACCCGTCAGCGTGGTTGAAACCGGCATGATGTTCGAAACTCAAGCCCTGGACCTGTACATGCGCTACGCAAACAAGGTTGAGGACAAGGAATCCAGGGATCTGCTGCAGAAACTCGCACAGGAAGAAAAGGCACACCTGAAGGCCCTTGGCACCCTGCTGAAGCGTATCGGAGGCTAACAACTTTTTACGCGGGCACAATCCTGCCCTCCGAATTCAAAAAAGCCCCTCGCTTGCTTCCGGCAGGCGAGGGGCTTATTCTTTCGAATCTATGAAAGAGGCTTTCGAAGGTAGACGATGTACTCCTGGTTGCCCTTGGGGCCCTTGAGTTTCGAGGGAACTTCACCCACAAACTCCAACCCAAGTTCGGAAACCAAAAAATGAACGACCTTGTCCACCGCCCCACGACGTAAGGACTCGTCCTTGACAACCCCCTTGACGGTTTGCCCCGGTCCGACCTCGAACTGTGGTTTGACCAGAGCGGCAACCTCGCCTCCAGGACGCAGAAAACGATTACAGGGGGGCATAATCTTGGTCAGCGAAATAAACGAGACATCCGCCACCACAAGATCAACCAATTCGGGGATCAGATCATCAGGAGCCAGGCGCAGATTGACCCGCTCCATGTTCACCACACGAGGATCAGTCCTCAGCTTCTGGTCCAACTGGCCATAGCCCACATCAACGGCATAGACTCTGGTGGCACCATGCTCCAGCAGAACATCAGTAAAGCCACCCGTAGAGGCCCCCGCATCCAGGCATGTCTTGCCCGTGGGGTCCAACCCGAATTCCTCGATGGCCGTCAGCAGCTTGTGTGCCCCGCGCGAAACCCAACGCCGTCCGCCCTTGACCGACAATTCGCTCTCCGGGGACAACTGCTGACCGGGTTTCTCCACAGGAACCTTGTTCCCGTCACGCTCCAGAAACACCTGCCTCGCCATGATCAACCTTTTGGCTTTCTCGCGGCTTTCGGCCAACCCTAGCTGGTGTAACAGGTGATCTGCTCTTATTTTTTTCGGCATCTCAACAATCCTACGGCAATATTCAGTGAAGGGCTCGTTGCACAGCAGTCAGGCATTCAGCACACATGGTTTCGGGCTTGGCATCCAACTCGCGCAACGACAAGCTTCTGGAGCATACACACTCGGCGTTGTTGCATGGGGGGGCTCCCAAAGCCAAGGACAGACTCCCCAGAGTCTGCTTGACCAACCGGGACAACAGGCGTTGGCGGTCCTGCCCTTCTCGCCCCTCAAACCGCGAGGTCATGCGGTGATAGGACACCATGGCGGAACCAGAGTTGGAATATCCGAGCAGGTATTCCACTCCCGGATCGAACAAATCACGTTCGGTCACGCCCAACACAACTCGCTGGGGCTTGTCTTGCCCCAAGGAGAACCGGGCGGCAAGACTTTTGAGCAATGGCATAACCCGATACTGCTCCTGGCCCCGCAACTTTGAAGTCTCCACCAGAAAATCAAATCGCTCCTGCCGCTTCTCTCGCCCGGCCGCAGCGTAGTAGGCCTTCATGAATTCCAAGCGCTCTTGGTGGGTGCTGGGCCGTCCTGTCTTCCCCATGGATGCAACCAGCCTCCGGCTCAATTCAGGCTTGAGTCGGGAAGCCACTTCCCGAAAAGCTGCAAAAACATACCCTTGGGCCTGAGTACGCTGGGGGCTATCCATTGGTTGTCGGTGACCATCAACGGCGACTTGAACACCCAGCAAGGATTCAATACGAACGGCTACTTCTCGCAGCAATCGACGCTGAGGGGTCCCCACCGGCACAAAAACAATTCGGGCATCACCAAGACCTGACTCACCAGCTTCGACAGGAGGCATTCCCGGGCCCTTGTCATTCAAGAACAACATGGCCTGATCCACAAGCTTCGAATCTTCTGCATGCCTCAGCACTGACCGGGCATGGGCAAAGGCCTGATCATCGCGCCCCAGAGATTTCAGCACACGAGCCAGCAACATCTCCGTAGAGGGCATACCAGGGGCCAGGGCCACAGCTTCTTCCAGACGTCTGATGGCAAGATCGTCATGGCCTTGGGTAAGGTCATCAGCGGCAAGCATGGACAACAACTGTGCCCGCTGCCCGCTTGGCAGTTTCCCTGCACCTAATACCTGTTCCAATTCTTCGCGTGGAGCCTCGTACCAACTGACTTTGCGCACTCGAAACATGAGATCATCCACGGGCAAGGCAAGCAGTCCTTCCTCGCCTGCGCCCAAACGGACATGAGTCGCGTCCAGCACAATCTGTCCCAGAGTCGGGTCCATCCCCTGCCAGCATCCGTCCAGAGCGACCTCAACCCAGGCATGTCCACTGAATCCGGGGGGTTGCCGAGAGTCATACAACAGGCCGTACACTTCGCGCACGGCCAGCCCCAGGCTTCGCCCCAACGCCGTATACAGCAGTGCATGTTCCGTGCAGTCACCGCGCTTGTGCTTCAACACGGTCAGCACGTCTGTATATTGGGGGGTTGGATCGTCAATCACATAATTCTGAACGAACTCAACCAGCAGTTCGGCCTGCCTGCGTGCATCCTGTTCTCCCTGCACGGCTCGCCGAGCCAGCGACTTCAGGATGTCATTGCCCGAGGCATAGCGACGTTCAGCCGTTGTGGCCTGTTTGATCTCAACGCTAGATGCCCTCGATGGCTCCACATATAACGTCCCCAACTGGAGCAGTACCGAACCGTCCTCCAGCGTTTGTAAACGTTGACCGGGCCCGGCTTTTAATTTTCTAGCATCGGCACCAAAGGCCTCCATCTCCAGCCCGTCCAACCACTGTGCACCGCCCAGCTCACGATCCACAGGGCATTGAAACAGATTGTAGAGATCAACGGCCCCACTCCCTGCCTGCGCCTGCTCCTTGGACATTCGGCGCATGCTCAGCCCAGCACCGAGTTCCGCACGCAACAAATGCCCCTGAATACCGGTCCGGATGGCATAGACACGTTCTCTGCCATCACGCAGCGAAATATCGAATTCCCCGGTTTCAGAAACTATGGACTGAATAGTTGCCCTATGAACCTGCATTTCTGCATCTTCAAGGGACAGCGCCCGATAGTCCATGACCTGGCCCGATTGTGCCCCTCGGCGAACCCAAAGCTCAGGTGTCAACAAATCCGCGTACACAAAATTCCACGGACGAACCACTGCCTGCTTCATCTCACCGCCAGAATTGGCCCGCACACTCCACTTGTCTTCTCGTGCCAAAATCTCCACACGAATTTTTCCGTCTGATATCAACCGGGCGCTGATCAGCCGGTGCGGGGCCTGGAGGTCAAACAGGAACTCCGATCGCACCCGGGAACGCACACGCTTGCCCATGGACACATAGTTAAGAAACACATCCTCGGCGAACAAATGCCCGGGATGCTCTGCATCCAGTGAGAAGCCACGCTCTGCACGCATATGCCCGGCTTTGATCTCGCCCAGATAGACCCCGAACCATTCTACCCGACGCTCGGACAGCTCCACAGGCGATGGCATCAGGCGTATCAACTCGGCCCGAGCCAGGCTGGCACAGCACACCAACAGGAGTATCAAGATGGCAAGAATATTGGATAATTTTTTCATAATAACTGCCTCAATGGCTCCGTTACACAGAAACCGAAAGCTAGCACGGCTCACCACCAGCCCGCAATGTCACCCTTAAACCCGTATTTATTCCCCACCAAGGTCAACAACAACACTTTCCGCAACCAGTCCTCTGCCCTTGACATGGCAAAAGAATGGTGGATAACAGTCGGTAGCACGTGTTACATTTTAGTAATACGTATCCATTGAAGCACACCAAGGCTGTGCGAACAACTTTCTCACGGAGGAACAACCTATGTCTGGATGCAGGGCCAAAAGCCCACCTGTTGCCCCAGTCAATCTCAGTCACATTAAACCCGACAAGGAGGGAACTATGAGAGAAATCGAAGGCGTCTATTATCAGACCAACGCCCCCAAGGGGATCGACCCTGACAGTATCTTCTTCGTCCAGGTCGATGCCACCAAATGCGAAGCCTGTGGAACCTGTGAGGAAGTTTGCGGAACAGGAGCCATCCAGTCCATTAACGATGAAGGAATCCGTCAGGTGGTAGACCCTGCGGCCTGCATGAACTGCGGCCAATGCCTGGTCAACTGTCCTTATGGCGCCATCTACGAAGGCGTCTCCTACGTTGACGAAATCTTCGAGAAACTGCGCGACCCGGAAACAATCGTTGTTTCAATGCCTGCCCCGGCTGTCCGGTATGGCCTGGGTGAGTGTTTTGGAGCATCCACAGGCACCTATGTAGGCGGCCAGATGCACGCGGCTCTCAAGAAAATGGGATTTGATTATGTCTGGGACAATGAATTCACTGCCGACGTGACCATCATGGAAGAAGGCACCGAACTCATCCAGCGAGTCCAGGAGCAGGGGAAACCCGACGCTCGTCCGTTGCCGCAGTTCACTTCCTGCTGCCCCGGTTGGATCAAGTTTGCCGAGACGTTCTACCCTGACTTGGCCCCCAACCTCTCAAGCTGCAAATCCCCCATCGGCATGCTTGGCCCCCTGGCCAAAACCTATGGCGCACATGAGACTCACACCCCAGCCAAGAAGATGTACACTGTCTCCATCATGCCTTGTATTGCAAAAAAATACGAAGGTTTACGCCCCGAACTCGCCGACAGTGGCTTCAGGGACATCGATGCAACCATCGACACCCGTGAGCTGGCATACATGATCAAAAAAGCTGGCATCGACTTCAACAGCCTGCCCAGCATCGCTCCCGATCCTGCCTTGGGTGCCTCCACAGGCGCAGCCACCATCTTCGGTAACTCCGGTGGTGTCATGGAAGCAGCCTTACGACTGGCCTACGAGGTGCTGTCCGGCAAAAAGCTGGCCAACCCCGAGATCAAAGTCGTTCGCACCCATGAAGGAATCAACACGGCCAATGTCGATGTTCCCGGCTTCGGCACCGTCAAGGTTGCCGTGGTCAGCGGACTCAGCAATGCAGCCAAACTCTGCGACGAAGTACGTGCAGGGAAATCTCCCTACCACTTCATCGAAGTCATGACCTGCCCCGGCGGGTGTGTAAACGGTGGTGGACAACCGCTGGATCCCGACGTGCAGGCATCCCTGTTCCGGAGCACCATCGCCAGGATCAACAAGCGCTTCCGCGCTCGCACCGTTGCCTAAAGGAGGACCATATGAGCAGTTTAGTTACCATGACCCGACGCGGATTCATCAAAACCGCTGGCATCGCTGCCGGCTACTCGGTGTTGAGCATCAATCTGACCCGTCGGGCCTTCGCATCGGCATTGAACTTTGTCGGCCTCAGACAGCAGTCCGTCTACAAGACCGACGCTGAGGTCTACAAGATTCGGAAATCTCAGGACAACCCCATGGTCCAGAAGATTTACAATCATGAAACCGGTTTCCTGCATGAAGGCCCCTGTGGCCACATGTCGCATCACCTGCTGCACACCCACTATGAGGATCGCAGCGCAAGGGTCAATGCCTTGAAGGCCAAGGGCTACAAGCTGGCTCTCTAACAACACTGACAACCTGCCATCCGTACGCAACCTGCCGGAAGGACGATCTGACCCAAGGGTCTGCGTAACGGACCACACCTCGCCCAATATCTTCTCCCGATCTTGACGCCCCCTCCTGCTGCATACCTATTTAAAAAAAATATACTAAAAGTAATATCGCACTTGACAATACAAAGCGTGACCGTTAGCCATTAGCACGTTTTATAAAAACGTAACACACAAACGGAATCGGCCTGCGGCAAGGACTCAATCTGAACCTCAGGGTGGAAAACTCCGGTCAAGTGATCCTTACCCCATCGCGACCGGCTTGCATCTGCCCAATTGTGCTCTTTCCTCCCTGCCGCAGTCGATTCCAGCCATCGAGGAAGCAATATGAGCACGCACATCGGAGTCATCGGCATTATCATTCAGGACAGGGCCAAAGCCGCACCGAAGGTCAACAGAATCCTCACAGATTTTGGGAGCCTGATCATTGCCAGAACAGGCCTGCCCTACAAGGAACGCGGCCTGAGTGTGATCTCGCTGATCGTAGAAGCCAGCACGGACCAGATCGGAGCGCTCACCGGAAAACTCGGTATGCTCGAAGCCGTGAAGGTCAAGTCCCTGGTGGTCAAGCCATGCGTCTAAACCATATTCCCCCTACCTCCACCGTGCTATTTGTTCTCGCCCTCTTTGGGTTGATTCAGGCTACTCCTTGCTTCGCACAGGATAAATCCGAACCATTGGCTCTGGACCCCGTTGTAGTGACTGCCAGAGGATTTGAAAGCCCCCTTTCCACCATCCCCGGCTCCATCGGTGTTGTCGACGAGAATGAAATCGAGCTTGCAACAAAAGCAAGTATTGCCGACGCCGCATCTCGCATCCCCGGCGTCGCCCGCACAGGAGACTCTCCTTGGGGACAGGCCTTGAATATCCGGGGACTTAGTGGATCATCCATCATTTTTCTGATCGACGGTAAACGAGTCAATACTGCGCAGGATATCAATGCTCAGATGGGATTCGTCATGCCTCTGGACATTGAGCGCATCGAAGTCCTCAAGGGACCTGTGAGTGCACTGTACGGAACTGGCTCCATCGGTGGCGTTGTCAACGTCATCACCAAGAAAGGCACCTTCACCAGCGACAATCAGGTGCACGGTGAACTGTCACAATCCTTTTCAACCAACACGGAAGGCACTGACTCTTATGGTCGGGCGATCTTCAGCCAGGAGAACCTGTGGTTGCAGTTGTCAGGCGCCTTCAGAAACCATGACGACTACTCAGGCGGCGACAGTGCATTGATCCCCAACAGCCGCTACGAAGACAAACAGTTCCGGCTCGCATCAGGAATCAAGTGGACGAACAACCTGAGCAGTGAAGTTCAAGTCCTGGTCAACGAGGCCAACGAAATCGGCTTGCCAGGCGGAACATCGACCATGCCTGCCACGGCAATGGTGACATATCCCCGAACGAGCAATGTCATGGTTTCCTTGGATAATACCTGGGAAGTCGAATCGGAGTTCCTGCAGCGCATCAAGGCGGATGCCTACTACATGAAAAATGACCGCAGGGTCCGCCTTGAGAATATTCCCAATCCTGCAGTGAACATGATTCGACCCGGGGCCGATCACGAGACCTGGGGTGGCAAGCTCCAGGGCCTGTTCTGGCTGGGTGACCATACACTCGTGGCAGGAATGGACGCCTGGAATTGGCATATGGTGTCATCCCGCACCAAATTTCTGATCTCGGGGGCCACCATCACAGATAGCCCCACCCCCAACACAACCATGACCTCAAGCGGCGTCTTTGCTGAAGATGACTGGATGCTGACTGAAAATTTGAGCCTGAATCTGGGAGCCAGGCTGGACAGCGTCAACATTGCCAATCAGGAAAGTGCCCTCGCTGAGGAAGGAAGCTCAACCGACTTGGGCTGGAACATCCACGCTGGCCTGGCCTGGCGTTTTGCCGAAGGCTGGAGCCAGAACATGATCGTCGCAAGCAGCTACCGTGTTGCAGATATCATGGAGCGTTTCAAAAACATCAACCTGGGGAACGGCACCGTGTTGTCAGGCAATCCTGACCTTGACCCCGAGCGCTCCATTCATCTGGAATACGGCCTTTGTTACACCAACGAGAAATTCACGGCCTCCGGCAGCGTATTCATGGACACCATCAAAAACTTCATCACCGAAGAACGGGTTTCCAGCACCAGCATCACCATGAAAAATGTGGGGGATGCACGTCTGTATGGAGCAGAAGGTCAAGCGCGCTGGCAATTCATCCCGCACTGGGCACTCTACGGCAACGTGGCATGGCTGTATGGCAGAGACGAGAACTCGGACACTCCGCTTCCGGCTGTTCCCCCTTTGAATGGTGTCACTGGCCTACGTTACGAAAACGACAAGGGATTCTGGACCCAGGGGGAATGTCAGTGGGCAGCAGGCAAGCACAATGTACCCCAGGGAACGGACCCAACACCGGGGTGGGCAACCGCCAATCTATCAGCAGGCATCACTGTCCCTCATAAAGGCCTGGCCCATAGTCTCAGTATAAACCTGAACAACCTGTTCGACCGACGCTTTGTCAACTACCTGGCCAATGCCAGAGGCATCGAACTGCTGGAGCGTGGATTCAATGCGGAACTCATTTACAGCCTGAAATTCTAAGGCATGAGCACCATGAAAATTCGATTTTTCTCTCTGGTCCTGGCCTTTCTATGCGGGTTGACTCTGGCCGTGTTCATGAGTCGTCCGGGGGCCGAAGCTGAATCCCAACCGCCCCCCAAAGGCCTGACCTTTTATACCACCGGCGGCGCGACAACCCCTCAGATGCCCTTTTGGAAAGCTGTTGCGGACAGCGCCATACCTGAACTCGACAATCTAGATGTCCATTATTGGAAGAACCTCGACGACCTGCGAGGGGTCGTACTTGCAGGTCGTGGTGATCTCTGGTTGGGCCACATTGAAGGTTTTGCCCAGGCGGCCATGCGAGGGGCTCCGGTACGCCTGCTGGCTGTCACGGGCTGGCGCAAGTTCAGCATTCTGACCAATGCCCCGAACATCCAAACCCTCGAGGATCTCCTGCAATGTCCCGCCGGAACCGAGCTAGCCGTGGCGCCACCCCAATCTCCGGCGATCCCGATCATGCGGACGATGGAAAGCTTTGGACTTCCCCGATTTGTCTATGTCCCACATGAACCTCGGCAATTGATGCTGGAGTCTTTGCAGAAGCCCTCCATTCTGATTCTGACACCTGAACCGATGACAACAGTCCTGCTGGGCAAGATTCCAGGACTGCATGTTGTAGCCCAAGTCGAAGATTTGTTTGGGCGCTTCACCGGGCGCGTGCCCTTGCTGCCCATCGCAGGAATCGCGATCAACGAACAGCTGGCCCGTCAACGCCCGGAATTGATTCACGCTCTTCAACAAGCGCTTGTAAATGCAGGGCAAGAACTGGCCGAAGCTCCGACAAAAGGCCTTGAGTCACTGCCCGAGGACTTTGAACAATTCATGACCCGAGACATCGTTCGGGATTCACTCAAACGGGACATCATCCTTGTCCGTCCGGCCCGGGAATGTCGCGAGATCATCACCCAATACCTGAGCATGGTCTTGCCCGATGATAATCAATCAGCCATCCACAACCTGCCCGACAGCTTTTTTGGGCAATGATCAAAGTCCTGACACCATATCTATTCTCCATGAGTCTGATCTTTGCCGTGTGGACAGCGGCAAGCCTATGGACCGGACCTATCCTGATCCCAACGCCATGGAGAGTCTTTCCCGCATTGGGTGGCCTGCTTCAGGATGTTGAATTCTGGGGAACCATAGGACTGACTCTGGCGCGAGGAGCATGCGGACTCGTAATGGCCCTGACGGCTGCCCTCATCCTGGGCATCCCGGCCGGGCTATCGCCGGGGTTCATCCGATTGCTCGGCCCACTTGTGGCTGCACTGCAATCCTGTCCACCTGTTCTATGGATCAGTCTGGTTCTTGTCTGGGTGGGAACAGGCTCTGCAGTCCCTGTAGTTGCCGTGTTCGCGTCCATCTTTCCCATCCTGTTCATCAATATCTCCCAGGGCTGCCTATCCATCGATAGGCGCTTACTGACCATGGCTAGCTTGTACAAAGTATCTGCTGCCCGAAAACTCACCCATATTATCCTGCCCGGCGTCACGCCTGCGCTTCTGGCGGGCTTATCTTATGCATTGTCGGCCACCTGGAAGGTCGCTGCCGTGGCCGAATATCTGGGGTCCGGAGAGGGTATAGGAGCACGTATCTACTGGGCTTATCGCATGCTGGACATTCCAGACCTGTTTGCCTGGGCGCTTGTGCTGGCTGGCATTGGCGTGGGATTGGAAATGAGCCTTGTCGCACGGTTACGAAACCTCGCTGCGCGATTCAGGACAACCACGAGGGAGAGCGCATGATCCGCCTGCATAGTGTTGGCAAACACTACGACAACGTTGAGGTTTTACCCCACACCACTCTTCATATCCAAACAGGGAAAGGGCTCTGTCTGACCGGCCCATCAGGATGTGGCAAGACTACGCTGCTTGAAATTGCTGCGGGCCTAAATCCTCCTGACTGTGGACGAATTGAACTCGGTTCGCAGAACATCGGCTGTGTATTCCAGGATGACGCCATCATCCCCTGGCTTGATGCCGAGGCAAATATCACTTTTGTCCTGCACGACAAAAAAAGGCTCCGGCAAAGAATCGCCCGCTACTGGCTGCGCCGCTTCGACCTGCCCCCCCAGATTCTACCCCCGGCAATGAGCGGTGGCATGCGCCGCCGACTGAATCTGGCCCGTGCCTTTGCCGTTTGCCCGGATATCCTGTTTCTGGATGAGCCCTTCGCGTTTCTGGACAGCCAATGGCAACGCAAACTGCTCCTTCTGATTGAGGAATCCTTGCACAAGGGGATGACCATACTTATGGCCAGTCACCAGCTCGGCGCCCTGCGTCAAACACTCCCAAGCCTCGATTATCAGGAATTATCAGCAACATCCGCACAAAACGAATGACGCACGGAGCAATGCTTGCCTCCCCCAATTCAAAGTCATGTCCCATAAACGGACAAGGCCCGGCATATGCCGGGCCTCGTTCAACACAATCAAATCGTTTCAAGCTATCGGGCTTTGAGTCCCAACTTTTCCACCACGGCCTGAGCCGCATTGGCAGTGTAATCCTCTGCTGACAGGCGATCCTTCTCCGCAGGCTCAATGACCAGCGAAGGCCTATTGGCCAACTCGGGCTTGGGAGTAATGCCATACTCGGGCGGGAAGGTGTTCTCGAAATACATTTCCTGGAATCCGATGAATTTGAGCATATGCGCCGTGGCATCAAGAATGGCCAATTCCTCGGACTTGATCAGGCCAGCCTCACGAGCCTTGGCCAAGCCGGCCAGGCATTCGCCGCCCTGGGTGCAGGAGATATGACCATGGTTGTTGGCAGTAAGCATGGCCTCGACCACATCCTGTTCAGTCACCTGAACGACATTGAAGGCATCATCCCCGGCAATGGCCTGATACTTCTCAGCGAAATACTTCACGCGCGGAAAGGAGACTGGATTGCCAATCATGGCAGCCTGGGCCACAGACGGGGTCACGGTCACGGCCTCGAACTTGCGACTTCCAGCGGGCTGGTCGTAGTAGCGATAGACCGGATCGGCATGGTGGGACTGCACACCGAACACTCGGGGCAGGCTCTCGATGGCACCAAGCTCATGCAGCTTCAGGAAACCACTCATGATGGCAGTGATATTGCCCGCATTGCCGATGGGCACGAAAATACATTTGCCGGAAAGATCCCAATCGTACCACTGGGCGACCTCGAAGGCATAGGATTCCTGCCCCAGAATACGCCAGGCATTCTTGGAATTGAGCAAGGCAACCTGATAATTATCCGCCAGATATTCCACGACCTTCATGCAATCATCAAACACGCCCGGAACTTCCAGCACCTCTGCCCCACTGCCCAAAGGCTGGGCCAGTTGTTGAGGAGTGACCTTGCCCTGAGGCAAAATCACCGCACTCTTGATGCGTCCCCCCACGTAGGCAGCATAAAGCGCGGCAGCGGCGGAGGTATCACCAGTGGAGGCGCACACGGCCAGGACTTCATCCAGATCCTGACTGCGGATCAAGGACTTCAGAAAACTGAAAGCGCAGGCCATGCCCCGGTCCTTGAAGGACGCTGAGGGATTCTGCCCATCATTCTTGAAGGCCAGACGCTGGCCCCCCATGCGCTCCTGCAACATTGGGCTGGCCTCGATAATGGGGGTCTGCCCCTCACCCAGGTAGACGATGTCCTCTGGATCAACGACCGGGGCCATGAGCTCATAGAACCGGAAAATGCCTCGCAGGGCGCTATCTTTAGAGCACATCCGGGCATCGAAAATCTCGCGCCAAGTCTGGCCGGAAGTCTGCTTCAGATCATCAAAGCCATTGTCCCGCAGCAGGAACACGTCCCCACACTTGGGGCAGGTGTAATGCAACTCGTCAATGCCATAGACCGCGCCGCAGCCCAGGCAAAAATATTCCATCCGGCCTCGATACGCCGGGAACGCGCTTGATTCTGACATGTCGTGTCCTCTATCTGATCCTTGAGGGAATATGAAACAGGCAACAAGGTAGAAAGATGCGAGCCGCTAGGCAAGCACTCTTTGAAGTGGCCTTTCGCTAACAGATTCTCAGGCGATGACCTTGCGCAAACGCAGATCATCAGCCAAAGCCAATCAACTCCAGATGGCAGGAACGCAGATGGAAAGGATTACGCCGCCCATCCCGGCCTTGACCGTCAGTCCGAAGAACTTGCCCCACATGGCTCCCCAGGCAGCAGCTCGGGCCTCGTCAAAGGAGCGTCCCATAAGCGTCTCCACCAACAGGCAACCACCATAGGCACCGAGAAGAGCACCAGGTAATGCGCCGATGCCAAACAGGAATCCAGCACCGATAATGGCACCGGCAATGGCTCCGATGATTCCACCTATGTTCCCCTTGCCCGAGGCTCCGTATTTCTTGGAACCCTTGAGCTGGATTACGAATTCCAGCACCTCGGCAATCACAGCAAGCCCGGCCAGTCCGCCGAACCACATCCAGGTCAGAGGCATCTCGGGGTGCATGGCCTTCCAGCCTGCCACCAGGGCCAGCAGCACCCAGTTCGCAGGCAGGCTGAAAATATGCAGCCCCAGTACGCCAAAGCAGATGATGATATACAGCCCTGCCCAAATCTGGCCAAAATCCATGGCCTAATCCTCCTGGCTTCTCTGGTCCACAACGCGTTGCGCCTTGCCCTCGCTCTTGGGCAGGCTGTCACTCTGTACTAAATCGACCCGGGGAGTGACCAGGATTTCGTTGCAGAGTTGGGTCTGAATCTTCTTCTGCAGTCCTTTCAGAATGCGCATGTCTTCCTCAAAGAAGTCTTCTTTGATCTCCACGCGTACGCGAATCTGATCAATGAATCCTTCCTTCTCCAGCACAATCTGATAGTTCTCTCCAACCTCAGGCAGTCCCATCAGTACCTGTTCGATCTGCATGGGGTAAATATTCACACCCTTGATGATCATCATGTCATCGGCTCGGCCGGCGATGCGATCCAGCCGACGATGCGCCCGACCACAGGCACAGGTGCCCGGAATGAAGCGGCACAAGTCCTTGGTGCGGTAGCGGATGATGGGCATACCCTCCCGAGTGATTGTGGTCATGACCACCTCGCCCAACTCACCCTCCTTGACCGGCTCCAAGGTTTCTGGGTCGAGTATTTCAACTATAAAGGCATCTTCCCAGACGTGCATCCCGTCTTGATGCACACACTCGAAAGCCACACCCGGGCCGTTCATCTCGGACAATCCATAGGAATTGTAGGCTTTCAGATTGAGCATCTCCTCAATCTTACGGCGAACTTCCTCGGTATGCGGCTCGGCACCAATCAAGGCGATGCTGGGTGTGAAAGTGGCTGGATCAATGCCCGCAGCTTCCAGAGCGCCCGCAAAATACAAGGCATAGGACGGGATGATGTGCAGCACGTCCACATCGAAATCCTGGATCATCTTGATCTGACGCTTGGTGTTTCCAGCCCCGGAGGGAATCGTCAGGCACCCAAGTCGTTCGGCACCGTAATGGATGCCCAATCCGCCGGTAAACAAGCCATAGCCAGCCATATTCTGAAAACGATGTTCGGCGCGCACACCGGCAATATGCATGCTACGAGCCATCAGGTTCGCCCATGTATTCAGATCATTCTGGGTATAGAAGATAACGGTGGGAGTGCCTGTGGTGCCCGACGAAGCGTGCAAGCGAACGATTTCATCGGTGGAGCAAGTCAATAGACCGTAGGGATAATTATCCCGCAAATCCTGCTTGGTGGTCAGAGGCAGGCGCCGGATGTCGTCCACAGAAGTGATGGAGTCGACATTGAAGCCCTTGAGCTTTTCACCATAGTACGGAGAACGCATGGCGCGTTCCACGGTACTTTTCAGACGAACAGTTTGTAGATTATCGATTTCTTCGCGAGACAAAGTTTCTGCGGTATCGAAGTACACGATGAGCTCCCAAATATCTGTGTTATTGGCGGAATGCGCAGCCCCTAAACCGGGTCTGGCTCTCGGGAAAGATTACGAAAAGCGGTATACTCTTTATCGAAATAAAGTTCCACCATTCCAGTCGGTCCGTTGCGGTGCTTGCCGATAATGACTTCGGCAATGTTGGCCTTGGGATTATCAGGCGCGTCATTATACACGGAGTCACGATACAGGAACATGATCATGTCAGCATCCTGCTCAATGGCTCCGGATTCGCGCAGGTCAGACAGCTTGGGCTTTTTGTCCGTACGTTCTTCCACCTTACGGTTCAGCTGCGACAAGGCGATGACCGGAACATTGATTTCCTTGGCCAAAGCTTTGAGCGTCCGCGAAATTTCGGAGATTTCCTGTTCGCGGGAATCGATCTTGCGACCAGCACGCATCAGCTGCAGATAGTCGACAACGACCAACCCAAGATCCTTTTCAGCCTTCAGTCGACGACAACGAGCCCGCAGTTCCAAGGTACTGATGGAAGGTGTATCATCGATAAAAAGCGGTGCCTGCGAGAGATAATCTCCAGCATCGTACAGACGAGCCCAATCCTCGTCATCAAGATAGCCGCGACGCAGGCTGGACAGATTGACCCGAGCCTTGGTGCACAGCATACGCATCATCAGCTGGTCCATACCCATTTCAAGGGAAAAGACCACAGACGGCACGCCGTAGTCGGCGGCGGCATTCAGCGCAAGGTTCAGGGCAAAGGATGTCTTACCCATGGCAGGACGAGCCGCTACAATGATCAGGTCAGTGGGCTGCAAGCCCGCCGTAATCTCGTTCAACTCGTGGAAACCGGTAGGCACACCCGTGACCAGTTCCTTGCGGTTGTACAACTCGGTCAGCTTATCAAAAACCGACTGCAGCAATTCCTTGGAACTGACGTACGACTTGTTGGAACGGGCCTCGGAAATGGCAAAGATGGACTGCTCGGATTCGTCCAGCAGGCTGTCCACCTCGTTGCGTCCTTCGAAACAGTTCTCGATAATGGACGAGGCCACTGAGATCAGCTGGCGCTGCACCGAACGATCACGAACGATCTTGGCGTGGTGCGGAGCGTTCGCTGCGGCAACGGTGCTAGCGGCCAGTTCGGCCAGATAGACGGCACCACCCACATCGTCCAGCTGACCCTGCAGAGATAATTCTTCCTGCACGGTCAAAAGGTCCATGGGTTTGGACTTGCGGAACAGTTCTTGGAAGGCTTGGTAGATGGTCCGGTGAACCGGAGAGTAGAAGTCGTCGGGGCCGAGGATATCCACCAGATCGTGGAAGACCTCGTTCTTCATGAAAACCCCGCCTAGAACAGCCTGCTCGGCTTCCAGGTTATGGGGGGGACTTTGCGCAGGAGGTCACTGGTTGTCCTGTCCAAGTCGCCGCCAGAAGCGGCGCCGGTCCCGTAGGACCGGCGCTGCGCTGTGGTATTATTCGGTCGGTTGTTCGTCAGCCTGTTCTGCGTCATCGCTGGCGGTTACTTCCTCGGTGGTCTCGACTTCAGCAGCCTTTTCCTCAGCGAGGGCGGCGGCTTTAGCCTCGGAGGCAGCCAATTCGGCTTCCTCAATGGTGATGGGCTCACCTTCAACCCAGTTGTGGCGCACCACAGCGACTTTGATTTCACAAGTCACATCGGGGTGCAGCTTCACGGGAAGAGTGTACTCGCCCAGGGCGCGAATCGGATCGCCAAGCACGATCTTCTTCCGATCCACTTCTATGCCCATCTCGAGCAACTCGTCAACGACATTGGCGGTGGTGACGGAGCCGTACATCCTGTCGCCTTCACCCACGCGAACGCGGACGATGGCACGGGACTCGACCAACTTGTCAGCCAGCTCCTGAGCCGCAGACTTGATGGAATCCATCTCGGACTGCAGCTTTTTGCGCTCCAGTTCGAAGGCCTTCAGATTGCCCTTGGTGGCGGTCATAGCCAGCCCCTGGGGCACCAGATAGTTGCGCCCGAAACCGGGCTTGACTTCGACGATATCACCAAGATGACCAAGGTTATCGACGTCGGCGCGTAAAATCAGCTTCATGTCGATTCCTCCTTAGATGGTCCTCTTGCGCACAGCAGAGCTATGCACAGCGGTGTAATACAGCAGAGCCATCTGGCGAGCGCGCTTGATCTCAGTAGTCAGGCGGCGCTGATGCTTGGCACAGGTTCCAGTAATACGGCGAGGAA
Source organism: Desulfovibrio ferrophilus (assembly GCF_003966735.1). Taxonomy (NCBI): domain Bacteria; kingdom Pseudomonadati; phylum Thermodesulfobacteriota; class Desulfovibrionia; order Desulfovibrionales; family Desulfovibrionaceae; genus Desulfovibrio; species Desulfovibrio ferrophilus. The sequence goes on from NZ_AP017378.1 coordinate 1,326,571, forward strand.
TGATCTTGCCACGCTCGGTGATGAAATCCCTCAGGATATCAGCACGCTTGTAATCGATGGGCAATTCCTTGTCTGCGCAGAAGCGGCAGAACTTACGCCGGGGGGTAAACTTTTTACGGAAAGCCATTTACGCAACCTCCTCGACGTCTTCAAGTTTAACGGTCACGAACTTGAAAATGCCATCCGTGATACGGATGTTGCGCTCCAGTTCAGCCACGGCGGGGCCGGGCATCACGGAATTGATCAGCACGTAGTAACCGCGATCCATCTTGCGCACGGCGTAAGCCAGATCGCGCATGCCCCACTCATCCATTTCCAGGATCTTGCCACCTTCACGCTCAATAATGGCGATCAGGTTGTCAAGAATGCCCTGGCGTTCCTCAGCTGACAACTCAGGGGAGAGCAGCAGCAGATTCTCATACTTTCGCATGCCAAAACCTCCTTATGGTCATACGGCCCCCGCCACTTGGCGGGAGCAAGGCGAACAGGGGCTATTAGCCCCTTTGAATATCTCTGTCAAGAAGGTATTCACGCGGGTTCATACCCATCAGGCAGTAGACTTCGTAACTGATAGTCCCCCACCACTCGGCCAATTCGCAGGCACTGATCGCTGCGGGGGAGTTCCCACCCAGCAACCAGACGGTATCCCCGGCGCGAGCATCCGCTACATCAGTAACATCAACAGCGGTCATTTGCATACAGACACGACCGACCACTGGCACCCGTTTGTCACCAACGACCATCCAGCCCTTGCTGGACAGATTGCGGGAATAATTATCCGCATAGCCCACACCGACAATGGCCACCCGCATGTCTCGTTCGGCACGATACGTCAGACCATAGTTAATACCCTCGCCTGCCTTCAGGTCATGAACCTGATAGATACGCGAGGTAACTTCCATGGTCGGGCGCAGACAGCAACCCAACTCTTCCCTGCTTGTCCCATAGAAAGGGTTGCCACCATACAGTGAAATACCCGGGCGCTGCCCATCGAAATGATATTCCGGAAAAGCCAGCAGTGCAGCTGAATTGCACAGGTTGGCCTCGATCTCCAGACCACCGGCGCGCAAGACATCCACGACGCCCTTGAACCGTGCGCCCTGCTCATGGACATGTGCTTCCTGCTCAGGTTCATCCGCCGTAGCCAGATGCGAGGACACCATTATGGCCTCGAGATTCGGCAGACTCTGCACCAGCTCCAAAACCTCAGAAGCTTCTTCGGGCAAAAAACCGAGGCGGCGCATTCCCGTATCGAATTTCAAAGAGACCCGGGCCTTGCGTCTGGCAAGCACGGCAGCTTCATTCAGCCTACGAAGCTGTTCACGTCGCCCACAGAAACAAATGACATCATGCGCCACAGCCAGAGGGTAATCTTCCGGCAATTGTGCCCCGAGCAGCGCAACAACACGGCCCGTAAAGGTCGTATTCGCCAGAGATGCGGCTTCCTCCACCGTCCCCACGGCCAGGGTTTTGGCCCCTGCCCCGGCAAGTGCTTCTGCAACCACAGCCAATCCATGCCCATATGCATCGGATTTGACCACGCCGTAACAATTGCCGCCACGACGGTTCATTTCCAAAAAATTATCAGCAATGGCCCGGACATGTATCCTGGCTCGAACATGATTGTACCCAATACTCATGTGCTTTCTCCTTTTTGCAAATCCGGGCACCTGCCCGCAACACGGGGGATATAATGGATTTCCCACACCATGCCTACTGTTCATTTGAGTAAGGGTGTGATAGGTGCGTTGAATGCCCATCGTGGGGGCTCCAACCTCTTCACCCCATAGCCATGCGATAACGATGACACAGCACAACGCGCGATTCATCTCCCGTCCGATACCCGCCATTCTGGCGCTCACCGCCTTCCTGCTTTTCGCTTTGGCGGTGACTCCGCTCCCGGGGTTTGCCGCTGCCGAACCTGCACCCACGGCGACGGCAACAGAGCAAGAGCCAGAAGCACCGGCCTCCGAACAGTGGCAGATCAAGGCTGACAAACTGTCCGCCCAGCACGACACTGAAATTCTTGAGGCCGAAGGCAATGTCCACCTCTGGCAGGGCAAACAGTTCCTGAAGGCCGACTTCGCCCGTTACTACCGATCTACGGGTTGGGTCTACCTGCGCGGCAATGTCGAGGCCGTACTCGGCAAAGACGAGATGGAAGCCGAAGAAGCTGAATTCGACCTGCGTAACAAGACGGGTTGGCTCAATAACGGGCAAATTTTCACCCCCACGCAGAATCTGTACTTCAACGGTGAACACATCGAGAAGCATCAGGGCGACACTTACAGCTTCAAGAATGCTACCGTCACGGCTTGCGATGGCGATGAAAAAGCATGGTCCATCGACATGGTCGAAGGCGAGGTCACCCTCGAAGGCTACGCCTGGCTCTGGCATCCCAAGCTCAAAGCCGGTGACTTCCCCGTCTTCTATTCGCCGCTGGCCATCCTGCCAGCAAAAAAGAAACGCCAGAGCGGACTGCTGATGCCCGAATGGGGAACCAGTTCGCGGCTGGGCACCTTCTACAACCAACCCTATTTCTGGGCCATCGACGATGAATCAGACGCAACCTTCTATTTCAACTATATGAGCTCGCGCGGCTACCAGCAGGGACTGGAGTATCGCCATACACCAGACACAAAGACCAAAGGCCTGTGGAAACTGGACATCATGCGCGACAACGTCGTGGATGACACCGAAGCCGACGAAGACGGTCAATTCGACAACGACGGCCTGACACGTTCCAACAGCAGCCGCTACTGGTTCCGCAGCAAATACGACGGCTACCTGTTCACACCGGACTGGATCACGAAGCTTGATATTGATTGGGTCTCGGACCAGAACTACCTGCGTGAATTCGACAACGGAATGTTGGGCTTTGCCGAAAGCGACAAGATCTTTCTGGATGAATTCGACCGCGACTTGGACAACGCCGATGATGAGACACGCGAATCCACCCTGCTCATCAACCGTTCATGGGATTATGGCGGAGTGGCCCTGAAATCGCAGTGGACTCGCAATCTGAATTTTGAGAACGGTAACAACAATAGCAGCGAAAACGATACCGTCCAGGTTCTGCCCGAGCTTTCGGCATACCTCTGGAAAACGTCATTGTGGGAGACTCCGCTGGAAGGCCAACTAGATGTCAAGGCTTCCAATTTCTGGCGTGAATACGGAACCACCGGATCCCGGCTGGATATCCACCCCAAGCTGAGTTTGCCCGTTGCCTATCAGGGCATATCAATTATTCCCACCATCGGAGTCCGCGAGACGGCCTGGATGACAGACAAGGATGCGGGCAGTCCCTCCACGGAAACGGACAACGACGCCACCGCAAGACTCCTCCTCGATGCCAACATCACTGCCTTCACCGAGTTTTACAAGGTCTTTGATCTTGGAGGTGAAGACGAGCTTATCCGGCATGAGAGTTTCACAGGCGAAAGCCGTTGGACCAAACTCAAGCACTCCATTCAGCCGCGGATCGAATACGACTGGAAACCCTACGTCAGCCAGACGGAGAAACCTTTCTTCGATGAGGTCGATCGAATTTCGGCCCAAAACGAATTGGTCTACTCCCTAACCAACCTCTTTGACCGCCGCCGGGAAACCGTAACAACGAAGGAAATTGAAGGCCAAGGCTCGCTCACGGCACTCTCCACCGACTACTTGGAATTCATGCGTTTTCGCCTCGAGCAGGGTTATGACCTGCGCGAAGCTACGCGCACAGACGAGCGCGACGAGTATGCCAGACGCCCCTTCTCGGATGTCATGGCCGAGTTATCATACACACCGCGGGAATGGCTGACCTATACCCACCGCTCGTTCTTCTCCCCCTACCTCGGGGAATGGACCGAAACCAACGACTCCATCCGGGTCAGTTGGGATGATGTGGGTTGGTTCAGAGTCCGTTACGACTTCAATCGTGCCATCGACGAATACAAACGCCAGGACCAGAACCAAATCAGACAAATCAGATTCGACACCTATTTGAGCCTGTTTGACCCCTGGTACATCGGCGTGGGCTATCGCTCCAACCTGAAGACAGGAGCGACACTGGAAAAACTACTCACGCTCATCTACCGCCACCAGTGCTATGCCTTACACTTCTTGCTTGACTCTACGGAGAATGACACCCGCATCGAAGCTCGCATCGTGCTGATGGGCATCAGCTTCTAGCGTCACCTTTTCGCAATAATCAACGCGCGAAACCAAATGGTTTCGCGCGTTTTCTTTTGCCTTCTGGGGTTTTCGGCCAGCAGCCTTTCCGGTACACTCTGACCATGCCAAGCAGCACCCCAAAAAACAAACGTCCCATTCAGGTCATGCCTCCCGAACTGCAAAATCAGATCGCAGCGGGAGAAGTTGTCGAGCGCCCGGCGTCGGTACTCAAAGAGCTCATGGAAAACAGTCTAGATGCCGGGGCAACAGCCATCGACGTGAGCATAGACCAAGGCGGACAAGGCCTGATTGAAATCCTCGACAACGGCTGGGGCATGGCTCCCGACGAGATGGAGTTGGCACTGACCCGTCACGCCACAAGCAAAGTCACCGACATCAGGGAGTTGGCCACCATCGACAGCTTCGGCTTCCGAGGCGAAGCCCTGCCATCCATTGCCTCGGTCTCGCGACTGACCCTGACTTCCATCACGCAAGACCGGGACGAAGGCTTCGAAATCAAGTTGGATGCCGGACATATTGCATCCAAGGGACCCGCCGCACTCCGCTCAGGCACCCGTATCACAGTCCAGGACTTGTTTGTCAGCGTCCCGGCTCGTTTAAAGTTCCTGAAAACTCCTGCCACTGAGGCCCGCCGCTGTCAGGATGCCTGCTTCCGACTGGCATTAGCCCGTCTGGATGTACGCCTGACATTCACCTCGGGCGGCCGAAAGATATACACCTTCCAGGCCGGGGAATCCCTATCCAAACGACTTTCTCAGGCCTGGCCCCCGGCGGTGACCGATGTTCTGCACCCCTTCGACTATCAACGCGACGAATATCGCGTGCATGGTGTCACCGGGGACCCTCAGGCAGCCCAAGGCAGAGGCGATCGAATCCTGCTGTATGTCAATGGACGTCCGGTTCAGGACAAAATGCTGCTACGGGCCGTGCGCGACGCCTATTCGGGCAGGCTGCTCAGTCGCGAGTACCCACAAGCCGTTGTGTTTGTCGAAATTCCCGCGCATGAAGTGGATGCCAATGTTCACCCGGCCAAGAATGAAGTTCGTTTTCGCAACGAGAAATCCGTCTTCTCAACCGTACGCCGTGCCATTCTCTCTGCTCTGGATCATACCAATTCCTCCGGCCCCGGCATGGGCAGCACATTCGCCAGCGAAACAATCCGCCACGACAATCATCGCGCGCGCAATCCCCTTGGGGCCAGCGGCAGTGCCGCATCGCAATCCTATTCCAACTCCCACATCACATCTCTGAGCAACAAATTCAATCACGCGACAGAACGTAAGCTGACGTTGGATATTGCCCCACACCGTTCCAGCGCCGACGGAAATCATTGGCTTGAGGCCGACATGGTCGCCAGTGCTCCTGCCGGGGCAACATCGATAACTGCCGCCGCCCCCCCCGTCGCCTCCGGCCCAGAAACTTATCTGGGGCAACTGGCGGACACCTACCTCATCCTGCGTGGCGAAGACGGAATGCTTTCTCTCATCGACCAGCATGCCGCCCACGAACGGGTGCTTTTCCACAGCTTCGAACATGCAGGACAGGGCGGCGACAGCCAGCCTCTGGTTACCCCGTTGCAATTGCCCCTGCACCCTTCCGAGGCCTCAAGACTTCAGGAACTTTGGACGGACCTGAAGCAACTTGGTTTCGACATGCGGACGCCAACGCCTGAGACCCTGTCAATACACGCCATTCCAGCACTGCTGACGGCTTCACGAGCCAAGGATTATCTCCGTGCTGCCATCAGCGGGCAGGCCAAAAACATTCGTGACCTGTGGGCCATGATGTCCTGCAAGGCTGCCATCAAGGCCGGACAATCCCTGGCCAGAGATGAAGCCCTCTCGCTACTCTCCACCTGGCGCACGACCCCGGACAAAGACTATTGCCCACACGGGCGCCCCATTCGGATTTCATGGAGCCTCAGTGAATTGGAGCGTCTGTTCAAACGCAAAGCCTAATTGGACCGCTCCGAATGTATCGATGATCTCCCCAACCCTCGGTTTTGCTTGCACAACACTTACGGGCAGGGGTATATCTTCAAGTCATGGACCTACCTGTTTCAGCTCCCGCCCCCTTGAACAAGGAGTGCTTCAGATGCAATTGACCGTTGAAATTTCCGGATACAAAGATGAAATCGTGATTTCCTCCGTGCCCCAGGCCTTTCTGGCCAAGGTTGTACGCCATTGCTACGGCAAAAATAACACCCCCTACTTCGCACACAACTGCTTCAAGGGTGTCCTCTATTTCGATGAGGGATTATCCCGAAAATTCGCCGAATCGGTAGGCTATGAATGGAAAGGTTGGTGGGACGAAAACAGGTTCTATCACGGCTCGGCTTTTGTCCTGGATGACAGCATGTCCATTACCGTCAAAATCGACGGTGAATCCATTCAGGAAATCTATCCCAACAAAATCGCCGTTGATGAAACACCTGTCTCCCCTGCTCCGATGCTGTCCCAGATCAACAAGGACGAGTTGCTCATTCTCATGGGCTCGGTGGACAAGGGCACTTTGAATTGGACCCTTGACGATGTGAAGGGTGACTTCAAACCCTCCCTGCTTAGCGTTTGCGTTGAAACCTTCCCCAGCTTCGGCCTGGAAGATCGGTTGCTCTCCTCCATCACGTACAATGGAATCCCTTTGACCGCAGGAACCGACACCACCAAGGGCAAGCGAATGATCGAGCCCGTGGTACTCAACCCACAAGGCGACGACCTGGACCTGGATGACATGATCGAAGGATTCGAACTGGAATAATACTGATCGGGAGGCCCTTTCCATGCCCGGCGAAGATAAGCGCGCAGCGCCACGTTTCAGCCTGAAGCTCAAAGGGAACAGCGCAGCCTACACCGCCGAAGTAGCCCAATGCGGTACGGTACACTGCGAACTACTCGACGTCAGTTCAGGTGGGCTACGTGGTCGCTTACTGAATCCCGATACACTCGACACCCCGCTTGAGCGTGGCCTAGTGATCGAGCTCCAGTCCTTTGCCTCTGAGAGATTGGAATTCATGCAGGACAAAACTGGCACCATTGCCTGGTATAACCAATTGGGTAGCCAATTCGGAGTCAGATTCGACGACAACCTGCCCAAGGATGATGTCGAAGCCCTGATCTTCCATTTCTCCTCTTTCTTCGGCTAAGCCGATTCCATCGAAAAAAGACCGCTTCCTAATGGGAGCGGTCTTTTCTTATCTTTGAGTAAACTATGATTGCACACCAAACCGACGCATATTGGACAGATACAAGGGGCGGAGTGCATCAAAGTAACGCTATCAGTGCGGGAATTTCAACGGCCTACAGGTAAGGATCGGCCTGTGCCAAATAATTCTGCACATAATCCCTTGCTGCATCCTCCAGGCTCGTGAACCCAACCGGACAACCAGCTGCCTTGAGCTTGTCCACGTTGGCTTCGGTATAATACTGGTATTTGCCCTGTAACTGTTCGGGCATATCGATGTAGTGGATATCCTCGGGCACATCCATTGCTGCAAAGACAGCCCGGGCCAAATCGTTCCAGGTACGCGACTGGCCGGTGCCGACGTTGAAGACTCCACCAGTCTGAGGATTCTCCAAAAGCCACCACATGACCTCCACGCAGTCCTTGACGTACACGAAATCCCTTTTCTGTCCCCCATCCTCATAATCGGGATGATAGGACTTGAAGAGTCGCATGGTCTCGGTTTCACCAATCTGCTTGTAAGCCTTGCAGATCACGCTTCGCATATCGTCCTTATGATACTCGTTTGGTCCGAAGACATTGAAGAACTTCAGACTCGCCAAGCGCCCCATGCAACCGGCCCGAAGCGCCCACAGGTCGAACAACTGCTTGGAATAACCATACATATTCAGAGGCTTCAGGCTGGGAATCAGTTCTTCATCATCCATAAAGCCCAGTTCACCATCGCCATAAGTGGACGCCGACGACGCATTGATGAATCGCGCATCGTTCTCCAGACACCACGAGGCCAGGGTCACGGAATAACGATAGTTGTTCTCCATCAGGAAATCGGCATCGCGCTCGGTAGTGGAAGAACAGGCCCCCATATGCGTGATGGAATCGACCTCGAACGGCAATTCATCGTGCAGAATCATGTCCAGAAAATCGTCGCGATGAAAATAGTCCACGTAGCGACGGTTGACGAGATTCTTCCATTTCTCGGTCTCGCCCAGGTTATCCACGATGATGACATCGTCGATACCCATCTCATTCAGCTTCCAGACAAAAGCGCTGCCGATGAATCCAGCTCCGCCGGTAACAATATGCATACGTTCTCCTGTGGTCAGTAAATGTCTCGTATAAGGTCCGGGCTTAGCCGGAACGGCCCCGTCATACACCGCAGTCGTCCGAAGGGCAACGCACCGGGATACGGTACCTTCCATGAGACATGCTCTTGTACAAGTCGACTTCCGCTCACAATCACACCGACGGCATCGCATCAACTCAGAAGGACAAACAATCGATTTTCACTTGTGTCCAAGCCCAATATTTACTAATTCGGCAGGTCTCACCATAGGAGAAGGAACATGCTTGCAATTCTCGACTATAAGGCTGGCAACCAGACCTCGGTCCGGCGAGCCCTTGATAATCTGTCCATCCCCTGCCGCATCACGGCAGACGCCGAAGCCATTGCCAGGGCCGACGGAATCATCTTCCCGGGCGTGGGCGCTGCGGGACAGGCCATGGGCAATCTGACCTCTACGGGACTGAACGAAGTCCTGGCCGAACAGGTCGCCGCAGGCAAACCCCTACTGGGGATTTGCGTGGGTTGCCAGATCATGTTGGATTACAGCCCGGAAAACGACACCAAGACACTGGGCATCGTCCCCGGTGAATGCCGACTGTTCAACCCTGGTTGGCTCGATGAAGACGGCCACCCCATCCGTGTTCCCCATATGGGCTGGAATAAAGTCGCCCTCAATCATCCCGAGGAACGACTGTTCCGTGGCATCGACCCCAATTCTGAATTCTATTTCGTCCACAGCTACTACCCGGCACCGGCCGAAGAATACATGCTGGGCATGACCACCTATGGCGCAGAGTTCTGCTCATTCCATGGCCGCGAAGGCTTGTGGGCCGTACAGTTCCACCCTGAGAAGAGTGGTCGACCAGGTCTGGCACTGCTATCCAACTTCGCCCAGTACTGCAAGGAGGTGCGTGATGCTCAGTAAAAGAATCATCCCCTGCCTCGACGTGCGCGATGGCCGCCTCACCAAGGGCATTAAATTCAAGGATAATGTCGATATCGGCGACCCGGTGGAAACTGCTCGCGTCTACTATGAGGAAGGCGCGGATGAGTTGGTCTTCTACGACATCACCGCCTCCCACGAACATCGCGGCATCATGCTGAACGTGGTGGAGGAAGTAGCTAAACAGATCTTCATTCCGTTCTCCGTAGGTGGCGGCATCAATTCCCTCGAGGAAATGCGGGCCGTGCTCCTGGCCGGAGCCGAAAAGGTCTCCCTGAACTCACCTGCCGTAAAAAATCCGGACCTGATCAGCCAGGGTGCAGCCGCTTTCGGTTCCCAGGCTGTGGTCGTGGGCATGGACGTGCTGGCCGTCGACAAATCAGAGGCCTGCCCCTCCGGCTACGAAATCGTAATCCACGGTGGTCGCAAGCGCATGGGCATGGATGCACTGGAATGGGCAAAGACGGTTGAAGCCCTCGGGGCCGGTGAAATCTGCCTCAACTCCATTGATGCCGACGGCACCAAGGATGGCTACGAACTCAATCTGACCCGAATGATCTCCGAGGCCGTCTCCATCCCGATCATTGCATCGGGTGGCGCAGGCAATCCGGACCACATGGCTGATGCCTGCCTGGAAGGGAAAGCCTCGGCGGCTCTCATCGCCTCCATCGTTCATTACGGCGAGTATTCCATCAAGGATTGTAAAGACGTAATGAAAAAGCGAGGAGTGAAGGTCCGCGAAATCTGGTAGCCCTACATTCTTCTTCCCGCCAATCGGGAGCACTTCTCTTTCAACACAACAAAGCCTTCGCCAAACGACGAGGGCTTTGTCTTTTTCCAATTCAAACGCCATGTCCCCGATCGTGTTTTTATCATGTGCTAAAGTCTGACCAAGTCTCCCGCACTTGATCCCGATTGAAATTATCGGATATAGTTTCCTCGCAACTTAATCCGAGTGACACATCTGGAGAAACCATGGGTACCATCCACGCCGTATGCACCAGCACAGTCAAGCACCAGAAAAAGGAAACCGTCGACAAGGCTCTCCTTCAGGCAGGAATTGGCATGGTGGGCGACGCCCATGCCGGGAGCGAACGCCAAGTCAGCCTGCTTGCCTTGGAAGGCATCCAGCGCATGCAGGAGAAAATGCCAGAACTGGTTCCAGGGGATTTTGCCGAAAACCTGACTACGACAGGACTTCCGCTGGAATTGCTGAAGGTTGGGACAAAGCTCAGAATCGGACCGGACATCCGCCTTGAGATCACTCAAATCGGGAAGAAGTGCCACAGCAAATGCAACATTCACAAGACTGTGGGATATTGCATCATGCCCAACGAGGGAATCTTCGCCAAAGTCGTCGTTGGAGGCATGGTCAAACCTGGTGACTCCGTCGATATCACCGGGAGTTGAGTTCCCGACAACACCAGCTTTTTCCATAAGTACAACTCCACAGCAGGTAAGGGCGCATAGTTCGCCCTTACCTGCTCTTTTTTGGGCGAAATCTTATTCCACGAGCTGAAGACAATCTAACTCATTATACTGATATTATTAAGAATCACTTTCTTGCATGGTCCTTGCTGTGTTTTGAATAGAACAAAACAACAAAAAGGAGGATACCGCCATGAAGATTGCCGTCAGCAGCACGGGAAACACGCTCGACAGCGCCATGGACAATCGCTTTGGCCGTGCGGTCATGTTTATCATCTACGACACGGAAACCGAGCAATTTACAATTATGGACAACTCAAACAACTCTGCTCTTGGCCAGGGAGCCGGCATCCAAACGGCCCAGGCTGTTGCCGCAGCAGGGGCGACTCGTGTCGTCACCGGTCGCGTCGGGCCCAATGCCTTAGCAGCTTTGACTCAGGCTAAGATTGAAATCATGAGCGCAGCTCCCGGCACAGTAGCTCAGGCACTGGAACAGACCAAGAACGCAGAGTCTGGTGCGCAAACGACACCTCAACCCAATGCAGCAATGAGCATGGGCCAAGGCCGTGGCATGGGCCAAGGTCGTGGCATGGGTCGTGGCATGGGCCAAGGTCGTGGCATGGGCCAAGGTCGTGGCATGGGCCAAGGTCGTGGCATGGGCCAAGGTCGTGGCATGGGTCGTGGCATGGGCCAAGGTCGTGGCATGGGCCAAGGTCGTGGCATGGTTACGGGACGCGGTGGCCAAAACTAGTCCGACTTCACGACAGCTCTCTCACCGCCCCTATGTACACAAGCCAGAGGAGGCTTAATCAGCAAGTCTCAATAAACCAACGAAAAGGCCCACTCCAAACGGAGCGGGCCTTGATTTTTTATTCGAACTAAAGAGGCTTAGCGAGCTTCGTAGGTCCCGCTTTTACCACCACTTTTGTGCAGCAGACGACACCCCTCAATCACGATGTCCTTTTGCACGGCCTTGCACATGTCATAGACAGTGAGTGCTGCCACCTGAACAGCTGTCAGGGCCTCCATCTCAACACCGGTAGGACCGGCAGTACGAGATTCAGCCTCGATTCGCAAGGAGCAGGTTGCCTCGTCCGGTTCAAAACGGACATCCACGTAGGACAATGCCAACGGGTGACACATGGGAATCAGCTGATGCGTGCTCTTGGCAGCCAGAATACCGGCAACCTTGGCGGTCCCCAAGGCATCACCTTTGGGTAAAGCGCCTCCAACCAGAAGAGCATAGGTCTTACTCGAAAGCTTAACCCAAACCTCGGCAATGGCTACACGTCTGGTGGACGCCTTGTCTCCAACATCCACCATGCGAGCATTGCCTGAAGCGTCAATATGCGTCAGCTTGTCGCCCATTTTCAGTCTCCCATGGCCTTATCTTTAGCCCGCTTGAAAAAGCTCTTGGCCTTGTTCTTCAGCTTCTTGTCCTCCAGCTTCCAGAACTCTTCAAGGAGTTCCTCCTGACGCTTGGACAAACTCGTGGGAGTCGCCACAAGGACCTCTACCAGCAAATCGCCAGTACTCTGCCTATTGATAAAAGGCAGACCCAATCCACGAAGTTGGAAGACCTCGCCACTCTGGGTTCCCTTGGGAACGGACAGGGGGACGGGTTCATCCAGGGTGGGAACATCAACAGTGGCTCCAAGAGCCGCCTGCACCATATTGATTTCTACGGTGTGCACCAGATCCTGGCCCTGACGACGGAAGGTCTTGTCCTCATCCACGTAGATGACCACATACAGATCGCCTGAGGGGCCACCCAATTCGCCAGGTTCACCCTCACCGCGCAGACGCAGGCGCGAGCCGTTATCCACTCCCGCTGGAATGTTGACCTGCAGCTCGCGAGTCTCCTGAACAATGCCTTCACCCCGACACTTGGCACAGGGATTCTGGATTACTGTTCCACGGCCACGGCAAATCGGGCATGGAGTGGAGACTCGGAAGAATCCCTGGGCTTGCGTCACCTGCCCCGAACCGCCACACTGTTGGCAGGATTCAGGCTGACTGCCAGGCTCGGCTCCGCTGCCGTCACATTCCGTACAGCGCGCCTTGCGGGGAATCTTGAGTTCCATCTGATCGCCCTTGGCGGCCTGACGGAAGGATATCCTCAGATTGTACCGAAGATCGGCACCCTTGGTGGCACGTGGCCCACGCGACGGACCAAACCCAAACAGGTCGCCGAAGATATCGGAGAAGGAGCTGAAGATGTCGTCGGTATTGGAGAAACCACCATAGCCATTGCCATTGACCCCTTCGTGTCCAAACTGGTCATATCGGGCCCGCTTGTTGGCGTCCCTAAGCACATCGTAGGCTTGAGCGGCTTCCTTGAATTTTTCTTCGGCCTGGGCGTCATCGGGGTTGCGATCTGGATGAAATTCGAATGCCTTCTTGCGATAGGCTTTTTTGATTTCATCCTCACCGGCTTCGCGACCAACGCCCAGAACATCATAGTAATCTTTTTGACTCATGGTTTAGCTATCGGCAGTCTGAAGACCAACTTCAGTAAGTTTATCGCCAGGGATCACCTTGTGACCGGCAATCTCGCGCAGAGCGGTTACGGCTTCCTTGTTCTTGCAAACCACCAACGGCTCGTAGCCTTCGCGGTACTGTTTCACGCGCTTGATACCCATCTGGACGATAAGAAAACGATTGTTTACCTGGGCCAAGCAATCTTCCACAGTGATTCTAGCCATGGTCATATACTCCGTGATCACAACGTTGGACCCATGCGCGTCCGCACGAGCCTATTAAGTTCAATGCATGGGGGCTTCACTCCGCAAGCGGAGGCAGCATTCCCTTAAGATCCATAAACAAACGGCTATCTACCGGGTGAAAGGCCTTTTCGCCATATCTCCCAGCCCAGCACTGGCCACCGGGCAACCCGGAGTCCGTATAAAACACAAGATCAAGCAGTGGAACACCCTTCTCGCCCTTTAAAACGAGCCGAAGCGCCTGTTCCGCACTGGCAGGAAGTGCACCCACCGGACCGTATTCGTACTGCAAATCAGTAAGACGCCAGAGACGCATGTCAATGCCCGTCAATTCCCCAGCGCCTTCACTTCGCCAATTTTCACCATCACGACGGGCAATGAAAACACGTCCTGCATGGGTCAATTCAAGCCGCCGCACCTGCCCGAGTTCAACAAGAACAAGTCGACGGTCGATCAGCGAAAAAGCGTTTCTGTTTAATTTCTCAACCCGCTCCTGGTCAAGCAGAAAAAACACATCCTGTCGTGACGAGGAAACCATCCAGGGTTTTGAATCATCTAACGGGCGCCATAGTTTCAGAAAAGAATTTCGTCCGCCTTTCTGGCGCAAGATCAAAGCCAAATCGGGTAAACGCCCTTGTTCAGGGGGCATAGGGGCCAGACTTACAGCTTGCAGCGCTCCGAGTTCATGTAACCACAAATCCATAGCCTCGCGCTGAACTCGCGACGAGCCAAGGATATCCGGCTTGACGAATACAAATTCTTCTTTTTTGCGCTGAATCTCCCAGCCCTCGTGCATGCTGGACATGCGAATGACAAGGACATCTTCCACACTCAAGTCCATGAGCCGTGTATCCAAATACGCAGCGGGCAAACGGCCGAGCACATCTGCATAATCTTTTGATAGCACCATCAGGCCCGGCTTGTCCGCCATTCGTGCGAATACGCCAACGCCAGAACCATCGTCTCCTCCAATTTCCAAACGGGAGCGGCCTTCTACTGTAACGGCGGCTCTTGGCTGAAAACCACCCCCCGGACCGGCACTGTTTGACAGTCTGCGGATTGGCTTATTCAATGCCAGAAACTCCAGCAAAGCTTCGACCTTACGGGATTCGGCCAAAGGCAATACACCTCTGTCCGGTAACCGCAACCGCCATGCACCGTCCTGACGCAACAACTCAAAGACCCCTGAAGGCCCTTCGAGAATGACCCGATCTGCAGCCGCAGCACTATACTCGGGCCAACGCTCGTCCTGCGGAGCAGGAATCACAGCTTGCCTAGTCAGGACAATGCCAGCCGCAACCACGGCAATCAGAAAGAAGAAAACAAGAGCACCAATTCTCATAGCGATATAACCGGCCTCTGCCGGAACTAAAGATTCGCGGAGAAATCTCAAACGGAAGGGCCCCACAGCTTGAAACTACGGCATGAATACCGAACTGCGGCCCAATCACAGGCTATTACCTAAGGATTATTGACTATGCCCTGCACGCCTTTAATGTCAAGAATCGACGAGAATTCGATAAATTCGACTGAATCGCTCGGGATAGTTGCGTCAAGCCCAATGTTCATCTATTGATTCGCCCACAGGCCGTGTTTAGCGAATGGCCACATTCCAGCGACCGCCAGGAGGAAACGAATCATGGCTAGATGGGGCAAACTGACTTACGCCCAAAAACAATGCCTGGGCGCAACAGGCAAGCTCATGCAGCAGACCGAGATGGTGTATCCCGGAGCACGAATCGGTATCGCCGCATCGGGTGGCGTGGACAGTTGGCTGATGCTGAAAATTCTCACCATGCGCCAACGCATCGTTCCCTTCCCCTTCGAGTTGATGGTTCTGCATGTCAATCCAGGATTTGATCCTCATAACCATGCCCCATTGGCAGCATGGCTCAAGGAGAACGGCGTAGCGGGGCATATTGAACTGACCGACCACGGACTGCGAGCGCACTCGGATGAGAACCAAAAGAAATCGGCCTGTTTCTATTGCGCCCACCAGCGCCGGAAAAGACTTTTCGAATTATGCGATCAGTACAAACTCACCCATCTGGCCATGGCACACACGGCCGATGATCTTATGGCTACATTTTTCATGAATATTTTTGAGACAGGAAAGGTTCATGGCATGTCAATAAAAGAAGACTTCTTCGGTGGCGTGCTTCAAATGATCAGACCACTGATGTACCTGGAAAAAAAGACTGTTATCAAAGCTGCAAAGGATTTTGATTTGCCTGTCTGGCAAAATCCCTGCCCAAGCGCTGGCAAAACCAGACGCACAGAAACCGAAGATTGGTTGGCAGAAAGATTTACCCGAGACAAGCGCATCAAAAGCAATGTTTTAAAGGCCCTGCAGCGCTGGCAGCTTGACATAACCTTGAATACTAAATAAATATCGGTAAATTAGGTTCGGGCGTGAAGGATTTTATTCACTAACCTACCGGAACGCCGTATTTTTCGGAGGCTCATGCTTTCTAAAAAATATCACATCGTCGTCTTCAAGGGCAACGAAGGTTGCTCGAGAAAGCTTCGTGTTCGCGGCTGGATCATCGCTTTGATGCTTCTGCTGAGCCTTGGGCTCATCGGAAGCAATGTCTTTTTTTGGCGATACTTCGTCAACTATCAGACCGTAGAAAAATCATTCGATGATTCTCAGAAAACCGTGCAAGAACAACGTACGCAGCTTCTGTCTCTGGCTTCGAAAATCAAGACCCTGCAAAAAGACATCCTGCGAATTCGGGACTTTGACTCCAAGCTTCGTGTCATGATCAACATTGATCAGGACCGCAAGGGGGGCACCTCCCTTGGTGGAGCCGAGTCTTCCGACTTTACGGACAGCTACCTGCCCACCCATCGTCAGGAGCTCCTTGCCCGCAAGATGCACAATTTCCTGTATCAGTTGAATACAGAGGCCAGGCTGGAAGAAATCCGCCAGCAGGATCTGATGCAGGTCATCCGCTCCAACAAGGAACTGTGGGCCTCGACACCGAGCATCTGGCCTGTCCAAGGCTGGATTTCCTCGCGCTTCGGCTACCGCTCATCTCCGTTCACCATGCAGCGTGAATTCCACAAGGGGCTGGATATTTCCGCTCCCACAGGAACACCGATCTATGCTCCGGCAAAGGGGAAGGTCACTTTCACGGGGCGTGATGGCGGCTATGGCTTGGCCGTAACCGTTGACCACGGAACTGGTATCCTGACGCGCTACGCTCACCTGCATTCCGTTGCCATCAAGAACGGTCAGAAAATCACCCGCGGTCAACTCATTGCCTATGTGGGCAATACTGGCCGCAGCACCGGTCCGCACCTGCACTACGAAGTGCGGTTGAACGGCGTGCCGGTCAACCCCATGCGCTACATCCTGAACTAAGCGATTCGCACAGAATCAATATGGCCCTCCCGCTCCCTGCGAGCCGGAGGGCTTTTTCATTCCATCGACGGCGATGCCAAAAATTCGACTCCACAACCAACTCTAAACCCAGGACGCAAAAGGCTTCAACTATCTTATTTTATGGTATAAACACATTAGCCAAACACTTTGACACAGTGGCCCGCCCCTTGCATCTCCACCGGCATGGATCTGTTCAACTTCGACCCCGCAACCACTTTCAGCTTTCTACTCACCCTGCTTCGGGTGAGCATCGTTCTGTTTGTTCTACCATTCTTTGGCGGACAAACAGTGCCCAAATCAGTCAAAGGTGCCTTATGCCTGATTCTAACCTGGGCATTATGGCCACACTTATCCTTCCCTGGAGTTCTGCTTCCCAACCACCCATTTCAATTGGTTTTGATGTTCCTCGGAGAACTGGTCATTGGAATGACACTTATGCTTGTTGTGCGCTTCCTGTTTGCAGCCGTACAGATGGGCGGTCAGGTCATTGGTTTCCAGATGGGTTTTTCAATGATCAACGTCGCCGACCCACTCACTGGTCAGCAAGTCGTCATCACTTCACATTTTCTGTACATGACCACCCTGCTGACCTTTCTATCACTCGGTGGTCACCTTTATCTACTTGAGGGACTAGCCGATAGTTTTGCCCTGATTCCGCCCGGAGGTCTGGTTTTCACTGTAACAGCTGCGCACGATCTGATTAGATTTGCGGAGCAGATATTCAGCATGTCCATCAAAATTGCCGCCCCCGTCATGGGCGCCATATTCATGGTCGATTTGGCACTGGCTTTGGTCGGACGAGCCTCACCACAAATGAACGTCTTGATTTTGGGCTTCCCCATTAAGATCAGCGTAGGATTCTTCTTTCTTGGGGTCCTGTTCACAACCCTGTCCCTGCACGTGGAGGGCTTTATTGCCCAAATGGGGCCCATGTTCAGACATCTTTTAATGGCCCTAAGTTGATTTATAGATACCAAGCGAGTTTGAGCGATGGCCAAAGATCCAAGTAAAACAGAAACTGCGACTGATAAACGACGCAATAAATCTCGCGAGGAAGGCAACGTTCCCAAGGGCCAGGAACTGGGCAAGACCACTGTCCTGCTCGCAGGATTGATTGGCCTGACGGTATATATTGATGTTATCGCCAGCGAATTGAAAGTCATCTTCGCCTGGTTTCTGAGTACGGCACCTTCAACCGTTCTCAGTCCGTCCGGTGTCTACACTCTGCTCACTGATGTTGCTGGTCGCATTGCGTATATGACTCTGCCTGTCATGCTATTCATTGCCTTTGTGGCTTTCCTTACTCAACGACTTCAGGTTGGCCCACTCTGGACAACTAAAGTTCTCAAGCCCAAATTTGATAAAGTCCTTAATCCACTTGGTGGATTGAAGAAGTTAATGATCAACCCCAAGACGGTCATCAATCTTACCAAAAACCTGCTTCAAGCCATTGCCATCGGCTTTGCACCATACCTGGTGCTCAAAGAGGAAATTAACAAGGTCGGACCGCTGTTCTACGCCACCACCGAGGGCATCGCCGTCTATATCCTGTCCACCGGAGCCAAGATGGTCATCTACGCTCTGGTGCCCATGCTGATCATTGCCATCGCAGACACTTGGTATACTCGCTGGGATTATGAAGAAAATCTCATGATGAGTAAGGATGAGGTCAAAGACGAACGCAAACAGGCAGATGGAGACCCCAAGGTCAAAGCTGCTCAGCGCCGTAAAATGCTTCAGGCAATGGCCGAACGAATGATGCAGGATGTACCCAAGGCTGATGTGGTCGTCACCAACCCCACGCATATTGCTGTGGCTCTGCAATACAATCCTATGGTTGCTCCGGCACCTATTGTGCTGGCTAAGGGTGCCGAACATCTTGCCCAAAAAATTAAGGAAATTGCCAGAGAAAACGGCGTTCCCATCCGCGAGAACAAGCCACTGGCACGGGCCTTGTATAAGAGTGTGGAGATTGGAGAGGCGATCCCCGAAGAGCTGTTCCAAACCGTTGCAGCGGTACTCGCCCAACTCAACAAATTCAAGCGTCCCCAGCCTTAAACGGCAACTGTCCGGAATAACAAGAGGGTGTCAAGAATATGGCTTCAGCAAGTAGCACAATGAACATGAACTACGAGAAGTTCAGCAAGCAGGGCAATATCCTGCTCGCTAGCGGCGTGGTGACCATCCTGTTCGTGATGCTCATCCCGATGCCGACGATCTTCCTAGACATCATGATGACTATCTCCATTTCCCTGGCTCTGGTTGTGCTGGTCACTAGCCTGTTCATGAGCAGCCCCCTTGAATTCTCCATTTTCCCTTCCCTGTTGCTGGTCACCACCATGCTTCGACTTGCGCTGAACGTGGCCTCCACGCGCCTGATTCTGATGCATGGAGACGAAGGCACAGGTGCTGCGGGCAAAGTCATCCAGACCTTTGGCGAATTTGTTGTTGGTGGTAACTACGTTGTCGGTATTGTCATCTTTTTGATTTTATTCGCCCTGAACAAAATGGTCATCGTCACTGGTACCTCGCGTATCGCCGAAGTGGCCGCACGATTTACTCTGGACAGTCTGCCCGGTAAGCAGATGGCCATTGAGGCGGACCTGAATGCAGGACTCATTGACGAAGACGAAGCCAAGCTCGAACGCAAGAATATCCGCAGAGAGGCCGACTTCTACGGTGCCATGGACGGTGCGGGCAAGTTCGTGGCTGGAGATGTCAAAGCAGGCATCCTAATCACTGCCATCAACATCGTCGGTGGCATTTTCATTGGTATGGTCCAAAAGGACATGTCCTGGATGGATGCAGCCCAGACATACACCCTGCTGACCATCGGTGACGGTCTGGTCTCGACCATTCCGTCAATCATTATTTCCACCAGTGCCGGCCTCATCGTTTCCCGCGCCGCTGCCGAAGCACAGATGGGCGAGGAATTCCTGGCCCAGTTGACCTACCACACCCGTGCGCTGAAGCTGGTTGCCGGTATTCTGATTATCTTTGCCCTTATCCCCGGAATGCCGACGCTGGTCTTTCTGGCCCTGTCCGGATTGCTCTTCTTCCTGTCCCGCATGTCAGGTGACCAGCAAGACATCACTGCTCAGGCCGCCAAGGACAAGAAGAACAGCGTTCCGAGCCTGGACACCCCCGAGGAAGTGCAAAGCCTGCTGCCTCTGGACATGCTCGAACTGGAAGTGGGCTACGGTCTTATTCCTCTGGTGGACGAGGAGCAGGACGGCAACCTCCTGTCCCGTATCCGCTCCATTCGCCGCCAGTTCGCTCTGGACATGGGCGTGGTGGTTCCCTCTCTGCACCTGCGGGACAACCTGCAGCTCAAGCCGGGCCAGTACTCGGTCTTGGTCAAGGGCAACGAAGTCGCTGCCGGAGAAATCATGGTCGACCATTATCTGGCCATGGACCCGGGCGATGCCAAGCATCGAATCCAGGGCGTCGAAACTGTGGAACCCGCATTCAACCTCCCTGCCCTGTGGATTCCCCAGGCTCAGAAAGAAGAAGCTATGCTTGCCGGGTACACTGTTGTGGATCCATCCACAGTCATCGCCACACACCTGACCGAAGTCTTCAAGCATAACATGCATGATTTCCTGGGCCGCCAGGAAGTGCAGAGCCTGTTGGACAACCTTGCCAAGCGTGCCCCTAAGGCCGTGGAAGACCTCGTCCCCGGACTGTTGGACCTCGGAACCATCCAGAAAGTCCTGCAAAATATGGTTCGCGAATCCGTATCCGTACGCGACCTGCTCTCGGTGGTGGAAACACTGGCCGACTATGGCCGGTCCATCAAGGATCCGGATCAACTCACGGAATATGTCCGCGCACGCCTGTCGCGCACGGTCATCAAGCCCTATGTGGACAGCAAAGGTGCCCTGCCAATTGTCGTGCTTTCCCCTAACGTGGAGAGAGCCTTCAGCGACAATATCCGCCAGACGGATCAGGGAGCCTATCTGGCTATGGAACCCAATCTGGCCCAGCAAATCATCCAGAGCATCAACAACGCCGCCGAGCAGGCCGTTGGGACCGACGGTCAACCCGTTGTCCTGGCCTCTCCGGCTGTACGACCTCACCTCGCCCAGCTCCTCGTCCGCTTCATCCCGAATCTGCCCGTCATCTCCCAGGCGGAGATCCCGGCAGATGTGAAGCTGCAAACCTTAGCCAACATTGATGTGCCCTATGCAGGTTAAGACTTTCCATGGCAAAGACACCAAGAGTGCCCTCAATCTCGTGAAGGCGGAGCTTGGCCCCGACGCGGTGATCCTTTCCAGTCAGAAACGCTCCGAAGCCGGACGTTGCTGGTACGAAGTCACCGCAGCCCTTGACGGCGCCTGTGGTAGCGAACCGATGGCAGACAGCCCTGATCAGGACACAGGCCTTGCCCCCGGTTGGGGTGAATGGCACCGCGAATGGGATCAAATCAGATCCCACATGATGACACTCATGCGCCCCCAGATGGACTTCTCCAATCTGGCACCGCGCCAGCGCCAGCCCCTTGAGCACTTGGAGCGCGAAGGTGTTGGCGCTGGCGCTATCCTTTCGCTTCTGGCTGGGCTCAAGCATGACACCGACGCATCCATTCTTTGCCCACTGAGCAAACAGGTCCCGGTCAAACCCTTTGGACCCGACGAATGGAGCGAACGCGTTCATGCCGTTGCCGGTCCCAGCGGCGCAGGCAAAACGAGTGCCCTGTTGCGCCTGGCCATGCTGCACCACAACCATGCGCCCCACTCCAGAATTCTGGTCATCGACGCCGCTGGCACACAAGGCCAGGGCGGTCGTTACCTGAAGCACTATGCAGAGCTGGCCGGCATGAGTCACAAGACAGTCGAAAGCTCCAGGCAGCTGGTTGAACTACTGGATGACACCCGTCATTTTGACAGCATCTTCATCGATTTACCCGCTGCTACAGCGGCCATGAACCTGGATTCGCACCTGAAGCTCTTGGGACTGGCAAATCGCAATGACCTTGCTGTGCACTTGGTTCTCTCACCGCTCTATGCACCGGCACAGCTCAAAGAATATTTCCGGCGGCACAAATCCCCGAAAACCAAGTCCATCGTCTGGACGAAGCTCGATGAAGCCTGTAACTACGGGGACATCGTGAACGCGGCGTTCGCTACGGGACTTCCCGCATCCGCCCTGTCCTTCGGACCTGGCCTGCGCGGCACCCTTGTCCCGTCCAAGGCAGTAATGCTCTGGAAGCTCCTGTTCAAGAAGGAGCTCCCCCTTAGCCCCGTCGAGGAGAAACGTGGCAGATACGCTCACTAAAGACAGGAAGGCCCCCCGCGCAGGAAGCGCTGCCACCGTTCCCCAGGTCATTTCAGTGACCTCGGGCAAAGGTGGCGTGGGCAAGACGAACATCAGCGTCAACCTGGCAACCATGCTGGCCCGCAAGGGCAAACGAGTGGTGCTCATGGATGCTGATCTCGGCCTTGCTAATGTAGATGTACTCCTCGGGCTCACGCCGGAGAAGAACCTCTTCCACCTCTTTGAGGAAGGCGCCAAACTTACGGATGTCCTGCTTGATACACCCTACGGATTCAAGATCCTGCCCGCCGCTTCCGGCGTTGCCGAGATGCTTGAACTGGATACGGGACAAAAGCTGGACCTGCTGGAATCCATGGATGTCCTGGAAAACAACGTGGATTTCCTGATCGTGGATACCGGCGCGGGGATCAATGAAAACGTGTTGTACTTCAACCTGGCGGTTCAGGAACGTTTACTGGTGCTCACCCCCGAGCCCACATCCCTGACCGACGCCTATGCCCTGATCAAGGTCTTGAAGGCCGAACACGGGGTTCAGCGTTTCCGGGTGGTGGTGAACATGGCCAAAACACCGGCGGCGGCAAAAGAAGTTTATTCCAAGCTGCACAACGCCTGTGACCAGTTCCTTTCGGGTATCTCCCTCGACCTTGTCGGGGTTCTGCCCTTGGATCCTGGGGTGCGAACGGCCGTAATCAACCAAAAACCGTTTTCAGTCATGTACCCCGACGGCCCGGCGACTACGGCGCTCACGAACGTGGTCAGCAAGATAACCTCGTGGAAGGGAACGGCTCAGCTCGATGGCAACATTAAGTTTTTCTGGAAAAAGCTCCTCTTCCAAGACTGAGCCCTGGAAGTTCCTGGAGACCGGAGAGGTCATCTGGGAAGACTTCAGTGCAAGGGACAAGGATGAGATCGTCAGGCACTATGCGCCGAAGATCAAGATTCTTGCGCTCAGACTCAAGGGAAAACTGCCCCAGCAGGTAGAGCTCAACGAGCTCATCTCTGCCGGGTCTTTGGGGCTGATCGAATGCCTGCGCAAATACAAGCCCGAGCTGAACATCAAGTTCGAGACCTATGCGGAAAACCGCATCAAGGGTGCCATGCTGGACGAACTCAGACGCATGGACTGGTTTTCTCGTGGGCTACGAGCTCGTGTCCGCCAATTGGAAGACGCCATCCGAACCATCGAACACCGCACAGGCACAACGCCTACCCGCGACGAAATCATGGAGGTCACTGGCCTCTCCCGCAAGGATGTCGAATCGGGCTTGGCAGCACTGCAAAATCAGCTCTGCCTGTCGCTGGAAACCATCCAGGAACATTTCTCGCCGGAATCCAGCGCCCACCACGACAACGAACCATACCGCAGTGCGGCCCTTCAAGACGTCGTTGACAAAATTGCCGGTTTAATAGACGAATTGACGCTTCGAGAGAAACTGGTATTATCTTTGTACTACAGTGATGAGTTGAACATGAGGGAAACTGCCGAAGTTATGGGGATAACCGAAGGCAGAGTGTCACAACTCCACTCTCAAGCACTCAAAAAATTACGCAAAAAATTTAGAGCCGCCTACGGCCTCGAGTAAAAAGGAGACATACATGGCTTACGACAAAAACATGCGGGTCCTCGTTGTCGATGACTTTTCCACCATGCGCCGCATCGTTAAGAACATCCTTCGCCAATTGGGCTTCAATAATATCGTGGAAGCCGATGACGGTAGCACCGCGTGGGAAGTCCTGAACAAGGACAAGATCGACTTTATCGTCTCCGACTGGAACATGCCCGAGCTTCCCGGTATCGATCTGCTTCGCAAGGTTCGCGCCAGCGAAGAGTTCAAAGATATTCCTTTCCTCATGGTCACTGCTGAAGGCCTGCAGGAAAACATCATCGAAGCGGTCCAGGCAAAAGTGTCCAATTACATCGTCAAGCCCTTCACTGCGGAGACTCTTGGCCAGAAGATCGACAAGATTTTTGAAAAATAAGCATAACCTCAACGGCCCGGCGTAAATAAATGGTGCTGCTCGCTCCCGACACCGAGCTCGAGGAAGATCTTTCCTCCGTCATGGAGGAACATGATGGAGAGCCCAAAGCTGAACTTGATGCCGAGGAGCTGACCAAAGATCTTCCCAAGGAGCAGCAAAAGGTCGAATTGGACCTTGAGGATGCACCTTTTCTCGAAGACGACGACGATGAAGATGAAGAAGAGGACGAGGAGGAAGAAGTTCTCCTCGAGGAGCCCGAACCGGATGGCACTCCGGTTTGGTACAAGAACAGAAAGATCCAGATCGCCGCTGGAGCCATCCTGCTCTTGTTGGTGGGAGTCATCATCGGCACCCTGATCCTGAAGCCTGAACCGGAAGTCACCCAGCCAGAAGTCGAGCAGGAAACGCTGGAAGCCGAAGAAGCCATCCCGCCTCCGCCTCCTGAGGAGCCCGAGCCCGAGGAATACCTCGTTACCCTTGACCCGTTCTGGGTTGAGCAAAAAGGCGAGAACGACAAGATCCGATTCCTGGTCTGCCAGTTCACTGCCGTCACCCAGAACGAAAAGCTGTCATTTGAGATATCACAAAAGACAACAATCCTCCGGGATGCCGTCTTCTACTATCTCAAGAATAAGGATTTAACGTTCCTGTCCGATAAGAAGAATGCAGAGGCATTGAAAGCCGACGTCCTATCGGTAGTGAATCAATATTTAAGTGTCGACCGATTGGAGACCCTGCTTATCGAGCAATACCTGGTGAAATAGCATGTCTACGACGATCAACCTCCCCGTGCTTCTGGCACAACTGCCCCACCTGGCCAAGGTTGCCAGCGTGCAGCAGCAGGGTCCGAAGACGCAGGCCGAGTTTGCTGAACAGCTTTCTCGCGAACAGAGTGAACGTGCCAAGGATCAGGTTCAAAAGACAAAAGAGCAGGACAAGACCACCGTCACTGGTGATCAGGAAAGACAGGAAGCACAGCAGCGCAAGGCTTCTGACAAGCGCGAGCAAAAGCCCGAAGAAGAATCACAAGAAGAGGAAACTCTCGTCAAGTCTCCTTGGGCCGGAAACATCATCAACCTGAAGATATAGCAACACAATCAGGATACTCCCGTACATGTCTTCATCACTCGTCCTGTTGTTCCTCGTGAGTCTGACAGAGCTTTTGCTCCTTGTCGTCGTACTCGTTTTCTTCATGCGCCTTCGGCGCTCTGAAACTCTACTCAATACCCTTCAGGAAAAACAGGAATCACTGCTTCGGAACCTGCACTTCAACGCCGAACTGGAGCAGGAGCTTGTTTCCACCTTCGAGCAACGCCAGGGCGAACTCAGCCGATTGAACAACGCTCTCGAAGAACGCATCCAGGAAGTCAACAATCTGCTCAAACAGACCGAGCAGGTCTCACGTTCTCCACATTTCCTGCGCGAGGTCATTCTCTCGGGCAGACGCCAAGGCAAGACCATTCCCGATCTGGCCACCTCCACCGGCCTGTCCGTGGACGAGGTGGAACTCATCCTCGATCAAGCCAATCAGTAGCCGGAGGCCACCATGCGCATCTCCGGATGGGGTTCAAACAACAGTAGCGACTCTCGCAAAGAGCGTGAACGCTCTGCCGCGTTCCAGCGTCGCCACCGCATAGGCGAACGCGTCACAGGCAGAGTCTTGAAGCGGGAGCGATCAGGATATGCCTGGGTCGACTTCGAAGGACTTGAGCTGTTGGCCAACATCCAGTCCGATCCGGAACCCGGCAGTCGATTACTATTCCAGATCATCCGCCTTGAGCCAGACATCCTGCTCCAGGAATTACACGTTGCCCAGGCTCAGGGAGACCCGCTGGGGCCAGCGGTCAATCTCTTCTGGGCGACGAGAACGCGCTTTGAGTCCGCCTCGACGGAACTTCGCAAAGTACTGTCCGCCATGCCCGGCCCTGAACAACAACGTAAAGTAGTCTTTGAGCTCCGACTGGCTGAAGCTTCGGATCTGGCCCATGAGTTTCAACTCGTGATCAAAGCCCGCGACGCCGTCAACGCCCTGCTTGCCACTCGGGGAGAAGGACGCCTCGACTACCGCCCATGGCTGCTCCCTGACGCTTTGTCCGGCGAAATGCTCACCGTCAAACGCCCTGAACCATCCCCCGCGCAGGACCAAGGCACGGCCATCGAAGAAACGGCTTTTTCCTTTGCCCTACCGCCTCATGGACAATGTGAAATGCGTTTGATGGTCAGTCCGACCACAGCAACGGTCCGTCTCTTTCTGGAGCACACAGGACTGGCTCCGGCCTTTGAAAAAATACTGCTTTCATTTCTCTTCAGCGAGAAGTCCGTAGAGTTCTTCACTCCGACCAATCTCCCTCCAGAAGCCAGAGCAGGAGTCCTGGCCCCTCAGCTCTCCAGCGGGCAGGCCCTGCCCCGATTCGCCAGACGCATCTAGCCAGATGCGCCCCCCGCCAACTTGTCAACCTCCGGGTGGGGTGCTACACGCCCGGCAACGCAACAAAGCATCACAAGACCACGCATCCAATGACGCTCCGCAGGAATCAGCATCAAATGAACAGTACCTCCACCTTATCCATCGCCCCGGATGCCCCATGGCTTGCCCCCCTGGCTGGCTATTCGGACCTCTCCTTCCGCCTGCTATGCCGCGAAAACGGTTGCAGAGTCGCGGTCACGGAAATGGTGAGTGCCAAGGGTCTTTGTTACGACAGCAGGGGCACTTCCGAACTTTTGAAAACCACCCCCGAGGACTCCCCTTTGGTGGTACAACTCTTCGGCTCCGAGATTGAATTCATCGAACGTGCCATGCACACACTCATGGAGCAGGGAGTCCGCTATTTCGATCTCAACGCGGGTTGCCCGGTGCGCAAGGTCATCAAGACCGGTTGCGGAGCATCCCTGCACACCAATGTTGGCCTGCTGGAGTCCATTGCCGAGCGCATGGCCAAAATCGCAGGACCAGGCAACTGCGGAGTCAAATTCCGAAGAGGCTGGGTGGCCGGTGAGGACAACTACCTGGACATCGGAAAACGCCTTCAGGACGCAGGGACAGCCTGGGTCGCCCTGCATCCTCGCACGGCCAAGCAGGGGTATGCCGGTGAAGCCGATTGGTCCTGTCTGAAGGAACTTTCCAACACTATTGATATTCCAGTCATCGCCAGCGGAGATCTGATCACTGCCGAAGACGGCGTACGCTGCATCCGTGAAACCGGAGTTCAGGGTGTCATGTTTGCCCGGGGAGCGCTCTATGGGCCGACCATCTTCAACGACTACCTGACGCTGCTGCGCGGCGAAGTGTTGCCTCCGCGCACAGGCCAGGACCTGGCCAAAGTCATCCTGCGCCATGCCGAACTCTCCCGGGAACATCTTCCGGAACGCAAAGCCCTGCTCAAGATGCGCTCCATTGTCCCACGCTACGTCCGGCATAATCCCGGAGTCCGCAAACTACGGACTCAACTCATCAATTGCGACTCTTGGGAAGAGCTGGAATCCATGGTTCTCGATTTCCTCGAAGCCAATCATAGCGCAGCCTGATTTTTTCCTGTAAAGTCAGGGGAGCAAACGGACGAAAGGTATAATTATGAAAGTCATCCTCGCCGAGACCGCCGGCTTTTGTATGGGAGTCAGCCTCGCCCTCAAGAAACTGGACAGAGCTGTTCGCAAAGGCGGAGCAACCATCTGCACTCTTGGGCCGATTATTCATAATCCCCAAGTACTTGAGCATTACGAAAAGCTCGGCGTCAAACGCATCCAGTCTCCTGCAGAGGTTGAACCCGACACCGTGGTCGTCATCCGCGCTCACGGCATCCCACAAGACGTAGAGCTAGAACTGAAGAAACACGGTGTTGTCGTCGTGGATGCCACCTGCCCCAAAGTAAAGAAAGCGCAACTGCTGATTGAACGCCAAGCCGAACGTGGCCGGACCCTGCTCCTGTACGGCGAGGAAAACCACCCAGAGGTCAAAGGCCTGCTCAGTTACGCCAAAGACGATGCCGAGGTTTTCGATTCTCTCGAAGAACTTCAGGGGCACATCAACGAGAATCAGGAATATTTTCTGGCAGCTCAAACCACTCAGGACCGGGGTGTCTTCGAACAGATCAGGGACTACGCCAAACAGCAGAGCAACCTTAAACTGCCAGTTCTGGAAACCATCTGCGACGCCACCAAGGTTCGCCAACACGAAGCAGTCGAAGTCGCCAAGCGCGTTGACAAGATGGTGGTAGTCGGAGGGTACCAGAGCGGCAATACCAGACGCCTGGCCCAGGTGGTCCGTGAACAAGGCGTGGATTGCATCCATGTCGAGACAGCCGAGGAACTCAATCCCGAGGATTTTGCAGACTGTTCCCTTGTTGGCTTGACAGCAGGGGCCTCAACACATGATATTACTATAGATGAAGTCCGGGCCGCGCTTGAGGGTATGTCCTCGCGAGCGGATCACTGAATACTGGAGGACGCATGTCCCAGACGAACATTCTCTTAGAATCTGGCACCAACGAGCTCGAGATCGTCGAATTCTATCTGGACGAAGTGGGCAAGAGTGGTGAGCATTACCAGGGTTACTATGGCGTTAACGTCGCCAAAGTCCTGGAAATCATCCGTCTCCCCAAGATCACCGAGATGCCAGAGGTTAACCATCCCTCAGTTCTCGGAGCGTTCAACCAGCGATCTCACATCATCCCGTTGGTCGACCTTGCCATGTGGCTTGGTAAGGAACGGGTTGAAAGTGAAGCTCCCAAAGTCGTAGTTACCGAATTCAATCAGGTCACTTCGGCCTTCATGGTTTCGGGTGTTACCCGTATCCACCGCATCAGCTGGGAAGAAGTGGAGCAACCCAACAAGTACGTCTCCGCTCTGTCCAACAATTCAATCACCGGCGTGGTCAAGCTCGAAGGGCGCATCGTCTTCATTCTGGATCTGGAAAAGATCGTTGCGGACTTGAACCCCTCTCTGGGCCTGCGTTTGGACGAAAGCATCGATTGGTCTTCGGACGACGGCTACAGGGCTCTTGTTGCCGACGACTCCGCTCTGGTCCGCGAAATGCTCAAGGACCTGATGACCAAAGCCGGGTTCAAGGTTGAAACCGTAAACAACGGCCGTGAAGCCTGGGACCGCCTCCAAGCCATCAAAGCCAAGGCAGAAGAAGATGAGGCCTCCCTGTGGGATTATGTCAATGTCATGGTCTCGGACATTGAGATGCCCATGATGGATGGTCACAATCTGACCAAACGTGTCCGCGAGGACCCGTTCCTGAAAGACATGCCCATCATCCTGTTCTCATCGCTGATCACGGACAAGCTCAGGCACAAGGGTGATAACGTGGGTGCGGACGAGCAGGTCTCCAAACCGGAGGTTTCCAAGCTTGCCATACGCGCCAAGGAGCTGATTCAGGAACGTATGGCAGGAAAATCGTTTGTCCAGAAGGAGTCGTCCGGGAACTAGCCGCGACGCCTAACGATGATCATCGCCCTGTTACAACTCAATTTGACTGTCGGCGACCTGGAAGGAAATGCCTCCAGGATCGCCGACGGTGTTTTCAAAGCCCAAGCCATGGGGGCCGAGCTTTGTGTCACACCGGAACTGGCGCTGATGGGCTATCCTCCCCGCGACCTGCTGCTCTCGCCATCTTTCATCAATAATGCCCAGTCTCAACTCAGAGTACTGGCGCGGGAACTCGCCAACGCCATCCCCGTGCTCGTGGGCACAGCAACCCCCAATACAAAGGCCACAGGTCGCCCCCTGCACAACTCGGCCGCTCTGCTTCGCGCAGGCTGCGTGGAAGCCCTGTTCCACAAAACCCTATTGCCCACCTATGACGTCTTCGATGAAGACCGATACTTCGAACCCGGCCCAGGGCCGGGAGGTTTCGAGCTGAGGGGCCAGAATTGTGCAGTAACCATCTGCGAAGATTTGTGGAATGACAATGAATTCTGGAATGAGACCCGCTACAGCGGTGACCCAATGAGTTCGGATGTGGTCCGCAATTCGGACCTTGTTCTGAACCTCTCGGCTTCTCCCTTCACCGTGGGCAAACAGCGCATCCGACAGGAAATGCTCGCCTGGGCAGCCAAGAAGCACGGCAAGCCCATTTGCTATGCCAACCAGGTAGGGGGCAATGACGATCTGGTCTTCTCGGGCCGCTCCATGGCCTTTGGAGCAGACGGGACCCTCATGGCACAGGCCAATGCCTTTGCCCAAGACATCCTGCTGGTAGATATGCAGGCCGGCACCGGACGCATCGAAGCCCAAGACAATGCACCGGAAAGCGAAACCTGGGGCGCTCTGGTTCTCGGCACCCGCGACTACGTCACCAAATGCGGATTCAAGAAAGCCCTGCTCGGCCTGTCCGGCGGTATCGACTCGGCCCTGACCGCGGCAGTGGCGGCCGAAGCCCTGGGAGCGAGTAATGTGCTGGGAGTCCTCATGCCATCGCCCTACTCCAGCCAGGGCAGCATCGACGATTCCCTTGCCCTGGCAGACAATCTGGACATCAAGACCATGACCCTGCCCATTGGCCCTCTGATGCAGGGTTTCGACACGACCCTGGAAAAGGCATTCAAAGGTTTTTCCCCCGACCTGACCGAGGAAAACATCCAGGCCCGCATCCGTGGCAATCTGCTGATGGCCCTGTCCAACAAGTACGGTTCCATTCTGCTGACCACGGGCAACAAAAGCGAATTGGCAGTCGGCTACTGCACCATTTACGGAGATATGTCCGGTGGACTGGCGGTCATTTCCGATGTCCCCAAAACCCTGGTCTA
The DNA here is from genome assembly GCF_003966735.1 of Desulfovibrio ferrophilus. Taxonomy (NCBI): domain Bacteria; kingdom Pseudomonadati; phylum Thermodesulfobacteriota; class Desulfovibrionia; order Desulfovibrionales; family Desulfovibrionaceae; genus Desulfovibrio; species Desulfovibrio ferrophilus. The sequence continues at coordinate 1,357,484 of NZ_AP017378.1, forward strand.
CGATGTCTGCCGCTGGCTGAATCAAAACAAGGGGCATGAAGTCATCCCTCAGTCCGTTATCGACAAGGCTCCCTCTGCTGAACTGCGCCCGGATCAGAAAGATCAGGACAGCCTGCCTCCCTATGAGATTCTGGATGCCATCATTCATCGTCTGGTGGTCCTGCGTGAATCGCGCGACGACGTCGTGAATGCTGGATTTGATCGAACAACCGTAGACAAGATCTCACACTTGCTGCGCGGTGCGGAATTCAAGCGCCGCCAGGCTGCTCCAGGCCTCAAGATCACTGACCGCGCCTTTGGTACTGGCTGGCGAATGCCTCTGGCAGCGCGCGTCAACCACTGACCCTTTCGGCCTCTTTCTTCTCCCTCTTTTCTGCCAACAGCAATACTGCCTTTCCCCATCGGGCAATCTTCAGCCATACACGAACCGGGGCACAAATATCCCATGTTAGAAATAACAACATAGAGGAATACAAATACCCCTTGACGCGTATCTCCTTCGCCCGCTAAACATACCATACCGTATGGTATTGATAATGGAGTAGCCTCATGAGCAAGACGAAACAGACGGGGAAAACGAAAACCCCACCCAGACATAACGCCCCGGATCTGCTGACTGCAGGTCTGGACATGCTGGCAGGAATCAGCATCGAACAATTGACGATAGATGCCCTGTGTCGCCATCTGGGCGTGACCAAAGGATCGTTCTATCACCATTTCAAGGGCCGCCGTGATTATCAGGAACGCCTGCTCAAGCACTGGACCGAGCAGTGGACTGAAAGACGTATGCGTGACGCTGACAACACGAAAAATATTCAACAGCGCTTTCTTGAAATGGTCACGATGGCAGAGGCCGTGCCCCAGGGCCCCGAAATCAGCATCCGAGCCTGGGCACAGCGTGATCCTCTGGCCCGTGAACATTTGGAATATGTGGACACAGTCCGCATGGAGTATCTGCGCAGCCTGTTTGAAGAACTCACGGGCGATGCAGACCGCGCACAACATCTCTCACAACTCGGATACTGCCTGTACGTTGGCACTCGCATGGTGGCACCTCCCATCACAGGCCTCGAACATGCAAAGCTCTTCCACTTGATGGCCACGGAAGTGTACGGACTCGACCTACCCGAACCGGAATGAGAACTCTGACTTTTCCTTGAAAGGAGATCGCATGCAATCCAACATCCCTTGGGACGAAATCAAGAATCTGTTTTCCAAGGTCAAATCGTGCTCCATGGCAACTGTGGACGAAGATGGCACCCCACGCGTGTCGCCCATCGGTTCCGTGTTTCTCTCCAACGAAGGGCGGGGTCACTATTTCGAACATTTTCCCAAAGGCATGCGGAATAATCTGGACCGCGATCCCCGTCTCGCCATCATGGCCGTTCACCCCGGCATGGGATACTGGTTCCGCTCGCTGTGGCGTGGACGGTTCGTGACTCACCCCGCACTGCGCCTGATCTGTGAGGCCAGTAAACGCCGCAAAGCCACTCAGACCGAGATTGATGCATGGATGGCAAAGGTGCGACCATTCAAATATTTCAAGGGCCACGATCTGCTCTGGAAAAACATGGGTCACCTGCGCGAATTTAAAATTCTTCGTGTTGAACCCGTTAACCTGGGAAGGATGACACCATGAACGCCGACATCATGCGCCTGGCCGACAATCTCCCGGAACTGAATACACTGCTGGATGAGGCCGATCACGTGGACATGAAAAGTTTCGACAGCAAGCGCTCTCTGTCCGATTTCATTGCTAGAATGGTGAGCTACGAGCCGGGCTGGCTCAAGTTGCTGTATATGGTTCGCAAAGGACTGGCCAAACTCCTCGGGCTCTCGCAGGTTGCCACAGACAATAAACACCTCACTGCCGATGACATCGACTTCACCCCCGGTGCCGAGGTCAGCTTTTTCACCACTTCGGGTGGAGCCCCCGATCATTACTGGATAGGCGAGGCTTCGGACAAGCATCTCAAGGGCTACATCGGCGTTGTCGCCGTGCCCAATTCCGACGGCAGCATCCGGTTCAACACCTTCACCATTGTCCATTACCAACATTGGACCGGACCAATCTATTTCAACCTGATCCGCCCTTTTCACCATATCATCGTGCATTTCATGGGGCGTCACGCCGCTGAAGAATAACTCTCTTGGCAAGCTGGGGCAGTGGTTTCATTGCCCCAGTTTCTCCATGGGCCACCATTTGACAACAATCCTGTTTTGACCGGGATGCGACCTTTCCACTGCCTGCCCAAATCATCGGCCTTATCACCTCGGAACCTTTGTCCCTCCTCTTTCCCCCTTTGCCATCATCATAGACCCGCTCCACCAAGACCTCCGTCACCATGAATCCTTGACGCTAAAGCCAACAAGCAGATAAAGCTTAGGGGATAAAAAAGGGGAGGCTATCATGCAATTGGATATGCATTATTACGGCACATGGTGCATGGCTCGTGCGGCGGGAATGACGCCTGAAGCAGCAACCATCGCTGCCACAGCGGCACAATTCGTGGATGATAACGCGCACGGACATGACATCAACCTACCCGATGGAAGCCGGATAGGTACTCTGCCTACGGCCCACCACTGTGACGATGGCAACAACCTTCTGCGCGAGGATCAATGGCACGTTTGGGTGCCGTTCCATTTTCTACCCGGAAATGAGGGGGATGATTGCGAGCAGAAACTGCAATGCCGTGCAGGAAGCCAACTCATGCGCGATGTCATCGCCCACCACATGAAACAGGCCAAAAAACGCTATGGCCTGGAACTGATGGGCGTCACGGCACATGTACTGATGGACACCTATTCCCACTATGGATTTTCGGGACTCTCCTCGGACGACAACAAGATCGTCAGCTCCAGCATCCGGCTTGAAAATGTGGAACCACATCTCAATGGTTATCTCGCTGAAAAAGCAGAAGAATTCACAGGAATGACGCGCCAGATAATGACATGGGGCCGGGGCGTCAAAACACTCTCATCCAGAAAAAATCGTAAATGGTGGTCGGTCATCAAGACAAGTGTCACTTCACTGGTTGCAGAAACCCTGTCCGATGGATTGGGACATGGCCCCGCCCTGACTTATCCCGACCGTCCCTTCCTGAAATGGAGTTTCGAATACAAGAGCAAAGCAAACCTGCAAATGCGCGACAACCCGGCAACATTCATGGAAGGTTGCAAGGCTCTACACAAACTGTTTACGGACTTTCTCGCCAAGAATCCCAAATATGCCGATCAGCACACCTCGCCCGTGCCTTTCAAAAACATGAAGCCCGTACTCAAGGAAATCATTGGATTCCAGGGCAACAAGGAAGATCGCTGTGAGCAGTGGTGCAGAATGGCCAAAAGCGGTGTTCTGTTCGACCGGCCGGATTTCATTCCTCCATACAATGCTGAGATATGGAAAAACGATCTGAAATCCTTGAGTGACTTGTCCCCCGCCAACGCAGCCAAGCAACCCGTGGCCCGATTTTTCGAAGCCGCAGGGGTGCACCGTGACTACGTACTCTGGAAATTGATGCCAGAGTGCGGATTGGGGAACACCTGTAAGCTGCAGTAAAAGGCAACAAGTCTCATACACCAGAAAAAAGCCCTCGCAGGATCACTCCGGCGGGGGCTTCATCATTACACGATAGAAACAACTAGCAGATACGCGGCAGTTGCTCGCCTTCCAGCATGTTCAGCATCCGGCGACCACCAAGAGGCGTCACCAGGATGACCTTGCCTGCATTGTCCTCGGTCACGGTACCGATGCACACAGCGCCAGTCCCCAGAGGCTCACTACGCAGCAGTTCCAGGGCCTTGTCGGCCTTGTCACCGGGCAGGATGCAAATCAATTTCCCTTCGTTGGCAAGATACAGCGGGTCCATGCCCAGGAACGAGCAACCGGAGCGCACACCATCATTTACGGGGATGGCATCCTCTTCCACATCGATGCCAACGCCCGACTGTCCGGCAATCTCATTCAGGGTCGTGGCAAGACCGCCCCGGGTGGGGTCGCGCAGCACATGGATGTCACCCACTTCCTCGATCAGACGCTGAGTCAGACCGTTCAGGGAGGCGCAGTCACTCTCCACCGGAGTATCAAAGGTCAAGCCTTCGCGCTGGGCCAGAATGGTCAGACCATGGTCACCCATGGTGCCGGAGATGATCACCGCGTCGCCGGGGCGGGCTTTGGAGCCGCTCGGGTAATCCTCAACGATCATCTGCCCAACACCTGTGGTGTTGATAAAAATCTTGTCCACCGTGCCCTTAGGCACAACCTTGGTGTCGCCCGTGACAATGGCGACGCCAGCTTCCTTGGCGGCCTTGGCCATGGAAATCACGATCTCTTCCAGCACGCTGAATTCCAGGCCTTCCTCGATGATATAGGCACAGGAAAGATACAACGGCTTGGCACCAAGCATGGCTACGTCATTGACCGTGCCGTGCACAGCCAAGGAGCCGATGTTGCCGCCAGGGAAGAAAATGGGGTCCACAGTGAAGGTGTCGGTGCTCATGGACAGCGGCCCCTGAATATTCAGAAAGGCGGCATCATCCATCTGGGTCAGCATGGGATTGTCGAAATGGTGCATGAACAGTTCGCTGATGAGTCGTTGCGAGGCCTTGCCGCCGCTGCCATAGTCCAGAAGAATCCGCTTATCGTCCATTTCAGTGCAACTCCCTTGTAAATCCTATCATATCGCCCATATGGGCATGTTCTTCAGATGAATTCGATACTGATCCTTAACCTTTGTTTCGGCAAGCCCCACCCGGGTCAAAGACCGCAAATCGACCTGACGATCGAATCAGGCAACAGCCCGCACAAACGACAGCCCGCCCGATCGGCTACAGATCAGTATGGTACTTGAAATACGCTGCGCAGGACCCTTCGGTGGAGACCATGCACGGTCCAACAGGTTTGGCAGGGGTACAGGCCTTGCCAAACAACGGGCACTTGTTCGGAGCCATCTTGCCCTTCAGGATATCGCCACAGCGGCAGCCCGCAAGGGGTTTGACTTCCTTGAGTTCCAACCCCAACTGCTTCATGGCGTCGTACTGCTCGTAGGCTTCGGACAGAACCAGCCCACTGCCCGGAATCATACCGATACCACGCCACAGGGCGTCGGCCTCGGTGAAGACCTCATTCATGATCTCGACGGCACGCGGATTGCCGATATCATGCACGGCACGAGTATAAAGGTTCACAACCTCAGCGCGCCCTTCGTTGCGCTGGCGAATAATCTCCAACAGGGATTGCAGTACATCGAGCGGGTCGAAGCCCGTGACCACGGCAGGCAGCCCGAACTCCTTGGCGATGAACTGATACGGCTCGATACCCACGATGGTCGACACATGCCCAGGCATGATCAGCCCCTGCAACCTGATCTCAGGATCGGAACCCAGGGCACGGATGGCAGGCGGCACCAGCTTGTGGAAAGAGAGCACCAGAAAATTATCAAGCCCCATCCTGCGGGCCATCTGCAAGGTGGCAGCCACGGTGGGGGCAGTGGTCTCGAAGCCCACGCCCAGGAACACGACCTTGGCGTCCGGGTTTTCCTTGGCAATGGTCAGAGCATCCATGGGCGAATAGATCACGCTGACGCGTGCGCCTTCGGCCTGGGCTTTTTTCAGGTTTCCGCCGCCGGGACCGGGCACACGAATCAGGTCGCCAAAGGTGGTCACGATCACATCATCTCGCGCGGCCAGTTCCAGGAACAGAGCGACCTCGGAATCATGGGTCACACAGACCGGACAACCGGGACCGGATAAATGAATTATCTTGTCCGGCAACAGAGTATGCAGTCCACTGCGAAAAATGGAAACGGTATGAGTGCCGCAGACTTCCATGAACCGAAGTTCATCTTTGAGTTCCGCGTGAATCTTGTCCAGAAGGGTCTTGCAAAGGGCGGGATCGCTGAACTTATCAAGAATACTCACAGATGCTCCCTTGGCCGGTGGCGGGCCTGATAGACGGTTTTCCCCCAGGCCAAAATGATGGATATTCACCCACGAATCACAGCCTGAGGTCCGGGCTTACTACGAAAGGCTATATGACTTCAAGCCGCCCTCTTTATTTTTCCGCGCCAGATTGATAGAACCGCCTGACGGCGCAACGGCGCCATACTTCTGCCAAGGAAACAAAGCGCCCCATGCCCTCTCCAAACAAGGCCAAAAACGAACAGCACAAAAACACCGGCATGCCGACCTTCCGGGCCGTACCGCCGGAGTTGATTCCGTTGCCCCAACCCGCCATGGGACTGGTCCCCAGCGATGCTCAGTGTGACGAACTGTGCACCAGCTACGCCATGCCGGACCACATCCGGGCGCACAGTCACAAGGTGGCCGAAGCGGCAACGGACCTGGCTCTGAGAGCAGAAGAAAAGGGGTTGCTCACCGCCACGGAAGTCCAAGCCGTTCGCGCCTCGGCTCTGCTTCACGATCTGGGCAAGATGTACTGCATCGAGCATGGGGGACACCACGCCCAGCTCGGAGCCGTATGGGTCCAGGCCGAAACAGGTAATCCCGCCATCGCTCAGGGGGTCCTGCACCATGTCTGGTGGCCATTCGACGTTGACCCTACACGATATTTTCTGCCTCTGGTCGTGCTGTATGCGGACAAGCGAGTCACACACGACGGTTTCGTCTCGCTGGGCGGTCGGTTCACGGACCTGTTCGAACGCTACGCCAAGACAGCTCTGGCCAGGGAACGAATCACCATTTGCATGGACCAGGCCAAGGCCGTGGAACACACTTTAAGCGAACTCTTGGGGGTCAAGCTCCATGCGTATACTTTTGATCGCGGGCGGCTGGTCGACTGAGCGGGAAGTTTCCCTCTCCGGCGCACGCGGCATCCGCGCAGCCTTGAAAAACCTCGGGCACGAAGTCATGGATTTCGATCCCTCAACGGACCTTGGCGAACTGTTCACCAAGGCCCGCCAATGCGATTTTGCCTTTATCAATCTGCATGGTTCCCCTGGCGAAGATGGTCTGTTCCAGGCCATGCTTGAAACCGTGAACTGTCCCTATCAGGGCAGCAACCCAACGGCTTCATTCCTGGCGCTGAACAAGGCGGCCTCCAAGGCTGTCTTCCGCGATCTGAACCTGCCGACGCCGGATTGGGAGTTCCTGCCCACGCCCCCGGGCAACGATTGGGCACCACAACTGGAATACCCGCTATTTGCCAAACCCAATCTTGGCGGCTCCAGCCTGGGCATGACGCTGGTCAACGGACCGGAAGACCTCCAGGATGCACTGAAGACCATCTACGACATGGGCGAAGAGGCTCTGCTGGAAGCCTATATCAAAGGCATAGAGATCACCTGTGGAGTGCTGGACGACACCGCCCTGGCTCCCATCCTGATCTGCCCCAAGGATGGCGCATCATTTTTCGACTACGCCAGCAAATACATCGCAGGAAAATGCGACGAGATCTGCCCCGCACCCATCCCGGATTCACTGACAAAATCAATTCAGGACATCACCCTGAAGGCACATCGCTGCCTAAAGCTGTCCGGCTACAGCCGAGCAGACTTCATGGTGGTGGGCAACGCCCCCTACCTGCTGGAAATCAACACTCTGCCGGGCATGACGCCGACCAGCCTGATTCCCCAGGAAGCGGCAGAAGCAGGCTACAGCTTCGAGGATCTCATCGCCAAACTCATTGAGCTTGGCATGAGCCGGAGCCAGGCATGAGCACAAGGCTGTCCGTCATGACCAAGGCCCTGCTCGGGGCCTACAATCTGCTGTGGCTCCCAGCGCTGCCCGCACTCTACGCCGCCCCGCGCATACGTGAAGGCTTCGCTCGGCGCCTGTTGCGCGACGGCCCCGAAGGGTATGTGGACATCTGGATTCAGGCCGCCAGCGGAGGTGAAGCCTACCTTGCCCGCGAGCTGATTCTGGGCCTGCCCAAGGACAGCAAGCTGACCGTGCTGGTCACCTCCATGACCAGCCAGGGACTGGGCATTCTGGAACAAACGGCCTGGGACCTGCCCCAGACGCATCCACAGCTTACGATGCACACCAGCTATTTGCCCTTTGACGCGCCTTCGCTGATGAACAAGGCCATGGAGCGCTTTTCGCCAAAGTGCATGGTTCTTCTGGAGACGGAAATCTGGCCCGGACTGCTGGCTGCCTGCAAGGAATTCGATGTCCCCGTGGCCGTCATCAACGGGCGCATGAATACCAGCAGTCTTGGTGGCTACCTCTGCGCACACGGGTTGCTTAAACAATTGGCCCCGGACAAAATCCTGGCCATTTCCGAAGAAGCGGCCAAACGCTATGCCCTGGTCTTCGGGGCCGAGCGCGTGGATACCATGCCCAACATCAAATTCGATCGATTCCCGGCCACGCCGGAACCTGCCAGCAAGGACAATCCTGTTCGCTCCATCCTTGGACCCAAGCCATCCTGCGCCCTGTTCGCTTCGGTCCGTCGGGAGGAAGAAGCCGACATTCTCAAAACCCTATTGCTGGTCCGCAAAGCCCGCCCCAAAACCACCCTCGCACTCTTTCCCCGCCACATGCACAGACTCGACTTTTGGCGCGAAGCTCTGTATGAGTCCGGGTTGCACCCTGTCCTGCGTTCCGAACTGGACGGGCCACCGCCTGAGGCAAGCGTGATTCTCTGGGATGCCTTTGGCGAATTGGGAACTGCGTACGAGTTTTGCCGAACCGCATTTGTCGGTGGCAGCCTGCGCCCTCTGGGCGGGCAGAATTTCCTGGAACCTTTGTCTCACGGCGTCGTTCCATGCATCGGGCCTCACTGGTCCAACTTCTCATGGATCGGACGGGGCATCGTAGAGCAGGGGCTGGTTCAAGAAGTCCGCACCCCCGAGGAACTGGCCGAGCAAATGGTCAAGACTCTGGCCCGCCCGCGCAAGCGGGATGCCGTGCGGAGTAAGATCAACGCCTATGTGGACAGTCGCAGGGGCGGCACGTCCAAGGCCCTGGAACTCATCCTCAGCTTATCGGAACGGACAGCGTCCACAAACGGATAAACCATGCCGAACATTCCGCCCTGCACAGGCATCATTCCCGCGCGGTACGAGTCGTCGCGCTTTCCGGGCAAACCCCTGGCCGATATCCTGGGGCGTCCCATGTTCTGGCACGTGTACCAGCGTGCCATCCAGTGCCCACTGCTGGGCAAGGTCGCTCTGGCAACCGATGACAACCGCATCTATTCCGAAGCCTGCCGGTACAACGTACCGGTGATCATGACCGGCAGAGAACACGCCAGCGGCACCGATCGTGTTCTGGAAGCTGCACAGGCACTTGGAGTGCCCGAAGATGGTGTGGTCGTAAACATTCAGGGCGACGAACCGCTGTTGGAACCGGCCATGCTGACCGAACTGCTGGAGCCCTTCGCCGATGATTCCATCCAGGTCACGACCCTGGCGACAAAAATCAACCGCGAACAGGCCAACAGCCCGGATCAGGTCAAAGTCCTCTGGACCAAAGGCGGATCCGCATTATATTTTTCACGTGCACTGGTTCCCTATCCCCGCGACACGGAAACAGGTGGAGAATTCTGGGGCCATATCGGACTCTATGCCTTCAGAATGCGCACACTGAAACGATTTGTGAATCTCGGCCCCAGCGATCTGGAGCGCCAGGAAAAATTGGAACAGCTTCGGCTGCTTGAAAATGATATTCCCATCTATGTCGTACCAACCGCCCACAACACCTGCGGTGTGGACAGGCCCGAGGACATCGACATAGTCATTCAGAGACTTTCGGAGACTAGCTGATGAAAGCATATTTGGCACTTGAGGACGGAACCTTGTTCAAGGGCAAATCCTTCACCGGCGAAGGCAACGCCCAAGGCGAAGCCATCTTCAACACCGGCATGAGCGGCTATCAGGAAGTACTTACCGACCCCTCCTACGCAGGGCAGATGGTGTGCATGACCTACCCGCTGATCGGCAACTACGGGGTCAACCTTGAGGATGTGGAATCCTCCCGCGTATGGGTGGAAGCATTCATCGTCAAGGAATGCACCAAAGAGCCCAGCAACTGGCGCTCCAAGATGTCGCTACCTGACTACCTCGTCGAGAATGGCGTCATGGGCATCGAGGGCATCGATACACGTGCCCTGACCCGGCATCTGCGCCTACATGGCGCCCAACGTGCCGTCATCAGCACCGACAACGTCAGCCCCGAAGAATTGGTCAAGCGTGCCCAGTCCATCCCCACCATGGAAGGGCAGGACCTGGCTACGCGCGTCAGCGCCAAACAGCCGTACACCTGGATCGACAACCAGCCCGCACCGGTTGAACTCAAGGATGGCAAACACCACTGGACCGGCAAAGGGCCCAAGGTGGTCGTCTACGACTTCGGCATCAAATGGAACATTATCCGCCTGCTCGCTGCACAAGGCTGCGATCTACTGATGGTACCGGCCGGAACGACCGCTGAGGCCGTCAACCGCCTGGAACCCGACGCGGTCTTTCTGTCCAACGGCCCCGGCGACCCCGCAGCCATCGAAGGCATCGCCGACACCGTCTCCGAACTGGCCGACCGCTACCCCACTGCAGGCATCTGCCTGGGCCACCAGATTCTGGGCCTGGCTCTGGGCGGCAAGACCTACAAGCTTCCCTTCGGCCACCACGGACTGAACCATCCGGTCAAGGACCTGACCACCGGACACATCGAAGTCTCGTCTCAGAACCATGGTTTTTGCGTTGATGTCGCCAGCCTGAAGAACATTGAGATCACCCACGTCAATCTCAACGACGATACGCTTGAGGGCTTCCACCACACCCAAAAGCCTATCCTGGCCATCCAGCACCATCCCGAGGCCAGCCCCGGGCCACACGACAGCCAGTACTTCTTCAAGAGATTCAGAGAGATGGTGAGAGAACATACCGGGGTCTAGACTTTGATCGGCATTCGTTGAATACTGCCTGCGATCTGGGAAGTCCAATTCAGGGGGAGGGTGCATGTCCAGCGAGCTTATCAAGGCACGTTCGAAGATATCCAATATCAAGAGCTATCTGAAGCAGGATAAGCTGCTTCCGGCTATTGTCTCTTTGCACGAATCCGTCGGCATCATCTGCCGCACCCCGTTGCTCAAACATGAGCAGGAAGAGTTCGAACGCAGTCTGGACATAGCGCTGGACATTCTGAACCACAACGACGACTTCCGCAAAGTCTGTCCCATGGTTCTGGAGTATAAAAAGGGTGGCGAAAAGGAACTGCTTTCCGCCCTCAAGGAACTCCTGGACGATCTGCAGAGTTCCGCAGTGTCCGATGCTCAAGCTCTCTTGCAGGCCATCGACGACACCAAACGGATTCAGCTCGAACGCGGCAAGCACCTTCTGGAAAAGGGCAAGTTCAAAGACGCCAAGTTCACCTTCGACAAGCTACTTCTCCAATTTCCAGATGACACTGAGCTCAAATACGAGATTGCCGAGCTCTACCTCAAATTTGATCGCAACAAGGAAGCTCTGAAATACCTCACAGAGGCACTCAGAGACTTGCCGGAATCCTCCCACCTCTACAACCGGGTGGCCATGGTACTGCGCAAGCTTGAAGAATTTGAAATGTCAGAAAAGTACTACAACAAGGCCGTCAAACTCTCCGGTGACGATCCAGGCCTGTATTTCAACTTCGGCCGCCTGTACATCGACTGGAAACGCTGGGAAAAGGTCGACGAAATGGCAACCAAGGCCATTGAGTTGAACAAAGGCTTCACTGAAGCCCACAAGATGCGCAAGTTTGCCAACAAACAACTCGCCAAGCAGGAAAAAGCCAAAAAGAACGCGGGCAAACCCATCAAGCTATAGAATCTTTTCAAAAATTACTTGCCAAGCCATCAAGCCCACACTGGTATCACCAGTGTGGGCTTGATGGCTTGGCAAGATCAACCTCCCATACTCAAACAAGCACCCTGCTCCCAGGTGACAAGAACGTGACACAAGCAGGCCCTATGAATGTTTCCCCGGCAACATTATTCACCCACTAAATGAAATAATCCGTTTCACCTCTTCGCACAGCCTGCATATCCACCTCAAAACCTACATAAATATTTGTAGATTTGATATCACGCCAACCAATTAAAAAGACTATAAACGCCTTAAATATCGACTTAATAAAACACTCTTGACGAATTCAAACGAGATTCATCGAGGTCTTTAACTCCATGAACCTCTCATTGACAGTGGTGCGATGCTTGCATAGAATCACTTGACGACTGAACGATTTTCCGGAGACAAGAATAATGCTGCAACACCAAGGGCGTTTTCTGCGCCCCAGCACCGACAACCGCACGCTCTCTCTGCTGGAGACCCTCTCGGAAGACAGCGCGGTCTCTCAATCCGCCCTGGGCGAACGCACGGGGTTATCCGGTGCCATGGTCAACAAGTACCTTCGGGAATTGCAGCATCAGGGCCTGATCGACAAACGCCCCCTGAATGCCAAGAGCTACGAATATGTCCTGACCCAAGCCGGACACAGTCAACGCAGAGAACTGCTCGGTGAGTACTGTGCCGAGATTGTTCGCAGCTACACGGCATTGAAGGCTCTCATAGGTAATAAACTGGATAGCCTGGAAAAATCCGGTAAGCAGCGTCTGGTCCTCTGGGGAGCATCAGAGACCTGCGAGGTTGTGCTCTCTGCCATCCAGAACACCGGACTGACTGTTCTGGCACTTGTGGACAGCGCCCCCGCCAAGCACGGCACGATGCTGGCCGGGCACGCCATCCTGCCTCCTGACATTCTGTCCAGCATGCATTGCGATGCCGTGATCATCACCTCCTTCGGCAAGAGTGATGATATCCACGCCCAGCTCAAACCCTTGGCCATGGCCCATGGCCTGGAGGTCGTGCGCTTATGAAAACTTTGCCTATCATCAAGCTCAAAAGTGGCCGCAGCATCGGCCCTGGTCAACCCTGCTTCGTTGTTGCCGAAATCGGCAACAACCATCAAGGCAGTGAGGACATGGCCCGGGAAATGATCGACCATGCGGCCCGGAGCGGTGCTGATGCAGTCAAATTCCAGAAGCGCGACACCACGGCCCTGCTGACCCGCGAAGGCCGCGAAAGGCCCTATCCGGGCAGTAATAGTTTTGGCCCAACCTATGGCGAGCATCGCGATGCTCTGGAGCTTTCCATCGAAGCCATGGGGCGCCTGAAGGACCATGCAGAGCATCAAAATCTGACATTTTTTGCGTCACCTTGGGATCTACCCAGCCTGGAAGGGCTGCGTCAATTGGAAGTGGAACTGATCAAAATCGCTTCGGCGGACCTGACGACCCTGCCTCTCATTCGCTGTGCCAGCGAACTGCATCTGCCCATAATTCTGTCCACGGGCATGAGCAGCGTTGAAGAAATCAACCAAGCCGTGCTTGAAGTCCGACGGCACCATTCCCAATTGATCCTGCTGCACTGCAACAGTTCCTATCCCTGTCCTCCCGAAGAGATTGCCTTACCCGCCATGCGCCGACTCGAGCAGCGGTTCGGCCTTCCCGTGGGATACTCCGGTCACGAAGCGGGCATCGCCCCCTCCGTCGCCGCGGTAGCCTTGGGAGCCTGCATGGTGGAGCGTCATTTCACTCTGAATCGCACCCTACCCGGGACAGATCACGCAGCTTCGCTGGACCCCAAAGGCTTTGCCCGAATGACGGCCATGATTCGCGAGGTGGAAGCAACCCTGGCCGTATCCGAAAAACGCGTCACGCCGACGGAATCAGCCTGTGCAGTCAAACTCCGCAAGAGTATCGTCGCAGCCCGGGATTTACCTCAAGGAACACGGCTCACCCCGGAACACCTTACCATGAAAAGCCCAGGGGACGGGATCTCACCAATGCACTGGGACAGCGTCATGGGCAGCGTCACGACTCGCCCATTGAGCGAAGACCAGCAGCTTATGTGGGAGGACATCACTGAGGCAATCTCTCCTCAAACGGCCACGGGGGAATCGGCATGAACATCCTGATGATTGCCGTCAATGATCCCGCCGGAACGGCCATCGGGTTTGCCGATGCCATTAACCGGCGCACCGAACATTTCTGCCGCGTGGCGACCCTGGAAACTCGTTATAATCACAACTGGCGCAAGGACCTCCACATTCCGGAGTTGGACAGAACGGGGTTGATTGAATTGGAAGAGACCTTACTCTCGGCCGACGTCTTCCACTTCCACATGACCGCTGATGAGAACTTGAGGTTAGGCCCGTTCCTGCCCAAAGACTTCATGAACGGCAAAGCACTGGTGCACCATCATCACGGACACCCAGACTTCCGGGACAATCCAGGCAAATACAGCCAAAAATATGATATGCTCAACCGTCGCAACCTGCTGGTGAGCACTCCCGACCTGCAACACATTCTACCTGAAGCCCGCTGGCAGCCGAACTGTGTCAATGAGCAGGACCCAGCCTATCAGCCTCTTGCCGACAAACCCCAGACACCAATCCGCATTGCCCATTCGCCCACAAGGCGAGACCTCAAGAACACCGACGACCTGCTCGGCGTGATGCAAACCCTCCTTGCCGAAGGCCATTCCCTTGAACTGGACCTCATCGACGATGCACCCCACTGCGACTGCCTGGAACGCAAACGCCGCGCGCACATCTCCTTCGACCATATGCAGGGATACTACGGCATGAGCAGCCTTGAGTCTCTGGCCCAAGGCGTGCCTACCGTGGCAGGTTTATCAGACTGGTGTATTGGTCAAATGCAGGAATTCACTGGCACGGCAGATCTGCCTTGGCTGGTGGCACGAAACGCGAAAGCTCTCAAAGATATCCTGACCCACCTGAGCTGTGACACGGATGAACGTCACAAAGCGGGTGCCCATAGCCGCGCCTTCATGGAGCGCTACTGGAACGAAGAACGGGTCATCGGACGATTGATGGAATTTTACGAGACGCTGTAAACCTGTAGTCAGACGTATCAACGCCTCACATCACCGAGACAGATATCCTGGGAGTTCATCGGCCAGCAAGCTGGTCAGCACACCTTGCGGGTCACGCGAGGCGAGCACCTGCAGGAAACGATTATTCTCGCCCTTATCAGTCGCCGCGTTCTGGGCAAGTTGCAACTCCTGAAGCCCCTCGTCCAGACGCATGGCCCGCAGGTTGATCATGGCCAACTCAAGACCGAGCCGCCAGTCCTCCGGCCTGTGCAAGCCCAAATGTGACAGCACATGCAAGCGGAATCCATCGCCACCACTCCCCTGACGAGCAAGCACGACGTCAACGCGCTCGGCCACATCCAGATGCCCCGGCTCGATTTCATTGGCTTCCATCAGACAATCCATCGCAGATTCGGGAATACCACGTCTGATATCATAGCAAAGACCGCTGCGCACGGATATCCAATGCCGTTCACACTCCGCGGCCCAAAGCATCCAGAGTCTGAAAGGCGATTCTGGAATCTCGAATTTGGCAAAGTGGCCAGCCTGCCCATGACGGAGCCAGAAGGCCTTTGCCAAATTCCACTGCCCATGTCGCAAGGCCAGTCCCGAACCCGTCAGATTGACCTCAAAAGAATCAGAATGCAGTTTCTTGGCAACCAGTTTTGCGGCCATGGGCAGAGCTTCATCCTTTCTCCCTGCCCAGTTCAGACAACGCATCAGCGCCGCGATTCCACAGGGGGAGCAACTCCGCACAGCAATTCCTGCGGCCGCTTGTCCCAAATCAGATTCAAACATTCCCGCTTCATTCAATCGAAAGACGGACTCCCAGGCAAAGGAATCCGCTGCCGGACCAACCTCAGCCCCGGTCGCTGATTCAGCCAGCTCAAGAATACGTTCAGCCCTGTGCCGTGGTAGATGTTCTGCCTGGACTCGCGCCCAAGCCGCCCGGCCCTTACTCCTTGTAATCTCGGGGTTAGCAAGATGCTTGCGCACAAGAACATCCAGCTCGACGATTGTGGAATAGACCTCCACTTCACGTCCGGGCTCGAATAGCCGGCCGATGTCCGAAGACACCTCCTGATTCAGAACAAGACAACCGCAGGAAGCGGCCTCGAACAATCGAAAATTGATTTCACTGAAGATGGACTCGTTAGGAACCACCCAAGCATTATCGTAATGCCCCATCATCTCAGAAAAATTAGCGTCCTGCACCAGATCGAGACCATGTTCGCGGCACAGGTAATCCACCATGCGCTTGCGCACCTTGCGCGCGGAGGTAATCCGCCCCACAAAACACATCCTGGATGTTCTCTCATTCCAGGGCTTGTAGGCTCGTCGCGAACCACACCAGGGCAGATGGTGCACCTCCTTCAGCCCCAGTTTCTCCAGCACGGGAATCCAGCTATCCTGAGTCGTAAGAACCAGATCGAACATTCGGCCATACGCTCGATGCCACCAGGCATTGAGATGGGTATCCACCGACCAGAAAACCTTTTTGCACGACAAATCCCCCAGTCCCATGAGTATTGTTCGGGGACTGAGCAATTCGATTTCCAGCAACAAGTCTGGTTCGAAGTCATGAGACTTCAACTGAGCGACAATATCCTGCGGCCCCGGAGACAGGCGCAGATCGAGAGTTTCATGACCCAAGGCCTTGAAAGCTCGACAAAAGACGGGGGCATTGATGACGCAAATACGCATGCCGGACGTTACTCCGTCAGACGAATTCCGGCAATACCTTGAGAAGCATCATGCGACCTCGAAGAAGCACGAAGAACCGACAGAAAAATCAGGCCCGCCCGAGGTAGGTGTTGGCCAACGACTTGGAACGGTCGCCCAGGGTCTTCATGTCCGGTTTGGAGATCTGATCGTCAGCTCCGACGGCCTCCCCTTTATGGCGCAGGCTTTCAGTAATGAGCGATGAAAACAGCAACACGGGCACATCCTTGAGGCCAGGAGTATCCTTGATGCGCTTGGTCAAACTGTGGCCATCCATGACGGGCATTTCGATATCCGAAATGATGACATGCAGATGATCATTCAGGGGATCGCCACTCTCCTGAATCCCGGCCATCATGGCTTCAAGCTTGTCCCAGGCATCCTTGCCGTTTATGGCGGGAGTCACCTCGAACCCCATCTTGAGCAAAGAAGCCTGGATCATTCGCCTGATGGTCGGGGAGTCATCCACAATAAGCGTCTTGTAGACAAAGTCATCATCATGGTCGATTTCGTCGTCGGTTACGGACAAGGCAAATCGAGGGTTCAGATCCCCCACGATCTTTTCCATATCCAAAAGAAAAACCACACGATCATCGATGCGCACGACACCGGTAATGGAATCATCGGTCATGTCCAGCATATGTTGCTTGGGCGCCTCGACCTGCTCCCAGCTCAGACGATAAATACGAGTCACTCCGGAAACCAGAAAGGCATTGATCACCTCATTGAACCGGGTGACCACAACCTTGGGTTCATCAACCGGGGCAGCTTTTTTCCCCAGAGAACGAGCCAAATCAATCAACGGAATCACACGATCACGCAGATTGAATGTCCCCATTACCGCTGTCTTGGTCTGTGTGGGCAGTTGGGTTATGCCGGGCTGTCGAATGATCTCAAGGACTTTAGCGACATTAATACCGTAGTGGCCGCGATAGACTTCACCATCTGGAAGTTGTTCATCAATGTAGAATTCGACGATCTCAAGTTCGTTGGTGCCCGACTCAAGAAGAATATCAGTCTGACTCATGCTAGGTCCCCCATATACCCCGGACAGTGGTCGTCAACAGTCCGAAGCAGAATCATATCAGACTAGCATGAAAGAGAGGTAAAGCCCACGCCTCAATAATTCCTTACGACACACTAACGAGCCGCGTGCCAGCGCCAAGCGGTCTTTACGATGGTCTCGATATCCGTGTATTTCGGCTGCCATCCCAGTGCTGCTTTGGCTCCCTCGGCAGAAGCCACAAGCCGTGCAGCATCGCCCTCGCGTCTTGGGGCAAAGTCATAAGGCACTTCCTTTCCCGAGACCCGATGCACTGCATCGACAATCTCGCGCACCGAGTTGCCCGTGCCTGTCCCCAGATTATAGGCCTCGGAACACTCACCATCCAGCAAGCGTTTCACGGCCAACACATGAGCGCCTGCCAGGTCGGTCACATGGATATAATCCCTCAAGGCAGTACCATCGGGGGTATCATAGTCATCCCCAAAAATTTTTAGTGGAGGACGTTTGCCCAAGGCGGCACCCACGGCAAGGGGAATTAGATGAGTCTCAGGATCGTGTTCTTCACCCAACTCACCATCCGGATCGGCCCCGGCAGCATTGAAATAACGCAGGCATATACTGCCAGTGCCATACGCATGGTCGAAATCGCGCAGCATCTGCTCGATCATCAGCTTGGAGCGACCATAGGGATTAACCGGTGCCAGGGGGTGGGCCTCGGCAATGGGCACCTGCATAGGCTCACCATACACGGCGGCAGTACTGGAAAACACAATCCGCTCACAGGCGGCGGCACGCATGGCGGAAAGCAGTGTCAAGGTTCCCGCCACGTTGTTGCCGTAATATTTCTGCGGGTCGGCCACGGACTCGCCCACGGCAATGAATGCGGCAAAATGCAGCACTGCCACAGGCCTGTAGCGGGCAAAAACCCGATCCATGAAGGCCCGATCACCGATGTCACCCTGTTCCAGCGGCCCCCACTTCACGGCCCAGCCATGCCCATGCACAAGATTATCCACGGCAATGGGTGTAAATCCGGCCCGGGCCAAAGCCTTGCAGGTATGGCTGCCAATATATCCGGCTCCGCCGGTCACAAGAACAGGAAGCATTGCTCCTCCATGGTTGAACAAATAACTCATTCCCCTGAGAACAATCTTGATCTGGATTGAAATCACCCAAGGCAAGGCATCAAACAGTATTCTGCCAGACGCCGCCTCGCGATAACCAGAGCATTTCTCTTCAGTCCAACAAGCGTTCAGCAAGGGCCAAGGCCGCAGCCAGACTCCCTGTGTCGGCGACATCCTTACCTGTAATATCGTAGCCAGTTCCATGATCCACTGAAGTCCTCACAACCGGCAATCCCAAAGTCACGTTCACGGCTTCGGAAAAATGCAACAGCTTCAGAGGTGCGAGGCCCTGATCATGGTACATGGCCAACACGGCAGAATAGAGCCCTTTGGCCGCAAAATGAAAAATGGTATCTCCGGGGAAAGGTCCCTCTACCGATATCCCCCGCGCACGGGCTTCTTCAATGGCCGGTGCGATGATGGCCGCCTCCTCGGACCCAATCTTCCCGCTCTCACCAGCATGCGGATTCAAGCCGCACACGGCAATGGGGGCCGGGGCGGGCTCCAACTTTGAGACCAATCCCCAGGTCAATTCCAGACAGCGAAGGATACGCTCGCGTGTAATCAGACTCGGAACCTCAGTCAGAGGGGGATGGGTAGTCACCAGCGAAACCCGTAGTTTCGGTCCTCCCAGATGCATGCAGATGTTCTCGCGCCCAACACCCAAACGCTCGGCAAAGAACTCGGTATGACCAGGAAAATCAAACCCCGCATCCTGGAGCATGGCCTTGTTCAGAGGGCAGGTGACCACTCCGGGACTCTGCTTTGCATTCAGAAATTCACAGGCTGCTTCCAGGGCCAACCCGGCAGCACGACCGCCTTCGGGATGAGCCTGCCCAGATCGCATGGTAAACACGCCCTGTTCCGGCGGTGTATACAGGGAGATGGAAGCCGAAGCCGAGGCTACGCCACTTGTATCGATTTCGGTCCAGAATCGGCGCAAACCAAGTCGTTCACAGTGATGATCCAAAGATTCTTCGGGACCAATCAGGACCAACGGACGACCATCGTACGAGCCATCGCCCAGCAGACGACAGACCAGTTCCGGCCCAAGCCCGTTAGGATCGCCCAGAGTAAGAAGAAGAGGTGATTGATTCATAACGCATGGTCTTACGCCATGGCCGAGAGGTGGTCCAGTCCTGCGCGCCACTGACCAAAGCGATCGGAAGGTGAATCATCCAATACTCTTGGAGAAACACACCGAGCGGTTCTCAAGGCAAGGGTCTCGTTACAGATCCACCACTGAGTTATCGCAATTCCCGAAAGTACTGCGTACATAGCGATCTGCGTCCCAATCATTCTCCCAGTTCGTTTCATCTATCAAATAGCGATACTCATAGGATTTTCCCGGCTCAAGGGACACGTCAACCTTGAAAGACCCACCCTTCAGGCGCTTCATCGGCGTGGCATAAACGTTCCACTCGTTGAAATCACCAACAAGGGATACATTTTCCGCATCAAGGGCCGCAGCCTTATCCAGCCGGAAAGTCACTTTCACCAACGACTTTGTCTTCAAATGCTGTTTCTTCAATGCCATGGGATTCTCCTCGTCTGCGGACACAGCCGCCTTGAGTTGTTCATCCGGTCAGAGCGTCGCCCCAGCCAGACGATACACGTCCAGATACCGCTTGGCCGCGGTATCCCATGAAAACTCCGTTGCCATGGCGCGCTGGCACATGGCCCTCCACTGCTGCGACTTGTCCCACACTGCCACGGCCCGCCCCACGGTTTCTGCCAGCAAATCGGCATCGGGACGAGCAAAAGTAAACCCCGTTGATCCTGGTTTCGGATAAGGGATAATGGTGTCCTTAAGCCCACCCACCGCAGTAGCAACCGGAATTGTCCCAAACCGCAGGGCATACATCTGAGTCAGGCCACAGGGCTCGTAGCGGGAAGGCATCAGGAAGATATCAGCCCCCGCCTGGATCACATGCGCCAATTCCTCGGTATACCCGATGTGCGCACGGAGCCGCCCCGGATATTCGCCCACCAACTCGGACAATCGCTGTTCAAACTCAGGATTTCCCTCGCCCAGAACAACCACGCCGACATCCAAATCCATCAGCTTCGCCATGACATCCAAAACGAGATCAATGCCCTTCTGCTGCCGCAGCCTGCCGATGAATCCCAGCAGTGGCCTGTCCATCAGCGCCGGGTCCATATCAAACGCCCCCAGCAAATTGCGCTTGCAGTCTTTTTTGCCCTCGAGGCTGTCATGGGAATAGGGACAATTCAAAAAACGATTCCCATCTGGACTCCACACATCGTAATCCGCTCCGTTCAAGATGCCAAAGAGCAGGTGGGAGCGATGTGACAGAATCCCCTCCAGTCCACAGCCATATTCAGGGGTCACTATTTCTTCAGCATATCCGGGGCTGACGGTGGTGATGGCGTCGGCATAGGCAATTCCTGCCTTGAGCAGACTAAAATCTCCATAGAACTCAACGCCATCCATCTGCCATGCCTCGGTGGGCAACCCGCTGTTCTCGAATAGCCTGTTGGAGAATCGGCCCTGGAAAGCCAGATTGTGGATGGTCATGACGCTGCGGGACTCTTTCCAGAAGAAATCCTTTTTGCGCCAGTAATGCAAAAAGGCTGCAGCCACTCCGGTTTGCCAATCATTGAGGTGCAATATCGCAGGAGGTTGTCCCAGATGCTTGGCCCACTCCAAAACAGCCCGAGAAAAAAACAAAAAACGTTCGCAATTATCAAAATAATCGCCGTGATGCGTGCAGTAATGGTAGCGGCGGTCGAAATATTCGGCACGATCGATGAAATAAACAGGCATCCCGTAGTAATCGGCCATGTAGACATCGCAGGTCACCGGTGCCCACGGATACCCCACCAGACAGCCTGAATGCAGCAGGTGCACAGGCCACTCCCCCGATGACAATCGTCCGTACATGGGGGTAACCACCGCCGTATTCACGCCCATTCGGTGCAATGCCAATGGCAACGCCCCCAATACATCCGCCAATCCCCCTGTTTTGGAAAAGGGGAACATTTCGGATGTGGCGAAGAGCACAAGTGGACGCTTTGCCATCAAATCTATCTCCTGTGACAGATGCGAAGACTCAGTATTTCGCGTTACATTTCGGGAACGACCTCACCGTACCTGCACTGAAAATCATTAATGATCTTTGCGTGATCAAAGGCCATGACCGCGGGCAGTTTTTCCAGAGGGAAAAATTGTGCCCTTGCCGCATCATCTCCCGCCTGCGGGTTCAAGCCTTCGGGTACTCGGGCTGTATAGACAACACTGAGAGTATGCTGCCTGGGGTCACGTTCAGGGTCGGAATACACACCAAGCAATCCGGTCAACGTGACAGGCAATCCTGTTTCTTCAAGGGCCTCACGGATTGCGGCGGCCTCAACAGTCTCTCCATAGTCCACGAATCCACCAGGCAAGGCCCAGCCATGAGGGGGATTGGAACGTTCGATGAGTACAATACCTCGCTCTGGTTCAAAAATTACGACATCGACGGTGGGGACGGGATTACGATAGTGCAGGACGGACTTCCCACAATGCGGACAGGGCTTTTCGAGAACCATCTGATCTCCACGAAACGTATGCTACGTCACAAAATTTAACGGTACTGGCTGACGACTGAAGTCCCACTTGCACCTCAAATCTGGAGGAGTGGGTATTCTCATTATAAATGATTTATATTGCAGGTGCATGCCTTTGACAAGACACTTTACAGAAAACCTCAGTATATTTCGCCCTACCGCCCGGCTAACGGTACAAGAATTTCAACTGCTCATTGATTCAAGATATAACCATTTATTACAGACAATTAGGACATCACCCCCCCTACCCTCAAACAGAGCAGATGGCACAGACTCGCACTCGCCACAAAGTCCTCTGACAAGGCACTACTCATTGCACAGTGATTGGGAGCATTAGAAAAGAAAGGCGCAAAACGGGAAGGGATGGATTCAGAAAAGAGGAAACCGGCTACTTCCGCCAAGAGAGTAGCCGGCTTCCCGAAAACGAAGGATGGATGATGCTAAGAGTATAGCACTAAGCATGCCAAACTCAGACAAAGGCAAAACATTCCCTTCAGCCCTTACCACACGTGGGTTTTCTGCCATCAGGCAAACCGGAGGCGAAGGGCTCCATAGTAAAATATTTTGTACTGTTTTGAGAATGTGCCGTGATGGCAACGAGGAGAGTATAAGATTTTAAACCATCGGAGACAGGGACTCGGGCATGAACCCCGCCCGGCGTAAGGCAGCCAGCGATACGGCCCCCTGGCGATAGACCGTGAGCCGACCTTGTCCTTCAAGCCCCACAACTGTGGACGGCAATCCACCGGAAGGCCAGGGCTTTTCAGCCAGCACTCCATCCACTTGAGAAGTCAGTTCAAGGTCAAGCAGCCTCGGGTCAGCCACGGCCGGGCGTCCACTGATATTTGCGCTGGTGGCAATGAGTGGCGCGCAACAATCCAGAGCCAGACGAGCAGCCAGAGGATGTGGCGTCACTCGCACACTAGTCAATCCCCGGCGGTCGTGCACCAGAGCAGGAAGCTCTTTCAAGGCCGGAACAAGCACGGATAATGGCCCCGGCCAGAAAGCCCGAGCCAGGCGCTCCAGATCAGGATCGCTCAGATCCGTGACCAGGGACAACTGCCCCACATCTCCCAATATCAATGGTAATGGTTTGTCCACGTCCCGAGACTTGAACTGATAAATGCGCGCTGCCGCGCCTGCATCCCTACCATCCGCTCCAACGGCATAAAGCGTCTCGGTGGGATAAACCAGGCAACCGCCCCTGGCCATAATGGCCGAGGCCTCGGCAAAGCTCAGGCTCATTTTGAGCACCACTCCTCAATCATGGCTTCAACCTCGTCGGCTCCATAGCTGGGACGATCATACATTCCCTTGACGTTTCGCTGGCGCCAGGCCTCGTACAGGATGACCGCAGCTGCCACGGATACGTTGAGACTTTGAACCATCCCCATCATGGGCACATAGATCTGATCCGGAACCAATGCATCCAATTCCGGGTCCACCCCACGGTGCTCATTGCCAAGCATAATAACGGTGGGCAGAGCCATATTCCATTCGGTCAAAGGCTTGGCTCGCTCCGAAAAACCAGTGGACAGAATCTGATAGCCCTGCTCACGCAATCCCCCCACCAACGAAGCAGCATCGGTATGACGCTGTTGCGAGACCCACTTCTTGGCGGAGGCCGATGATTTCTTGCCCAGATTCGGAAACGCGGTGTCGGTATAATACAGATCCACGGCATTGACGCCAAAGGCATCACAACTACGCAAAATGGCAGAGACATTATGCGGATCGTGCACATTGGCAACGAGCAATCGAAGATCTTTCTGGCGGCGTTCCACAACATGGCGAACGCGGGCCTTGCGGTTGTCTGTTCTGCACTGGGGGAGTTTCTTCATATCATTATCCTTCAGGTTTTACGTGGGGCCGTGAATACACTTTTTTTGTCGGGAAGCAAAATTCACCACACTCCGCGTCGTTTCAGGAGAGGAACTGCCCCCAAAGGATCATCGTAGAGAGCCCAAGCTTGACATGCCCCCCCGACTTCATGTCAATTTGTTCCATTCTGTTTCAAGACTGAAACATACCGAGACCATCATGCCCGACGCCATCTCCATAGTAGCCAGCCCCAGCGTTCAGGGGATTCTCAACTCGCCCATAGCATTTCAGCCATTGCTGGATGAAATCCCCATTGCCGTTGTCATTCTCGACAAGAACAGAAGAGTTGTCGCCATGAACCAGGCCGCCGAAGTCCTGACCGGACTCCCAGCCAAACGGGTCATGAACCTTCCCTGCCGACACGTCCTGCGGAGCAATGTCTGCGTCAAGAACTGCCCGCTGGTGTCCATTGATAACGATGGAGCGCCGGTGTGCGTAGAGGGTGATATCATCAATGTCGACCGACAGCGCATACCGGTCCGCATCACCGCCGCACGCATCCAGGGAATGGATGGCTCCACCCTGGGCTACATGGAAACCCTGGACAACATGAGCCTCATCCAGAATCTCGAACCCGAGAAACAAGCAGCCTTCGGATTTGCCGGCATCATTGCCCACAGCCCAAAAATGGAAAGCCTGTTTCAATTGATCCCCAGCGTTGCCCAGACCGATTCATCGGTACTCATCACTGGCGAAACCGGCACGGGCAAGGATCTTCTGGCTGATTCAATCCACCAGGCCTCGAGCCGAGCCAAAGGCCCCTTCGTCAAGGTCAACTGCGGCGCACTGCCCGAGACATTACTGGAAAGCGAACTCTTCGGGCACGTCAAAGGAGCTTTTACCGGTGCGGTGGAAAACAAGAGCGGCCGGTTCCGCCTGGCTCACAACGGCTCGCTGTTCCTGACAGAAATCGGCGATCTCCCCCTGGCCTTGCAGGTCAAACTCCTTTCCTTTCTGGACGACAAGACCTTCTACCCCATCGGAGCCTCAAAGCCAGCCAAGGTAGATGTGCGCATCATCGCCGCCACCCACCGCAATCTCGAAGAGATGGTCCGGGAGCGACGCTTCCGCGAAGATCTGCTTTTCCGACTGAATGTTGTCCGGATGCACCTGCCCCCCTTACGGGAACGCGGCGAGGACGCCGAATTGATCATGAATCATTTTCTCAACCGTTTTCGAACCACCTTCAAGAAAGGGGTCAAGATCTTCGATCCTCGGGCCAAAGACATGCTCCTTGACTATCACTACCCGGGAAACGTCCGAGAACTCCGCAATATCGTAGAATATGCGGTCAACGTCTGCGAAGACGAAACCATTACCGTGGATCACCTTCCGGCCTACCTGACCAACCCGGAGCGTTACGCCTCAGCCCCCCAACCAGCCAAAATCCCACAGCCACACACCGAAGCACGCCCCACAGACACACGCCCCCACGCCGCAAATTGGGAAGATGCCGAACGCGAGCTCATCATGGACGCCTTGGTACAGGCCAAGGGACGGCGAGGACAAGCCGCCGACACCTTGAACTGGGCACGTAGCACCCTGTGGCGCAAAATGAAGAAACACGGACTGGATGACAAAGGATAATCAATGAAAAAAGCACTCGTCACCCTGGACCTTGACCACGTTGCCTCCCGCTTCGATCTGACCGCAGAGGTCTGGATCGGACAGGTCGGACCGGATTCATCACCCAAAGGCAAAACGCTCGTTCTCTCCTCTGCCTCAGCGGATGAGTTGTGCAAACTGATACTCACTGAAAAAGCCGAAATTGTAGTCACCGGTGCCATTGAATACAAATTCTACGACTATCTGGAATGGAAAGGCGTCACCGTGTACGACTCCGTAGTGGGCCACCTGGATGCCGTAGTCGAAGCCCTGGATGCCGAGACACTCACACAGGGAGACATCCTCGACTTTGAAGCAAAGGCTCTATAATTCAGACAAACTGGATCCGCGCAACCCCATTCAAAACATTTTGAAACAAATCGAAACACACCTTTCGATTCAAAATGTTTCATTACGTCTCCACATCACCTTCTTGATCTTACCACCCCTGGAATCATTCATCTTTTTTCATGGCACGCTTTCTGCTCATAGAACGAAATGCTTGTGAAAATTTTGCCAATATGCTTTGGCAAAGAACCGTGCACGATTCATCTCGTGCCCAGGAGACAGATCGATCATGGCGTATACCGTCCTGTTCATCGCGCCGGAGGACAGCTTCCGACAACAGCTTTCGGTTCTGCTTGCTGCGCAGGGCTTACTCGTCACAGAGGAAGCAGATCCGGAGGAGGCCGTGCGGGTGCTGACGGATCATGGGGCTGACGTTGTTTTATATGCCACCGGAGAGTCACACGAAGACGATTTACGCCGAATCCAACGCATGCATGATGCCGCACCTAAAGCTGGAATCATTCTGCTTGAAAACGGAGGAAGCATTGATTTCGTCATGGAGGCCCGCAAGCGAGGCGTTTGGGACGACATCCTGATTCCCTTTGAATTGACCGAACTTCTGGAAAAAATCCGTGCCGCAGGAAAACGGGCCAGGCCCGAGGACAAGCAAGAGTAATTGCCCGGAGACGGCCAGCCAGAATCTGAACCGATTCGCTGCCGCCCGAAACGACTGGAGGAGGATGTTCAATGACTGTTTTGATCAAGGAGCTCATGATCCCCATTACGGAATACGTTTCCGTGGGACTGGAGAACTCCCTCTATGATTATTTCAAAATTCTTGATGATGACAAGGTCACCAAAGACAAGGGACACTCACATCGTGACGCCCTGGTATTTGACGACAACGGCACTATTATGGGTAAAGTCACCATGATGGATGTCTTCCTTGCTCTGGAACCTGGATACAAAAGCCTGCTCGATTCACTTTCGCCAGGTTCCATTCTGACCCCAGAGTACATGGCCAACCAATTCAAGGAAAACGACATCTGGGGCGAGCCTCTGGATAATTATTGTCAAAAGGCCGCAATGCTGAAAATCAAAGATATCATGCATGAGCCTAAAGAAGATGAATATGTCGAAGCCGACAGATCTATTGGCTCGGCTTTGAATCGCTATGTCGCCGGCATCCATCAGCCACTTCTTGTCCGCGAAGGCGGCAAGGTCGTTGGCGTCCTGCGTTACGGCGATGTATTCGGCAAGATCAAAGAACTGACCCTGGCCTGCAGCATATAGCCAAGCCACTGTTTCAAACCGACAAAGACGGAAGGTAAATTTTATCATGACTGCCGCAACCAAGACCGCCGAATCCTTCGACTGGAAACGGCTTATCTTCATGCTGCTAGGCGTGGGCCTCTTCACGATTGTCTATTATTCACCCGCCTGGCCCGATGCTGTGGACCCCCAGGGCCAGCATTTCCTCCTCTCACGAGAAGGCAAAGGCGCACTCGCCGTATTCCTGCTCGCAGGCACATGGTGGGTATTCGAAGTCGTCCCCATTGGTGTGACCTCACTGATGATCGGCATCCTGCAGGCCATGTTCCTGATCCGCCCGGCCAAGGCCGCGTTCAAGGATTTCATGGACCCATCCGTAATGTTCATCTTCGCCTCTCTGGTCATCGGCACCGTGTTTACCAAGACCGGTCTGACCAAGAGACTTGCCTACAAGATGCTGGACATCGTGGGCGAACGAACATCCATGATCTATCTGGGCAGCTTCGTGGTTTGTGCCGCACTGACCCACATCATGGCCCACACCGCAGTGGCCGCGACCTTGTACCCGCTGCTGATCGCCATCTACAGCCTGTACACCGACGACCCAAAGACCCCCACCAAGTTCGGCAAGGGTCTGTTCATGGGCATGGCCTATGTCGCAGGCGCGGGCTCCATCGTCACCTTGCTGGGTGCGGCCCGTGGCGCAGTGGCCCTGGGCTTCTATAAAGACATCATGGACAAGGACATCACGTTCTTCGAGCTCAGCTACTACATGGCACCCATCGGCTGGCTGATGACCTTCCTGCTGTGGGGCTTCTTCATGGTCGTGTGCAAGCCCGAAAAGAAGACCATACCCGGTTTGCGCGAGAAGGCTCGTGAACTGAACGCCTCTTTGGGCTCCCTGAAACGGAATGAAATCATGGCTGCACTCATCGTGGGTATTGCCATCGTGATCATGAGCCTCCGCTCCTTTATCCCTGCGCTGCAGGCCATCGACAAAACCGCCATCATCCTGATGACCACGGTCCTGTTCTATGTCTTCAAGATTCTTGACCTCAAGGATCTGGAGGAAGTTCCCTGGAATATTATTCTGCTCTTTGCCGGTGCCATGTCCATCGGTTTCTGCCTCTGGGAAACCGGCGCTGCCAAGTGGATGGCCGTTAACTGGCTGACCATGTTCCAGGAAGCGCACTGGTTCGTGTTTGTGATGAGCATCGCCTTCTTCGTCATGATGATGACCAACTTCATCATGAACGTGGCCGCCATCGCGATCTCGCTCCCGGTGGCCCTGGTCATCGCGCCTTATCTGGGCGTGACCGGCGAAGTCATTTTGTTCTCCTCCCTGATTGTGGCTGGTATGCCTTTCCTGCTGCTGGTCGGCGCGGCTCCCAATGCCATTGCCTACAACTCAAAGCAGTTTACCAGTGGGGAGTTCTTCATGTACGGTGTGCCGGCATCGATTCTGCTGATGATCGTCACAGGCTTCGCCGTCTACGTCCTGTGGCCCCTCATGGGCATGTCAACCACCCTGCCTGTCGGCGGCTAGCTGCCAGCGGCGGGGCTATACTGAAGACCACGGCTCGGCTCCGTAATCACTATGGAGCCGAGCCCTACTCCGCCAACCCAATCGTTTCCGGAGCAAGCAATGGACCAGCTGAAGAATCTCATCGAAAGCATCATTACCCGCGTCAACGTCAACCTGCACGAATTCGTGGACGTGGGGCCTCACCTTCGAACCATCGTTTCCCAAGAGAACCTGTCATCCTTCTATGCCTTTTACGGCCTGACCCCAACTCACCCTCTGCATTTCAAATTCTCGGAATCATGCCTGTCCGGCACCTACTTTCTGGGCAAATGCGAAGTGACCCGCTCGGTCCTCTACAAGAGCGACATCCGCGGCGACGAACTCAAGCGCAAAGGTGATGTGGTCAAATTCGAAGACATGGAGCTCAAACTATACAATGATGAGTTCATTGCCATCCGTGACAGCTTCCTGATCAAGACTCTGGTCCATAACAAGTCTCACGACCCCGAAAACCTTGAAAAATTCGCAATTCGCAATACCGTTGCTCTGCACTGGGCCAACATCCATGGCGCCCCCATGGACGGCTGTTTCCTGGAGCCCTTTGCCACCGTCGACCTGACCAGTGCGCACAACTGCGCATTCGGCACGCACAGCTATGTTCAGGCCGGAGAGCTTTCGCACACCTATGTGGAGCCGGGGCGCATCTGGGTCAAAGCCGAGGGAGCCTTCGAGTTTGACTATAAATTCCCCCGTGAAATCCTCGACAAGTACGTCAAGTACGAGCCTGGCAAGCCCCCCACTGGCAAGATGCTGGACTATGTGGAGGAACGGAAAGCAGACTTCATCCCCATCTACAGTTCAGTGACTCAGGAAACCCAGCTCAATGTGCCGGGGAGTGCATCCCTGTCGCCCTATGCCGTGGTTAAAGGCAACTGCAGCGTGGATGAAAATGTACTGGTCTGCCAGCGGGCCTATCTGGAAGAAGCATCTCTGGGGCAAGGAGCCAACGCCCAGGAGAACTGCTACATCGTGCATTCCCGCCTGGATGGCATGAACGTCACCGCACATGGCGGCAAGATCATCCACGCCCACTGCGGCCCCAACTGCTTCGTCGGCTTCAACGCCTTCGTTCACGGCACACCGGAAAACCCCGTACAGGTGGGCAAGGGCTGCATTATCATGCCCCACACCATCATCGACGCCGACGAGCCTCTTGAAATCCCCGATGGCACACTTGTTTGGGGATTTGTGGGTTCCAAGGCCGATCTGGAGCGAAACTCCATCGCCATTTCACGCCTCAAAGAATTCAGTGGTGAAACCACCTTCGGCGATATGAGCTTCTCCGGATCGGGCAAGGCATTTGTGGACGCCTTCGCTCATCGCATTCAGCACATCTTGGAAGAAAATGGAGCCTATTTCGAAAGCGGCGACAATGGCATCGGCCACGCCCAGCAGAACAACGAAATGTCCTTTAACATCGTACAGCCTTATCCGGATGGCCCGCTGAAGGGACTCTACCCCACGGTCGAGATCTCCCCAGCTCATCTGGACATGTTCTAGGGGGCTTACGGAAAGGACGAAACGAAGAACACGACAATTTCGGAGATATATCAGGAAACTTACTGTGATTTCAGCTTAATGCAAGTCACACGGTGCTTGCGGGGCAGATTCTCCAAGCCTGTTATTTAAATATTCCGCCTTTGGGGAATTTTTCACAAGGAGTGTCCTTGAAGTCCGTACTCATTTATGTATGTAATGTTTCCGGCCCTTAGGGCCGGAAACATTCATCGTTTTGTCAACCCGCACCAACAGTTGCAAGGAAAGACAATGGTATACAACCGCAAACAGTCCAAAAAGAGAAAGCCGAGACGCCGGTTCGGGGCCATGGCCCTGACCTTTCTCATCATGGCGCTCAGCTGGATCGTACTCTCAGGTCAATTCGATCCATTTCATATGAGCCTGGGAGTCATCTCCTGCGCCATTGTGGCCTGGTTTTCGTCTGACCTCTTGTTCCCTCCGGACTCCAGAGCTGCCATCACCGGAACCTGGTTCAGATTCATCATGTACATCCCCTGGCTGATCTGGGAAATCATGAAAGCCAATGTCTGGCTCATGTATCTCGCCTTTCACCCCAGGATGATGGACAAGATCTCCCCCCGGGTCATCAAGATCGACTCCAACCTGAAGGGAACCATGTCCCGCCTGACCTATGCCAATTCCATTACGCTCACCCCCGGCACCATCACGGTTCACGTTGATATCAACGGCCGTTACACCGTGCATGCCATCGATCAGAAGTCCGCTGACGGACTGCCCGGGGACATGGAGCACAAAATCGCCAAAACCTTCGGGGAGGACTAGATGGACGGATTCTTTCTGACCACTGCACTGATCCTCATCGGACTGATGCTCATGACCTTGTATCGTGCCATTGTCGGCCCCACGGTCCTCGACCGCTTGTTGGGCGTCAACGGTATCGGTTCCAAAACCGTTGTTTTGCTGGTCATCGCCGGGCACCTCTTCCATCGTGAGGAAATGTTCGTCGATATCGCGCTGGCCTATGGCATGCTGAACTTCATTGCTGTCATCGCCTCCGCAAAATTCTTCCAAAAACGCAAGGGGTTGCACCAAGAACCCCAGGGCCAATAGGAGAACCCCATGCTCGACATCATCGTTGTGACGCTGCTTGTCCTTGGGCTGATCGTCTTTTTTGGCGGCTCCCTTGGTATCGTGCGTTTTCCCGACTTTTATTCCCGCCTGCATCCCGCAGGCAAGATGGACACCCTGGCCTCGCTGTTCATGCTTGGTGGACTTGCCCTGTATGAACTCAATGACATCAGCAGCACCTCAGTGCTCACGGCTCTGAAAATCATGCTGATCCTGGTCTTTGTATTCATCGCCAGTCCTACGGCCACCCACGCCATCGTGGATGCCGGATTCCGGGCCGGACAGAAACCATGGACTCAGGGCCAACCAAGGAGATAGCGACCATGATCTGGCAAATCGATACAGCCATGCTCCTGTTGGTGGTGGTGGTCGCCATCGCCTCGTTGCAGGTCAAGGACCTGCTCGGCGCTGGCATCCTCTTCGGAGCATACAGCTTCATGATGTGCGTACTCTGGACCGTCATGGGCGCTGTTGACGTCGCCTTTACCGAGGCCACCGTCGGCGCGGGTGTGTCCACCGTACTGTTCATCGCTGCGGTGTTCAGAACATCAAGGAGGACGAAGGACTGATGAAAAAACTCGCTTCTGTCACCATCCTCCTGTTGGGCATCATGCTCATCGCCATCACCGCGGAATTCCCGCGCTGGGGTGATCCGCAGTCACCTGCGTCCACGTACCTCTCACCGCATTTCATCGAGAAAACCATCGAGGAAACCTCAGTTCCGAACATCGTCACTGCCGTCCTTGGAGACTATCGAGGGTACGACACCATGTTCGAAACCACCGTTGTCTTCTGCGCCGGTGCGGCCTGCTTCTTCATCCTTGGGGCCTTCCGCCGCGAGGATGACGATCAGATCCGCTACTTCCGTCACAAGGACACGGGCGTGGTCCTCAAGGTCAAACCCAACGGCACCCGTCCCAATTCCCGGTCGGACTTCGAACGCATCGACCCCACCTGGACCCCTTATGACTTCATCGTCTCCCGGGTAGCCAGCCTGATGATCCCGTTCATCCAGCTCTTCGGACTGTATGTCGTGGCCCACGGGCACCACAGCCCCGGCGGTGGTTTCCAGGGCGGCGTCATCCTGGCCGCTGGCTTCCTGTTGCTGGCCCTGTCGCATAACCTGCGTACCCTTTCCGCACGCGTCAGCAACAAGACCCTGGGACTGATGTCCGCATCGGGCGTACTGATTTACGCTGGATGGGGTGCCTTGGCCCTGTTGTTCGGCGGCAACTTCCTGGACTACTCGGTGCTTGGCGTACTGCTCGGCCTCGATCCCATCGCCGCCCGCTCCATGGGTATCCTGATCGTCGAGATCGGGGTGGCCCTGACGGTCATGTCCACCATGGTCATCATCTATAATAACGTCGCTTCTGTCGGCGCATACGACGAGGGGCTGTAACCATGATGGAATTCCTGGAAACGGTCCTCACGGCCAAATACAATTATTGGATTTATATCATTCTGATGATGATCGGCATCTGGGCCATGATCGCCAAGGTCAACCTGATCAAGAAAATCATCGGCATGAACATCTTCCAGACCGCGATCATTCTGTTCTACGTGTCCATCGGCGCGAAAAAAGGCGGAACGATCCCAATTCTGGAGCATGCTCCCGGGCATGGGCACGACTACATCATGGATGCGGACAAATACATCAACCCGCTCCCTCATGTATTGATGCTCACCGCCATCGTCGTGTCCGTGGCCACTCTCGGTGTGGCTCTGGCCCTGGCGCTCAAAGTCTACCGCGAGCATCAGACGCTGGATGAAGACGAAATCTTAAGCCACTTGAGTGAGTAGCCATGATCGATCAATATCCATCACTTATCCTGATCGCACCGCTGCTGTTCGCGCTTTTCGTGTTCATCAGCGCCTGGTTCAGCCGAAAGCCCGCCTTCATCATGTCGGCACTTGCTCTCGGACTGTCTGCGGCTGCGGCCATGGGCCTGCTGGGGCAGGTCATCGCCAATGGGCCGCTCTCCTACCGAATCGGTGGATGGGCACCCCCCATGGGTATCGAATACTATGTCGATCACCTCAACGCCCTGGTGCTGTTCGTCGTTTCGTCCCTGGCCTTCTGGAACCTCATTGCCACCCGGCCCGACATCGAAAAGAGCTACGGTGACAAGGCTCCGGTCTTCTATACCTTGTATCTGCTCTCCGTAGCAGGTCACCTGGGTATCGTGGTCACGGGAGACGCGTTCAACCTCTATGTCCTGCTGGAAATCGCAGCCCTCTCAGGCTACGCGCTCCTTGCCATGGGCAATACCCGAGCCCAGTTGTCCACCTTGCGCTACCTGTTCATGGGGACCGTGGGTGCGTCCTTCTACCTGCTCGGCGTCGGCTACATGTACATCATGACCGGCTCGCTCAACATGCTGGACCTGCAACGCCTGCTGCCCAGCCTGTACGGATCTCCCGCCATTGCAGCGGCCTTCGGACTGGTGCTGGTGGGCATCTTCATCAAGATGGCGTTCTTCCCGATGCATGCCTGGTTACCAGGCGCATATTCGGACGCAAACTCTCCGGCTTCCAGTCTCATCGCCCCCATGACAACCAAAGTCATGGTCTACGCCATGATCCGCATGTGCCTGACCGTGTTCACCCCCGAGTTCACCTTCAAGGCCGCCTGGTTTGCAGATGGCATTGTCTGGGCAGCGGTGGTCGCCATGGTTATGGGAGCCTTCTTTGCTCTGTCCCAAAAGGACATGAAAAAGATGCTGACCTTCGTCCTCATCTCCGAGGTGGGGTATATGGTCGGCGGCTTCTGGCTTGGTAACCGACTGGGGATCACCGGCTCCATGCTGCACATCGTCAACGACGCAGTCATGACCCTGTGCGTTTTCCTGTGTGTGGGCTGCATCGCCTACCGCACCG
The DNA here is from genome assembly GCF_003966735.1 of Desulfovibrio ferrophilus. Lineage (NCBI taxonomy): Bacteria > Pseudomonadati > Thermodesulfobacteriota > Desulfovibrionia > Desulfovibrionales > Desulfovibrionaceae > Desulfovibrio > Desulfovibrio ferrophilus. The sequence goes on from NZ_AP017378.1 coordinate 1,391,858, forward strand.
GCTCCACGAAGTTTGAAGCCCTTCAGGGCTTGTCACGCAAACAGCCTTTCACCATGGCCGCGCTGGTCATCGGTGCGCTGGCCATGATCGGCGTGCCTCCCACCTGTGGGTTCTACTCCAAGTGGTACCTGATTCTGGGTGGACTCGATGCCGGACATTACGGATTCGTGGCCGCACTGGTCTTCTCAAGCCTGATGAACGTCATTCTGTTCTTCAGAATCTTCGAAATCGCCTTCTTCGAGCCTTACGGCGACATGCATGGCGACCACTACCACGGACCGCCGCATGAAAAGATTCAGGATGCTCCCTGGAGCATGGTCCTGCCTCTGCTCGTCGTGGCCGTCGGCCTTGTGGTTCTGGGGCTGTACTCCGGCTTCATCGTCACCAACATCATCGACTTCGCCATCCCGGCGACCATCATCTAGGGAGCTATCGATATGGAATACATCGAATCCATCCGACCGCTTCTCGCCGTGCTGGTCTCCCTGGCCGCCATGCCGTTCATCGCGGCAGCCGGGAAAAGGCCCAATCTGCGCGAAGCCGTCACCTTCACCGCCGCCGGCATCAAGCTCGCCCTTATCGTGAGCATGGTCCCTGCAGTACTTGCTGGTGCCCAATACACATACACCCTGTTCGAGGTCCTGCCCGGCGTGCCCATCGCCTTCCGAGTGGATGGCCTCGGCCTGATGTTCGCCATGGTCTCCGCACCGCTTTGGATCGTGGTGTCCCTGTACACCATCGGCTACATGCGAGGCCTCAAGGAACACAGTCAGACCCGGTTCGCGACGTTCTTCGCCCTGGCGTTGTCGTCCACAATCGGTGTGGCCTTCTCGGCCAACCTGCTGACCATGTACATGTTCTACGAGATTCTCTCACTGTCCACGTACCCACTGGTCGCACACATGCAGACCCCCGAGGCGAGAGTCTCCGGTCGCAAATACATCGGCTACATCATGGGCACGTCCATCGGCCTGGCTCTGCCAGCCATGCTCATCGCCTACTTCCAGGCCGGAACCCTGGACTTCGGTCCGCAGGGCTTCCTGTCCGGTAATGTCACCCCCGAGGTGGCCACGGCACTGCTTGTGATGTTCGTCTTCGGCTTTGCCAAAGCCGGTATCATGCCGTTCCACTCGTGGCTGCCAGCAGCCATGGTCGCCCCGACCCCGGTTTCGGCCCTGCTGCACGCAGTGGCGGTCGTCAAGGTCGGTGTGTTCTCCATCGTGCGTGTGGTTACAGGCGTATTCGGCGTAGACATGCTCAGGGATTTGAACCTGGGCACGCTCATCGCCACCATCGCCTCGGTGACAATCATCACAGCCTCGCTCATAGCACTCTCGCAGGACGGCCTGAAACGCCGACTGGCCTTCTCGACCATCGGTCAGCTGTCCTACATCGTATTGGGCATGGGGCTGTTGGCTCCCAAAGCTCTGCTGGGTGGCTCGGTCCACATCGCCATGCACGCCTTCGGCAAGATCACGCTGTTCATGTGCGCCGGCGCCATCTTCGTAGCCACCGGCAAAAAGAACATCAGTGAGATGGTCGGCATCGGCAAACGAATGCCCATCACCATGATCTGCTTCCTGATCGGGTCACTCTCGGTCATCGGCATCCCTCCCACGGGCGGTTTCTTCAGCAAGTGGTACCTCTTGCAGGGCACCCTGGAATCCGGCCAATGGGAATTCATGATCGTGCTGCTGGTCAGTTCGCTGCTTAACGCGGCCTACTTCCTGCCCATCGTGTACAAGGCCTTCTTCTGCACTGAAGAAGAGAACATGTTCCCCGGACCGCGCAACGAAGGACCCGTGCAATGCACGATCCCCATCATTACCACTGCGGTAATCACCCTGGGACTGTTCTTCTTTTACGACATCTTCACCGGACTGGCCGCCATCGGCCTCGGTGTCCCGGCACCTTAACGGAGAACGAGACGGCCATGAGTCATAAAAAAGAATTCGATTGGTTTGACCACGACAAGAACAGGAAGCTTCTCTGGAAGCTCCTGTGGGGCACCTGTGCCCTGACCGTCATTGCCGAGGCGTTTGTGCACGTGCACCCGCATTTCTCGTTCGACGGTATCTTCGGGTTCTCGGCACTGCTGGGCTTCGCGTCCTGCTCGGTGCTGATCATCCTGGCAAAACTGCTGGGACTGGTCCTGAAAGTGAGGGAGGACTACTATGACCGCTAGTCTTCTCTTCCCCCCGGCCTTCATCCTGATTCTCGGCGCCCTGCTGGTGCCGCTGATCCCGGGCAAGGCCAAAAACATCTATGTCATTGCCCTGCCCGCCCTGGCTTTCTGGATGATCAGCCAGTTGCCGCACGGTGAGCTCTTGAGCGTGCACTTCTTCGGACATGATCTGTCCCTGCTTCGGGTGGACAAGCTGTCCAAGATCTTCGGCTATGTGTTCACCCTGAACGCAACGATTGTCTGCATCTATGCCTTCTACCTGAAAGACTCCCAACAGCACATGTCCGCCCTTGGATACATAGGCGGCGCGCTGGGAGTTGTTTTCTCGGGTGACCTGATCACCCTGTACTTCTTCTGGGAATGGATGGCCGTGTGTTCGACCTTCCTGATCCTGGCCCGCAGGACCCCCAAGGCTTACGGCGCTGGTTATCGCTACGTGATGCTTCACCTGTTTGGCGGGCTGGTCCTGCTGGCGGGTATTGTGCTGCACATCAACGGCACCGGCTCCATCGGATTCGATGCCTTCACTGATCGCACTCTGGCATCCTACCTGATTCTGGCAGGCATCCTGGTCAACGCGGCGGCACCGCCGTTCCATGCCTGGCTGTCCGACGCCTACCCCGAAGCCACCGTTACCGGCGGATTGATCCTGTCGGCTTACACCACCAAAACATCGGTCTACACGCTGATCCGCGGGTATGCCGGATATGAAATCCTGATCGTCGTCGGTTGTGTGATGGCTCTGTACGGAATCATCTACGCCCTGCTTGAAAACGACATGCGCCGCATCCTGGCCTATTCCATCATCAACCAGGTCGGCTTCATGATCTGCGGTATCGGCATCGGCACTGCCATGAGCCTGAACGGCGCAGCGGCACACGCCTTCTGCCACATCATCTACAAATCGCTGTTGTGGATGAGCGCGGGCTCCGTGCTCTACATGACCGGCAAAAGCAAATGCACGGAACTGGGTGGTCTGTACAAGACCATGCCCTGGACCATGATCTTCGGAACTATAGGGGCACTGGCGATCTCGTCCGTGCCGTTCACCAGTGGTTACACCTCCAAGCCCCTGATCATCGAGGCAGCCGTAAACCAGCATCTTGTCTGGCCCTGGCTGATCCTGGAAATCGCTTCGGCGGGTGTGTTCCTGCACGCGGGTATCAAATTCCCGTACTTCGTGTTCTTCAACCAGGACAGAGGGCTCAGGCCCGGTGAGCCGCCGCACAAGACCATGCTCTGGGCCATGGGCATCATGGCCTTTTTGTGCATTTTCCTGGGCTGCTACCCCGCGCCGCTGTATGCTCTGCTGCCCTTTGAGATGGAACCGCATGTCCCCTACACTCTGAGTGGAGTGATCAAGCAGTTCCAGTTGCTGATGCTCTCAGCTTTGGCGTTCTTCGTGTTCCTGAAGCTTCTGAAGCGGACGGACACCATCGCCATCGACACCGACATCATCTGGCGCAAGGGTGGCCGTTGGTTCTACATCTGCATGGACAAGGGTCTGAACTTCGTCAACTACGCATTCAACGAGTTGATGCACAAGGGCGCTGCCACCGGACTGGGCCGATACTTCTCCGAAGGGCCGCTGAACATGACCCTGGCGGTACTTCCTGCGGACGAGGCCAAGCGTGAGCAGATCACCAGATACTTCCGGGCTGGCATCTCGCCCATCGGACTTTCCGTGGCCGTGGCCGCCCTGTATCTGTTCGGTTTCATCATCCTGACCCTGCCTTAGCAGGGCCTTTAAGAAAACAAGAGGATATTCAGATATGATCAGCATCGACGACCTCAAGAACGTCCCCCTGTTGCAGGGATTGCCCGACCAGGTATTCGAAAAGCTTCTCAAGATCGCCCAGCTCGAGTCCGTGAAGGAAGGTGACGTGGTCTACGACGCCGAGCAGGAAGCCGAAAACCTCTACATGGTCAAGAACGGTAAGGTGGTCCTGGAATCCGACCTCATGGAAGGCACCGCCGTGACCCTGGCTTCCATCAAGCCCGGGTACATCTTCGGCTGGTACGGCATGATCCCCTCGTCGCATCATTCCATGCGTGCTGTCGCTACCACGGACAGCGATCTCATCGTGTTGCCCGGTTACGAATTGAGAATGTTCATGGACGATGACCATACCTTCGGCTACCAGTTCATGAACAAGATCTTCATGCTCATGAAACTGCGTCTGGACCGCCGTACGAGCCAGTTCCTGAAAGTTCTGGCCAAGCACCCGGACCTTCAAGGCTAACCACCTGATATCAAAACAACTAACAACGGCCCGGAGCATCCTGTTCCGGGCCGTTTTTCATTGTCTCCTTGGATACAGCCTGAAATCCGAGTTGTCAGGTATGGCACTTTATAAAAAAGTATGCTACGCAGTCACTCGTTCAGTTCACGGCCTGTCCCAAGCAATTCAAGGAGCTCCAATGCCTGTTTCCTGCCATCGTCTGTTCGTTGCCCTTCTTCTCTGCGCGATTCTCGCCATACCACTTCCTGCCCATGCCCACCGCTCGAATATCTTCGCTTGGGCAGAAGGCGATACCATCCATGTGGAATGCGCTTTCTCCGGTGGAAAACCCGCCATGGGAGCCCCCATCCAGGTCTTGGACAATGCGACTGGCACCCTTGTTACGGAAGGACAAACAGACAAAGAAGGGCTCTGCACCTTTGCCATCCCCACCAAGGCCCGGGAGCAGCGCATGGACCTCAAACTCGTACTCATTGCCGGTGAAGGCCATCGGGGCGAATGGATTATCACTGCCGACGAATACCTCGGTGAAGCTGAGGCTGACAAAGCAGCAACTCCTTCTTCACAGGCTATTGAACCAACAACCACAGCCTCCTCTACGATTGATGGCGCCATGCGTACAGCCTCCCTCGACGAAGCAACGCTCAAGCGCATTGTAGATGAGGCCATCAGCAAACGCATTGCTCCACTCAATCACAAGCTTGCCGCAATGGCCGAGCCCGGTCCCAAGGCTTCTGACATCTTCGGTGGTATCGGATACATTCTCGGCCTGTTCGGTATAGCAGCCTATTTCAAGAGCAAAAGCAGCCGCTGATGGCCTGCTCCACAGATACATTCTCCACCGCGGAGCAACGATGATCGAAGATGCCTTTTCCAGTGGCAAAAGCCCCATACATCGCCTGGACCCCCGGTTCAGACTGGCCGGGGCCACGGCTTGGACCGTTTGCATTGCACTGCTCTCAACTCCGCCCTGCGCTGCTGCCGCCCTCGGAATTTCCTTGCTGCTATTAACAATATCCAGACCTCCCTTGCGCTGTCTGCTTTCCCGCCTGCTGGCCGTGAACGTATTCATCTTATTCCTGTGGGCCATACTGCCCTTTTCCCAGCCTGGTGCGCCCGTCTTTGATGTCTGGCTATTCACTGCCACTCATGAGGGACTTGCCCTCGCAGGGTTGATCACTTTGAAATCCAACGCCATCGTCCTGGCCTTTATCGCACTGGTAGCGACCATCCCGGTGACTGAACTTGGCCGGGCCCTGCGCCGTCTGAAGGTCCCGGACAAACTGGCGTATCTCCTGGTGTTCACCTATCGCTACATCTTTGTCATGGCCGGGGAATACCAACGTATGCGACAGGCCATGCGCATTCGCGGATTCACCCCCCGAACCAATCTGCACTCCTACCGCACCCTGGCTTATCTCGCTGGAATGGTTCTGGTCCGCGGACTGGACAGATCCGAACGAGTCTACAACGCCATGCTCTGCCGCGCATTCACCGGACGTTTCAGGTCTTTGAATGGACTGTCAGCCACTGGTGCCGACGCAGCCTTTCTGATACTGATACTTGCTGCTTCCGCCGCCATCGCACTTTATGACCTGGGATACACGCTGACATGACCACGCCGCTGTTCGAGCTTCAAAAAATCACCTATGCCTATCCCTGCCGCAAGCCAGTGCTGGATGAATTGGATTTCTGCTTCGAGCAAGGCGCAAACATTGGTCTGATCGGCCCCAATGGTTCCGGCAAGACGACCCTTGCCCACATCGTCATGGGGCTCATCAACCCAAACTCCGGTACCATTCTGCACCGGGGCCACCCCATCTCGGATGAAAAGGGCTTTGCGACCCTGCGCAAGGAAGTTGGCTTACTCTTCCAGAATGCCGACGACCAGCTCTTCTACCCCACTGTACTGGAAGATGTGGCCTTCGGCCCCCTAAACCTGGGCAAATCCCCTGCCGAGGCCGCCGAAATCGCACACACAACCTTGCGCCACCTCGGCCTTGAAGGCTTTGAAGAACGCATCACCTACAAACTTTCAGGCGGTGAAAAGAAGCTCGTCTCCCTGGCAACGGTGCTGGCCATGGAACCCAAGGCCGTATTTCTGGACGAACCCACCAACGCCCTGGACGTGGACACCCGCCACAGACTGATCCACATCCTGAATGAACTGGCTTTGCCACGCATCATCATCTCTCACGACTACGATTTTCTGGCGCAGACCACGAAGGACATCTACGCCATGAAGGATGGTAAGATCCGCTTTGACGGGCACACGGCGACCCACGAACATGTGCATGCCCACACTCACGACCACCAGAACGGCCACAACCATGCTCAGGCCCATTCCCATGAAAGCGGACACTCTCACGGTCATGCCCACACCCATAGCCATCGCCACGAACACCTGCATGGTGATGTGCCCCACACTCACGGCGACTAGCTCCACACAGCCGTCTTCCATTCTCCTTCATCATAAGCCAATTTTCTGCTAGTCTGCGGACTTGCGCAGACAGGGGCACCCCACGCGCCAAAGGAATCCCATGAGAAAAGGCATACTACTCGTTGCATTCGGCTCCAGCCGCCAGGAAGCTCACCTGTCTCTTCGACAATTCGAGGAACGGGTCCGCAACCGCTTCCCGGACATCCCCGTTCGCTGGGGGTTCACGTCCGGTATCGTGCGTGGCAAGCTGGCCGACAAGGGTAAAAAAACCGATTCCTCGGACAAGGCGCTGCAAAAGATGCTGTTCGAACGATATACTCATGTTGCCGTTCAGTCTCTGCACGTCATCACCGGCAAGGAATATGAAGCCCTGGCCACAGACGTGGACCAGTTTGCCGAACGCACGAACGGGTTTGACTCCGTCAGCCTGGGGCGTCCACTCATTGGCGGCGAGGAAGATGTCCCCCGCGTTGTGGAGGCAATCCTGTCGCACCTGCCCCCGGACCGAAAGGCGCAGGAAGCCGTTGTCCTCATGGGCCACGGCACCTGGCACGCAGGGGACAGCCTCTATGACACTCTCTATGATGCCATGCAGACCAAAGACCCGAACATCTTTGTAGCCACCATGGATGGGCGCCTGACCATCGAAAGTGTTCGAGACGAGCTTCTGGCCCGTGGCATGAACAAGGCATGGCTCGTCCCCCTACTGGCTCTTCCTGGCCGACATGTGCAGAAAGACATGTGTGGCAGTGGCCCAGACTCCTGGGTCTCCATTCTTGACGCAGCAGGTATCAGCACATCATGCGTGGTGCGTGGCACAGCCGAATATGATGGCTACGCAGACATCTGGCTGGATCACCTGGCCGAAGCTCTGAACCAGCTCTAACCTCAGTCCTCCTTTTACATCCCCCCCCATCCTTTGCCTCCTTTCAAAACAGTCTTGTATTAGACTCTTCCGCTATGATAGACTTGTTCTCCATTTAACCACTGATAGTGTCGTAATTCAGGGATCTCTACCAAGGAGGACCCATGCGGTTCCGCGATCTCAATATCGGTACCAGGCTCAGCATCGGCTTCGGCTTGGTACTGACTGTCATTGCCTTGATGACTACCGTTATTTATTCAGAACTTTCAGACATCCAATCGAACTCTGAACAGATCGCGCACGAAAGCCTGCCGTTCACTTTGGCTGCCTCAAGGATGAAACTTGCAACAGCCCATGTTCAACAATGGGTGACCGATGTCGCAGCCACCCATAACACCGAGGGGTTAAAAGATGCCGATGAGGCCGCTGGGGCCTTCCGGACCGACCTCGACAAATTCAAATCCATGTTCCAGCAGGAAAACGCTCAGGACGAACTACGAAACCTCGCTGCCCTGTCCGATATGTTCGAAGAATTCTATGCCACTGGGCAACGTATGACCCAAGCCTATCTGAATGAAGGCCTTGAGGCTGGCAACCTGATCATGGAAGAATTCGACACCGACTCCGCCGCTCTCGGTGGATCCATCGACAAACTTCTTGCAGTGCAGACCCGGGAAGCCGAAGAAATGTCGATCGGCATCACCACGGATGCCAGCAGCGCCACCTTGATCACTATCATTCTCGGTACCGTGGCCCTGTTTATTGGCGTTATCTCAACAATCCTTACGACCAGAAGCATCACTCACCCAGTCAACAAAGGCGTCTCCTTTGCAGAAAACATGGCAGAGGGTGACTTCACCTCACGGCTGGACGTTGACTCCAAGGACGAAGTCGGGCATCTCGCCCAGGCTCTGAACACGATGGCTGATAGACTGACCGACGTTGTGCAAGGTGTTCAAGGTGCCAGTGCCAGCGTGGCCTCCGGCAGTGAAGAACTCTCCGCCTCATCCGAGGCCTTGTCACAAGGCGCGAGCGAGCAGGCAGCAGCCGTTGAAGAAATTTCAGCGACAATGGAAGAAATGGCTCAGGGTATCCTGCAAAATGCCGACACAGCCAGACAGACGGAAGATATCGCCACAAAAGCTGCAAATGATGCGGAACAAAGCGGTGACGCCGTCACCCAATCCGTACAAGCCATGCGGGACATTGCCGAAAAAATCTCCATTGTGGAGGAAATCGCACGTCAAACCAACCTCCTGGCGCTCAATGCGGCCATCGAGGCCGCTCGGGCAGGAGAACACGGGAAAGGCTTTGCCGTTGTCGCCGCCGAAGTTCGCAAGCTTGCAGAAAGAAGCGGTGGTGCCGCTGCTGAGATCAGTCACCTCTCCACCTCCAGCCTGGATGTTGCCGAACGGGCGGGCACCATGCTCACGGAGCTGGTTCCCGAGATCAAAAGGAATGCAGATCTGGTTCAAGAAATAGCTGCCGCCTGCACGGAACAAAGTGAAGGTGCCCGGCAGGTCAACGAGTCCCTGTCGCAACTCGATCAGACCGTGCAACAGAATGCTTCGGGCTCAGAAGAAATTGCGGCCACTTCCGAAAGCCTGTCCAGCGAAGCCGAAGAAATGAACAAGCACGTTTCCTTCTTCCGCATCAACAGCTCCTCCACCGGAAACTCATCATCTTCGGCCATGATTTCTCGCCACAGGATCGAAGCCAACACATTCGAACATCAATTATCCCACGAGCCTGATGACGATGATGAATTCACAAGATTCTGACCCCCACGGAACCCGTAAACAAGAAGCCGCCGGAGCGAACTCCGGCGGCTTTATTCTTCTCCATCCTTCCCCTACTCCCATGCAGAACAACTCCTGGTTTAAACAACCACTCAAAAGTGGCTGAATGCGAGACGCAAAAACGGTTCATACTCTTGCGTATAACCAATACGCAAGAGTATGAACCGTTTGCAGTAACAAAGCAGACAGCCACTTCTCAGTGGTTTTACGCCCAGCGGATCAGACCCAGACTATGCGAATCCAGCAGGTTGGCATGACTAGGCAGAACCCTCACGTTAAACCCGTAACGCCCCGGAGAACTGGGTTTGAACATGCCACTGAAACGGCGCCAGCCATCGTCTGTTGTGTCCCTTGGTTCCATGGACTTGGTGCGCCGGTCGGTGAACACGCCTTCATGGTCCACGCCGCCGCTGTAAATCTCCACAGTGACGTCTTCGGCTGTCAGTCCGTTCAGATTGACCTCGCAATCGACTTCAATGGCCTCACCCACATGGACCTGGCCTGGCTCACGAGACACCACATTGCGAATCTCCACACCATGCCAGCAAGTCATGATTTCCATGCGCCACTGGGCCAGAGCCTTGGCCTTGGCAAAATTGTCGGCAGCCAGATCATTATAATTCGAATAGGCAGGCCGATACGCCACCTTTGCATACTCCTCCACCATGCGATGACCGTTGAATACCGGACCAAGCTTGAGCAGGGCCTTTTTCATGCGCCTGATCCACGTCCGAGGCAAATTGCCATGCCCACGCTCATAGAACTCTGGGACCAGATCGTTCTCCAATAAATTATATAAAGTTTGGGATTCCACAAAATCCTGATGCTCAAGATCGTCGTAATACTCACCCATCCCGATAGCCCAACCCAGACTGTTATTGGACTCATAGGCTTCAGCCCACCAGCCATCTAGCGTACTACAATGCAAGACACCGTTGGCCATGGCCTTCATGCCCGAGGTTCCACAAGCCTCAAGAGGTACACGCGGGGTATTCAGCCAAACATCACAACCCTGCACCATGTATTCGGCCACATCCATGTCATAGTCAGTCAAAAACACCATCTTGTTGCGACATTTGGGGGTCCGACAAAGCTGGACCAATTCCTGGATCAAGCGCTTTCCTTCATTATCCTTAGGATGCGCCTTTCCTGCAAAAATGAACTGAATGGGCCGCTCGGTTCGTGAAATGAGCTTCAAGAGCCGTGACTTGTCCTGCAGCAAGAGATTTGCCCGTTTGTAGGTGGCAAACCGCCTCGCGAACCCGATGGTCAATGCTCCGGGATCAAGCACATCATCCGCAGCCTCAATCTCCTTGTAGCGGGCTCCGCGTTCCGTCAACTCGGCCCGCAGCCGCATGCGCACAAAGTCAACCAATCGTTCACGTAGCCGTTCGTGCGTGCGCCACAGTTCGGAGTCAGGGATGGCATCCGCATTGCGCCAAACCCGATCGCAATCCGGGTCTTCCCGCCAGTTGGCCCCCAAGAAACGGTCATAAAGCACGGCCATGTCCGCCGCCACCCATGACGGATGGTGCACCCCGTTGGTGATGGCCCCGATGGGCACGTCCTGCAGCGGGAATTGTGGCCAAACGCGTTGCCACATCTTACGCGAGACCTCGCCGTGCAGTTTGCTGACGCCATTGTTGAATCGTGACAACCGAAGCGCCAATACCGTCATGCAGAAAGACTCAGCATCATCACGCGGGTCTTCCCTGCCCAAGGCCAGAAAAACCTTGAAGGCAATGCCCATATCACGGGCATAGCCCTCGAAATAACGCTGCATGAGATCAGGCGGAAAGCGGTCATTACCGGCTGGCACAGGGGTGTGGGTGGTGAACACGCAACTGGATGCCGTAAGCTCACTGGCAGCCTCAAACGAAATGTCACGATCCTGCATGAATCGCCGGATGCGTTCCAGCCCGGCAAAGGCCGAATGGCCCTCATTCATGTGGATGACCGTGGGCGAAAGGCCCAAGACATCAAGAGCCATCATGCCGCCAATACCCAGCAGGACCTCCTGCTTGAGGCGCATTTCCAGATCACCGCCATACAGTCGTGTGGTCAGTTCCCGAACCTCGGGAGGATTCTCAGTGATATTGGTATCCATCAGATACAGATTCACCCGCCCCACTGCGGCTTTCCAGATGCGCACCACCACTTTCTGACCACGGAGATCGAGGAGAAATTTCAGCGGTTCTCCGGCCTCGTTCATGACCTCGGTCAATGGCATCTGTTCGAAATCATAGACAGGGTAGCGCTCATTCTGCCAGGCATCCGGGGTCAGATACTGACGAAAATAGCCCTGAGTATAGCAAAGGCCCACACCAACAAGAGGGAGGTTCAAGTCACTGGCTGACTTCAGATGGTCTCCCGCCAGGATGCCCAAACCACCGGAATAGATGGGCAGGCAGGGGGTAATCCCGAATTCGAAAGAAAAATAGGCAATCACGGGCTGGGAGGTATCACGCCCTTTGAACTCCACTGCGGAGGCCGTACTCCCCAGATAGGCAGACAGGGATTCCACCGTTTCGGTCATCCGATCCAGAAACAGCTCGTCGTTGGACAAGTCCACAAGCATTTCCTGAGGCAGCATATTGATGAAGGCCACCGGATTGCCGCCGCTCTCGCGCCACAGACGTGCATCAATTCGCGAGAACAGATCCACTATCCGGTCGTTCCAGGCGAACCAGAAGTTGTAGGCAAGACTCCACAACGGCTTCAGATTTTTGGGAAGTTTGGGCACCACGCTGTATGTCTGGATCGGTTTCATGCATCCTCCATCCCGAGAGTTTCATGGCCCGGGTGATTTTTGACGCTATTCCGCTCCTTCTCTTGTGCCAACGAGGGAGAAAAAAGGCAAGACGTATACGTTATGAAACCAGATAGTCACAACATGTTGCTTTGACTTCACCGCCAACCTGGAATAATTCTGTTCGTCCGTGACGCAATTCGCGGGATTAACGCTTCATCATCACAACGGAGACTCCCATGACGGCCCCAGCTCCCATCGAAGTCAACTTCAAGATTCTGCACCCGCTGGCAGCCGAAATGCCTCCTGCCTATTCCACAACCGGCAGCGCGGGTTTCGACCTGCGTGCCTGCATCGATCAGGACGAAATCGAGATTCCCGCTGGGGGGCGCCATGCCTTTGGCACTGGAATCGCCATTGATATCCGCGAACCCGGCTGGGCAGCCTTCATCTATTCGCGCAGCGGATTGGGCACCAAAAAGGGGCTCACCGTAAGCCAGGGAGTAGGCGTCATTGACCCCGACTACAGGGGAGAAATCATTGTCTCAATTCTGAACACCTCAGGCCAGCGACGACGAATTCAGCGCGGAGAGCGCATCGCACAGTTGGTGTTCATGCCCTTTCGCCAGGGAAAAATGACCCAGGTGGAAGAATTGTCCGACACCTCCCGCGGCAGTGGGGGCTTCGGATCGACCGGTAAACTCTAGGAGCAGACAATGACTTTCGAAGAACTGAAAGAAAAAGATTCAAAATATATTTGCAACACCTATGGCCGTTACCCCCTGGCTATCGCCCGGGGCGAAGGCTGCCGTCTCTATGACCTGGACGGCAGGGAATACATCGACCTGCTGGCGGGTATCGCCGTGGTCAATCTGGGACATGGTAACCCCGCACTGCTCGAGACCATCAACACGCAGTACAAGAAGCTCGTGCATGTCTCCAATCTCTTCTATCAGGAAGAAGGCCCTACTCTGGCCGAAAAGCTGACCGCCACCTGTGGTGCGGACAAGGTCTTCTTCTGCAACTCCGGGGCCGAGGCCAACGAAGCAGCCATCAAACTCGCCCGGCGCTACATGCGCACCGTGGCAAAGCGCGACGCCTACGAGATCATCACCCTGGAAGGATCCTTCCACGGGCGGACCATGGCCACCATGACTGCCACGGGACAGGCCCACTTCAGCAAACACTTCCAGCCGCTGCCCGGAGGCTTCACTTCCGTGCCCTTCGGCGATCTGAAGGCCATGGCTGAAGCCATTGGCCCGCAGACCGCAGGCGTACTCATCGAAGTCATTCAGGGCGAAGGTGGCATCCGTCCTCTCTCCGAGGAATATCTGCTGGGCCTGGAAAAGCTGTGTGTGGAAAGAGACGTGCTGTTCATGATCGACGAAGTGCAGACCGGCATGTGTCGGACCGGAAAATTCTGGGCGCACCAGGAATTCGGTCTGGCTCCGGATATTTTCACCACCGCCAAACCCCTGGCCAACGGCCTGCCCATGGGAGCCATGTTCGCCACTGTCGAGGCGGCGCAGGGCTTTGAGCCCGGCACCCACGCCACAACGTTTGGCGCGGGTGCACTGACAGCCGCAGTAGCCTCAAAGGTCGTGGATATCATGCTTGAAGACGACCTGGCCGGGCGGGCAGCCGAAGTAGGTGACTACGCCCAGTCCCTGTTCCGGGCCGTCCAGAACAAGCATCCCGAAAAAATCGCCGAAGTCCGCGGACGGGGACTGATGCTGGCCATTGAACTCTCGTGCGACGGAGCCGATATCTGGAAGGCCCTCATCGGCAAGGGGTTCATCCTGAATCTGACTCAAGGCAACGTTTTGCGTATGCTGCCACCGCTGGTCATCGAGAAAGCGGACATGGAGCATTTCGCCCGCACGCTGGAAGAAATTCTGGCTGGCTAGAGCCACCGCGACACCCCATTCACACAGGCTGCTGCTCACCCTACGGAGGGCAGCAGCCTTGACCGTTTCATGGAACGGACTTACACAGACAGTAGACGTCATCCAACGGAAGGTCTTCACCCATGGTTGCTCTAGATGGCCAAAACGAGCACATTGAACCGATAAGCGAAATCACGCCCGCCGAGGTAGCAGAATTGCAAGAGGAAAGTTCCTCCGCAACCCCGCCTCAGGAGGCCGTTGAATCTCCACGCCTGTCTTATCCCGAGCAGTTGACCGGACGCGTAATGGATTTCATCGTCTGACGCCACCCCATGACACATCCTGGTCGACCCGATGCGACCTCACCCCATCATCAAAGGTTCCTCATGAAAGATCTCCTCCAAATCAAGGCGTCCTCGCCCCGGGCGCTCATAGACGACGTGACCCTGTATCTGACCGAAAACACACCGCACGGCTGGCAGGAAGACCGAACTCCCGACGGGAAGGTGCTCTTCACCATTTATCTGGAAGACACCACGACCGCCGAAGCAATCGTTCAGGGGCTGGCCGCCCAACTGCCAGAGGTCAGCGTTCAGCGAGACACAGTGGAGAATCAGGAGTGGGCACTGGCCTGGCGTGAGTTCTTCACCCCGGTCAATGCAGGAGAAGTTTTTACCGTGCTGCCTCCGTGGCTGGCTGATGAAGTTCCTGACGGGCGCATCCCCATTCTCATTGAGCCAAAAACCGCTTTTGGTACCGGACATCACGGCACCACAGCCCTGTGTCTGACCGCCCTGGCCAATCTTTCCAGTTCCGGCGTGGTCGGTAACAAGGGAACGTTCCTGGACCTGGGAACAGGCTCGGGCATCCTCGGTCTTGGTTGCTGCCTGCTGGGACTCTCCGGCATGGGACTCGACATCGATCCGCTAGCCATCGAAAATGCCGTTGAAAACAAAACGCTCAACAAGATCGGCGATGAATTCTCCCTGTCTGTGGGCAGCCTGGACACGCTGGACCTCGAACTCACCTTCGAACTGGTGCTGGCAAATATTCTGGCCGGGCCGCTCAAATCCATGGCCCCCGCTCTCGTGAAACGAGTTGCTCCGGGCGGTAGCCTCGTCCTTTCAGGAATCCTGAACGAACAGGCCGACAGCGTCATCGAGAAATACCAGGCTCAGGGACTGCCCGAACCACGTCGCGAATCCGCAGGCGAGTGGACGGCGCTGATCTGGGAGCGCCTCGGCTAGTGCCCCCCCAAAAAACACTTTGCCCCTGCACTTCACTGGTGCAGGGGTTTTTCTTTCTCACAACGCACAGGCCAAGCCCCTTCCATTCATGGCTATTGCCAGACCGCGCACCACGAACTACACTGCGCGCCATGAACCGCGAGACACTGTTAACTTCCATCTATCAGTCCATGCTAGACGCCCTAGGCGAAAGCCACTGGTGGCCTGCAGACACCCCCTTTGAGATGACCGTTGGCGCGATCCTGACTCAAAACACCAACTGGAAGAACGTAGAGCGGGCCATCGACAATCTGAAGGCAGCAGGTGCTCTCAATCCCGACACCATGGCAGCCCTGGCCCCGGATGAACTGGCCGAGCTGATTCGTCCTTCGGGCTATTTCCGCGTCAAGGCACAGCGTCTCCAAGGACTCATCGCTTTTCTGCACGATCAATGCGACGGGGATATATCCTTGCTGTCTAACCGCGATCTGGGCGAACTACGTCCGATGATCCTGTCCATCAAAGGTGTGGGGCCTGAAACTGCGGACAGCATCCTGCTCTACGCACTGAACCAGCCGAGCTTCGTGGTGGACGCCTACACCCGGCGCATCCTGTCCCGACACGGACTATTGCCCGAGGACACGCACTACGAAGAGGTCCGTGAATTCTTCATGGATGTCCTGCCCCCCGATCCCGCGATGTTCAACGAATATCACGCCCTCTTGGTCCGTGTTGCCAAAGAGTTCTGCCTCAAGAAGGCTCCGCAATGCGAGGGCTGCCCACTGCGGGAGTATCTGGACTAATGCGCGACATCCCATACATTTCCCTGCCCTCATTCATGCCTGTTGCGCCACCTCCGGCGCTCCAGCTGCTGATCCTGGCGGCCCTGCTGCTCTCAGCATCCCTCATACTGCCAGCCAACACCATGGCCTCGAACAAGGCCGCCATAGAAGACTCCCTGCGCACGGGAGAAGCACAGGCTCAGCAGAACAGGAAGGCATTGACCCGTCTGACCCAGGAAGAGCGATCGCTGCACGGTAATCTTGCAAAGGTGGAGGATTCCCTCGATGCATTGCGCCGGGAGATTCGAACACAGGAACGCGCTCTGGACCGCATCGATAGCGAACTGGCTGGCGCACGGACAACCCATCAGCAGTTGGAAAACACGCAGCAGGCGTCGTGGCAGGAGCTTGGTAAACTGGTCCGTGCCCTCTGGCCATTACGTGTGGCCGCCCATCGCGGCCGGACCGAAGGCGGTGACTCCTGGGAAGAAGCCGATCGTAAATTTGCATGGGGAAGCGCCCTGTACGCCGATGCTCGCCGTACACTGAAGGATATCGAGAGCCGTAGCGAATTGATTCGAACCAGCATTAAGCACCAGGAAGAACTCCGTGCCCAGGCTGAAAAACGGCTCGCCACCATCAATGGAGACAAGGACAATCTGCTGACGCACCGATTGGATTTTGTGCGAGGCATTCGCAAGGTAAGAGCCGAGCGCATCAATGCCGAACAGGCCTTGAACCAGGTTCTGGCAGCCGTGAAAGACATGGAATACCGCTTGAAGAACCTGAGTGCAGGTCAATTTTCTGATCTCAAGGGGTCACTTCCCAATCCCGTGCATGGAAAACCAGTAGGCGCGGCTCGCGGACGTACTGGCGCCGGGTTCAGCACTGCCGAGAATGCCCCCGTCACCGCCGTATATTGGGGAAAAGTCGTACATAACGATGTACTGCGGGGCTTTGGTCGGGTCGTGATCCTTTATCACGGTGACGACTACTACACCCTCTACGCCTTTCTGGGAGAAAGCCACGTTGCTATCGGACAGGAAATGGAGAAAGGCGAACCCCTCGGAACAGCCGGATACTACCCGGTAGCAAAGGGCCCCGGTTTGTATTTTGAGTTGCGATTGGGCCAAAAAGCTATTAATCCTGTTCTTTGGCTCGTAGGCCGTAGCTAACGCTACCTGCGCAGCAGACAGTTATTATAATACTCCGCAGCCCATGCGGATAATTTACACACGATCAACCCGGAGGCTTGCATGCGCCTTGCCACGTGGACGGGCACCTTTCTCGTCGTCGCCCTGCTGACTCTCTCCACCGGTCCTTCCATGGCCAATCAGGAAGACCCCTATGCCCCGCTCAAACGATTCAGCCAGGTACTCGACCTGGTAGAAACAAACTACGTGCGCGAAGTGCCCCGCGAGGATCTGATCAACGGAGCCATCCGTGGGATGCTCGAAGACCTTGATCCGCACTCCATGTTCATGGCCCCCGAGGATTTCCAGGAGATGCAGATCAGCACCTCCGGTGAATTCGGTGGCATCGGCATTGAAATTTCCATCCGCGACGGGCGCTTGACCGTTATCGCCCCCATCGAGGACACCCCAGCCGACAAAGCCGGCTTACAGGCCGGAGACTTGATTCTTGAAATTGATGGTGATTCCACTCAGGACATCACCTTGATCGAAGCCGTCAAGAAAATTCGTGGCCCCAAAGGCTCCGAGGTCAATCTGACCATCCTGCACAAGGGTGAGGGCAAGCCCCTGACCGTGCCCATTGAACGCGCCACCATCCCCATCCTCGGCGCCAAGAGTGAAGTGTTGGAAAGCGGATACCTGTACCTGCGCCTGACTCGCTTCAACGAAAACACCACCCGCGAAATGCGCGCCGCCATCAAGAAGACAAAGAAAAAGGGTGAGCTTAAAGGCATCATCCTCGATATGCGCAACAACCCCGGCGGACTGCTTGAACAGGCCGTCTCCGTTGCGGACACGTTCCTTTCCAAGGGCAACATCGTCTACATCCAGGGCCGCGAAAAGGATAACCGCAAGGACTTCGACGCCCGCCCGTCCTCCGGCGATGTGGACGTGCCCATGGTGGTTCTGATCAACGCAGGCAGCGCCTCGGCATCCGAAATCGTAGCCGGTGCCCTGCAGGACCACAACCGCGCTCTGCTCGTGGGTGAACGCACCTTCGGCAAAGCCACTGTTCAGACCGTCATCCCCCTGTCCGATGGTTCCGGAATCAAACTGACCACAGCCTTGTACTATACCCCCAGTGGCCGTTCCATTCAGGCCGAGGGCATTGCTCCTGATCTGGTCTATCCCTTCGAAGCCCCTAGCGAGAAGGAAGAACGTGGCAAGGTCATGCGCGAACGCGACCTGTCTGGTCACATTGAGACCAACAATGGCGCCAAGGGCAAGGACAAGCAGACAATCACCGACAAAGCCAAGGAAATGCTGGAGCGGGACAACCAGCTGCGTATGGCCCTGCAACTGGTGAAAAAGCTGCCCAGCCTCTCTTTGATCAAGAGCGGCGGGAACTAACGCCCGGGTATCACCATGAACGAGGACAACGGCGGTAAACTGCCCTTGCTCCCTGACGAGCCACCTCCGGCCGATCCCCCTTCCGAGGGAGAAGACAAAGCCACCCGACGCCGGGCATGGCTTTGGGGAGGTGTGGCGCTGGGAGTTGTATTGGCAATCATCCTGGCGGGAATGTTCCTGCGTGATGCTCCTGGCCCCGAGCAGGCAAACGGCATCCGCATGGCCGCAGACCCACCTCCGGTACGCCAGCCACATCCTATGGCTCCCGTACAGCCCCCAGCAGCACCCGAAGCAGCCCCAACGCCGAACCAAACCAATGGGAACGGTGGAGGCTATCGGGGCTTTGAGGAGACCTTGGGTGTCCCGCTGGAACGGATGGTCAGGCAGGTGGACTATGCCCTGGTGGAGACTCTGCTGTTTACCGGGTACAGCCCGCAGGCCATGTCCATCAGTGAGGTGCGCCTGGAGCGTTACCACGACGAGCAGTATCATTTTCAGGCTTTGTCCATCGAACTCGAAGGGGGCACGGACAGGTTCCTGAGTGCACTGACCACCGCTCTCGGCAAATGGGCACCGGAAGCCAGCCTCATTCGCATCGGTGACGCCTGGCAGGTAACTGTGGTAGGTCAAGCCACACACCTATTGAAGTTTCATGTGGTTGCGCCTGAACTAGAAGCCCCCGAGGGTGGCCGACTATCCGTGGTCATCGACGACCTTGGGCGTAGCGTACGTTTTGCCAACCACTTGGCAGAACTGCCTTTTCCGGTGACATTTTCGGTGCTGCCCTATGAGCCGCATTCAGCCGAGGTGGCACAGGTCGCGGCCAGAGACAGGATTGAACTGTTGCTGCACCTGCCCATGGAGCCCAAGGCCTATCCCGAGGTAAACCCGGGCCAAGGCGCATTGTTCACCACCATGGGGCCTGACGAAATTCGACAGGTGCTGACGACAAATCTGGAGCGTGTCCCCGGGGCAGCGGGTGTGAACAACCACATGGGTTCCAAATTCACCCAAACCAGCAAAGCCATGGCCGTTGTCATGCAAACGCTCAAGGGACGAAACATGTTTTTTCTGGATAGCCTGACGGCTCCGCGCAGTGTTGGTGCGCGCGAAGGTCTGGCCGCGGGACTATCCGTTTACAAACGCAATGTCTTCCTGGACAACATACGGGATACAAACGCCATCCTTCGCCAACTGGAGAAGGCAGAGCGTATCGCTGCCACAACCGGGCAGGCAGTGGCCATCGGGCACCCCTACCCGGAAACACTGGCGGCACTGAAGACATGGGGGGAACGGCAGAACCGAACTGTACGGGTCGTGCCGGTCCGGGAACTCAAACCTCTTCAACCATAAGACGGAGTCCGCAATGAAACGTTTGTCGATCCTTATTGCAGTCCTGCTCATGAGCCTCATGTGCACAGCGGCATGGGCCAAGACCTACACCATTTCAGTCAACCAGTTCGTCGAGCACCCGGCCTTGGACGCCGTACTCAAGGGTCTTCAGGATTCCCTGAAAGAGCAGGGCCTGGAGGTGAAGTACAACGTGCATATCGCCCAGGCCAACATGGCCACTGCCAACCAGATTGCCCAGTCCATTGCCGGTGAAAATCCCGACATGGTCGTGGCCATTGCCACTCCCTGCGCCCAAGCCTGTGCGCAGATCGTGAAGAAAGCCCCGCATATGGCCAAGGTGCCGCTGCTGTTCTCCGCCGTGACCGACCCCAAGGGTGCCGGTCTGGTCAAGGATCTCAACCACCCCGGCGGCAATATCACCGGTGTGTCTGACATGACCCCCGTGGACAAGCATCTGGCCATGATCATGGAGACCGTCCCCGGCCTGAAGAGCCTGGGTGTGGTTTACAATTCCGGTGAAGCCAACTCCAAGACCCTGGTCAACATGCTGCGCGAGGCCTGTAAGGCAAAGGGCGTTTCCCTCGAAGAAACCACTGCCTCCAAGACATCCGACGTTTACCAGGCCACCAAGAGCCTTGTGGGTCGCACCCAGGCCGTCTACGTGCCCACTGACAACACAGTGGTCTCCGCCCTGGAATCCATGGTCAAGGTCTGTGAGCAGAATCATCTGCCCCTGTTTGCTGCGGATGTGGATTCCGTGCCGCGCGGAGCCGTTGCTGCCCTCGGATTTGACTACTACCTGCACGGCAAGCAGACCGGCGCCATGGCTGGTCGCATCTTCGGCGGCGCTTCTGCTGCAACCACCCCCGTGGAGTTCCAGGAAGGCATGAGCCTGCACCTGAACCTGAAGGCCGCCAAGGCCCAGGGGCTGGTCATTCCCGAGGCCGTGATGGCCAAGGCTGACAAGATCGTCGAGTAGCCCAAACTTGCACTCCCTGAGTATTCAAGGTAAGGGCGCGTTCAACCGCGCCCTTCACCTTTTAGAGGAAATCATACATCGCAATGAGCCTATTCGCACTGCTAGGAGCCCTGGAACAAGGGCTCGTCTACGGAATCATGGTCCTGGGGGTCTATCTGACCTTCCGTATTCTGGACTTCCCGGACCTCACAGTTGACGGCAGCCTGCCTCTTGGTGCCGCTGTCTCTGCCGTATGCATTACCAATGGAATGCACCCTGTGGCCTCGCTGGGAATGGCCATGGGAGCCGGTTTTCTGGCAGGAGCCATGACCGGCATCCTGAACACCAAGCTGAAAATCCTGCACCTTCTGGCCTCCATCCTGACCATGACCGCGCTGTATTCGATCAACATTCGCGTCATGAGTGGTCCCAACGTTTCCCTCCTCGGCGTGGACACGGTCATCGACCCACTGATCAATGCCGGTTTACCCGGATACTGGGCTTCGCCCGTGCTGTTCGGTGGCTTTGTGATTGCCGTGGTCATGGGGCTGATCTGGTTCCTGTACACGGAGATCGGGCAGACCATGCTCGCCACGGGTGACAATCTGCAGATGATCACCAGCCAGGGTGTGGACACCCACAAGGTCATCATCTTCGGCGTGGGCCTGTCCAACGCGCTGGTGGCTCTGTCGGGCGCGCTCATCGCGCAAAATCAAGGTGCAGCAGATGTAAACATGGGTGTGGGCACCATCGTGGCCGGACTGGCGTCCGTCATCGTCGGCGAAACCGTTTTTGGTGCGGGCTCCGTGCCCCGCGCCATCGTCGCCGCCATCGTGGGTTCGGTCATCTATCGCATCGCCATCGCCCTGGCGCTGGGGCTGAAAATCGGCTCCTTTGCCTTTACTCCCAGCGACCTGAATATGATCACCGCCTTGCTCGTGGTCGCCGCCCTGACCGGACCCAAGCTCAAAGCGAGGCTGAAGCGATGCTAGAACTCAAAGATATCACCCTCTATTTTCACAAGGGCAGCATCAATGAAGTGCGCGCTCTGAATAACGTCTCCCTGACCATCAACGAGGGCGACTTCATTACCGTCATCGGCTCCAACGGCGCGGGCAAATCCACGCTGCTGAACACCCTGGCGGGGACCCACATGCCCCAGAAAGGAACCATGAGCCTGAAGGGTGAAATCATCACCACCTGGCCGGAATACAAACGTGCCCGCCACATGGGCCGCGTTTTTCAGGATCCGCTCAAGGGCACCTGCTCCACCCTGTCCATCGAGCAGAACATGGCCCTGGCAAGACGCCGGGGGAAAATTCGTGGTCTGTCACGGGGCGTGACGGGTGAAGACCGTAAAATCTTCGCCAAGGAAGTCAAAAAGATTGGCCTGGGCCTGGAAACAAGACTGGCAGACAGCATCGGGCTGCTCTCCGGCGGCCAGCGTCAGGCCCTGACCCTGCTCATGGCGACCATGGTCCGTCCGGACATCCTGCTTCTGGACGAACACACTGCGGCCTTGGACCCCAAGACCGCCAACCAGACCCTGCTCCTGACCGAGCATCTGGTGACGTCCCAGAATCTGACCACGCTCATGGTCACACACAACATGAATCAGGCCATCAAACTGGGTAACCGTTTGATCATGCTCCACCAAGGCGAAATCATTCTGGATATCTCCGGCGAGAAAAAGCAGGCGCTGTCTGTAAACGATCTGTTGGCCCAGTTCTACGCCGTGAAGGGTGAGGAATTCAGCTCTGACAAGATGCTACTGACCTAGAGACCACTTGTGGAGCATGAGGGGTGTCAGCCTTCATGCTCCATGGTTGATCATACTTCCCGCCACGCCCGGATCATCGCGTAAGGAATGGGCATGGCGGACGGAAAACGATGTGCGACGGGGCAGCGTAAGGCCTCGACGCGCAACACTCTGATTGAAATGGAGTTTCACCAGTAAGTCGTGTAAATGGAGGTTGAAATGGCTATTGAACGTACTTTTTCCATCATCAAACCCAATGCGGTTGCCAAGAACGTCATCGGCAGCATCTTCAAAATCATCGAAGAAAGCGGCCTGAAGATTGTAGCAACCAAGAAGATCCAGATGACCAAAGCCCAGGCAGAAGGTTTTTACGCTGTTCACAGCGAACGCCCCTTCTTCGGCACCTTGTGTGATTTCATGTGCTCCGGCCCCTGCGTGGTCAGCGTGCTTGAAGGCGAAAACGCCATCGCCAAGTACCGCGAGATCATGGGCGCCACCAACCCGGCCGACGCCGCCGAGGGCACCATCCGCAAGCTGTACGCCGACGACATCGAGGCCAATGCAGTCCACGGTTCCGACGCCCCTGAGACCGCCGCCGTGGAGATCAGCTACTTCTTCAACGCCCTGGAATTGGTCGGCTAATCCCAACCATCCTGTTAATGGGGACAAGAACATGACCACTGTAGGTTTCATCGGCACCGGCAACATGGGAGCGGCCATCATCAAAGGCCTGTCCACCCGTGACGACTTGAAGCTGCTCGGCTTCGACCTGAATCAGGACAGCCTTGCAGCTCTGGCTGAATATGGCCTGGAGGCCACCACTTCCACCCTGGAATTGGCTCGCCGCTCGGATTTCATCCTGCTGGCGATCAAGCCACACCAGGTTGCTGCTGTCCTCTCCGAAATCGAAGAGGAACTGGGCAAGGACAAATGCGTGCTCTCCATCGCAGCGGGATTGACGACTGACAGCCTGCGCGAATGCTGCGGCGACCAGTGTGCCATCGTGCGCATCATGCCCAACACTCCGGCCATGGTCGGGGCGGGTGTGTTCGCCATCTGCCTGGAAGACCAACGACTGGACGCCGAACGTGCAGCCTTGGTCAAGGAGATGTTCTCCGGCCTGGGACAGGTCCACATCCTGCCCGAAAAGCAGTTCGATGCCTTTACCGGCCTTGTGGGTTCCGGTCCGGCCTACGTGTTCTACTTCATGGAAGCCATGATCGAAGCTGGTGTGACCATGGGCCTGACCCGCGTTCAGGCCACGCAGATGACCGAGGGTTTATTCGCTGGCTCCGCCAAGCTGGCCGAAGAAAGCGAACACCACATCTCGGTACTGCGCGAAATGGTTTGTTCCCCCGGGGGCACCACCATTGCGGCGCTCAATGTCTTTGATGAATACGCTGTGCGCAGCGCAATCCTGCAAGGCACTCTGCGTTCCGCAGAGCGCTCCAAGGAGCTTGGCGGCAACTAAACGTCCCCGAAAAAGCAAGCATCTAACAAGCCCCGGCCTGCGTCAGCAAGCCGGGGCTTTGAGTTTATATAATTGCCAAAACTTGAAAATAAACGGCTACATCAAAGCATGAGGCGTTTTGTTCAGAGTCGTGCGAGCGCAAGGCGCAAGGTATTCGCCGGACCGAGGGATATTCAGCATATCCGAGGATCGGCGAATACCGCAGGAACAAAGCGATCGTGCAACTATGGACGAAACGACAACTGATTATTCATCCTTCTTGGACGTCACGCGCGTAACCTCGATGACATTCTTGATGTCGGAGAGTCGTTTTACGGCCTGATAGAGGTGGTCGGAATCGCGGACATCCACCTTCATGATGATCTCCGAATTTCCATCCACATTGGACTGGAAAGAACCGGAATCGATATTGACCTCCAGCTTGTCCAGCGCCCCGGCGATGAGCATCAGCATGCCCTGCACATTCTTGCAGACCACTCGGATCTTGGCCGTATAAGTTCGGTCTTCCTGCTCGCCTTCCCAGGCAACGTTCAACAGACGCTCGGGCTCCATTGTCCCAACATTGGGACAATCCGTGGTGTGTACGGTGACCCCCCGACCCCGGCTGATATAACCAATAATGGCGTCACCGGGCACAGGGTTGCAGCACTGAGCAAAGCGCACCAGAACGTCGTCCACGCCCTTGATGCTGACCTTTTCCGTGGGCCGGGCTTCCTTTTCCTTCTCAGTTGATTTCTTGTGCCGACCACGAACCTCGGCGCGTTCGCTCTCCTCCAGCTTGGGCACCAGACGGTTCAGCACCTGGCGTGGAGTCAGCCGGGCGTAACCGATGGAAGCCAACAACTCATCGGTATCCTTGAAGGAGAAATGCCTGGAGATTTCATCGAAGTCGCCAGCCTTCAGGCCCTTGGCCACATTGATGCTCATGCGGCGACCTTCTTTCTCCAACATCTCCCGGCCCAGAACCATGGCTCTGGATCGTTCCTCGGTACGAATAAAATGATTGATGCGCGTGCGAGCCTTGGCGGTTTTGACGAACTTGAGCCAATCCCGGCTCGGGCTGCGCTTCTTGTCCGTAATGATCTCGATCATGTCGCCGTTCTTGAGCTTGCGCGACAGAGGCACCAATCGGCCGTTAACCCGCGCTCCGGCGCAGCGATCGCCAACCTCGGAGTGAATGAGATAGGCAAAGTCCACGGCAGTGGCCCCTTCGGGCAATTCACGCACATCACCGTTAGGCGTAAAGACGTAGACCTCATCCTTGAACAGGTCGAAGCGTAGAGATTTCATGAACTCGCCAGGGTCGGATTCCTCCTTCTGCCAGTCCATCATCTCCCGCAACCACGAGAACCGCTCCAGATCGCGCGACACGGTCTTGGAGCCCTTTTCCTTGTAGCTCCAGTGCGCAGCCACACCAAATTCGGCCAGCTTGTGCATCTCTTCGGTACGAATCTGGATCTCGATGCGTTCGCCATCCGGCCCCACCACCGTAGTGTGCAGAGACTGGTACATATTGGCCTTGGGCATCGAGATATAATCCTTGAAGCGGCCAGGCACGGGTTTGTAGTCTGCGTGCATCAACCCCAGCACGGAATAGCAGTCCTTGATGGACTCCACCACGATGCGGAAGGCGATCAGATCATGCACCTGATCCAGGGTCAGCCCCTGCTGTTCCATCTTGCGCCAAGTGGAGTAGACATGCTTCACCCGGCCCGAGACCTGAGCCGTGATCTTGTGCTTCTTGAGCTTCTTCTGGACCAGATCCTTGACCTTATCGATATACTCCTTGCCCTGCTCGGCATAATCCTTCAGCCCGTCGCCAATCTGATTGTAAACGTCGGGCCGCAAATACTTGAGAGAGATGTCTTCCAGCTCAATCTTGAGCAGGTGCAACCCCAGCCGGTTGGCAAGGGGCGCATAAATATCCATGGTTTCCTGGGCAATGAGTTTCTGCTTGTGAGACTTCTGGAAGTCCAGAGTGCGCATGTTGTGCATGCGGTCGCAGAGCTTCACGAGCAGGACGCGAATGTCCTCACTCATGGCCATGATCATCTTGCGCAGGTTTTCTGCCTGTCGAGCCTCCTTGGAGTCGAAGGACATCTGCATCTGGCTGATCTTGGTCACGCCATCCACGATGTCGGCAACGTCTTCACCGAACTGGGAGTCGATTTCCTCCACCTCGGCTTTGGTGTCCTCCACCGTATCGTGCAGTAGGCCTGCGGCGATGGTAGCCGCGTCCAGACGCATCTCGGCCAGCTTGTTGGCCACTTCCAAGGGGTGGGAGAGATAGGGTTCACCAGACAGACGCATCTGCCCCGCATGGGCAGCAGCAGAAAACACGTAGGCCTTCTGGATCAAGGCCCGATCCTCTGCGGGAAGATACGAGACCTTATCGAGTATTTCGTGAATACGAATCATGTTTATCAGGCCCCTACTGCTGCATTGCCGTGTTTTTCTGGAGGGCCTTGGGAATCCACCACTCCTCGAAATTATACGAAATGCCTGCCGGAGCTGGTTCGATGCCCTGGATACGGGCCGAGACCACGTTCAGAGACTTAGGCGAATACAGAAAACAGTAAGGCTGGTCCTGATGCAGAATTTCCTGGGCACGGTCATACAGCTTCTTGCGCTCTGCGCGATCAACCAGATGCCTGCCCTTCTCCAGCAACACGTCCAGCTCAGGATTCTTGTAGCCGATGAAATTCAAACCACCAGGCACCGCCTTGGAGGAGTGCCAGACATTATACAAATCAGGATCAATAATGGTGGTCCACCCCATGACAAGGGCATCGAAGTTGCCGGTATCGATGAACTCCTTCAGGAAGGCAGCCCACTCCACGGTACGGATCTTCACAGAGATACCCACATCCTTCAGATTGGACTGGACAATGGTCGCGATCTTGATGCGCTGTTCATTGCCCTGATTGGTCAGGATGGTGAAGGCAAAGGGGGAGCCATCCTTGTCCAGCACGCCGTCGCCATCGCTATCCGTCCATCCAGCCTCTGCAAGCATGGCCTTGGCCACGGCAACATCATAGGGATAAGGTTCAATCTTGTCGTTGACCCAATAGGTTCCAGGTTTGTAAGGGCCGGAGGTCACGCTCCCCTGCCCCAGCAGGACACCCTTGATAACATCCTCCCGGTTGACGGCATGAGCCAAAGCTCGACGAACCCGTGCATCCTGAAAGAGCGGCCGGTTCAGATTCCAGCCAAGATACGTGTAGGCAAACGCCTGATACGTGTACTTTCTAAAATCCTGTTCCCACTGAGGCCCCTTGGTCTGGAACAGGTACTGTTGCGGCGTCACCCCCATGATGTCCAGGTTGCGGGCCTTGAGCTCCAGAAACATGGTGGCCTGATCAGGAATGATGCGATAGACGACCTCGTCGAAATACGGACGCCCCTTGAAATAGTTCGGGTTGGCCTGCAATATCAGATGACTGCCGCCTTTCCATTCCTTGAGCATATATGGGCCATTGCCCACGGGCTGCCGACTGTATTTTGTCTCCAGAAGATTCTCGTTCTCCAGAATATGCTTGGGCAGGATTTCACCACCCCAGGTCGACAGGGCACGGGCATAAGGCTGCTCGTAGACAACCTCGAAGGTGTATCGACCTGTGACCTTGAACTCCTTGATCAATTTGTAGGATTCCGCATAAGCTGTGGGAGTCTTGGGATCCACCATCATCTTGTAGGTGTATTCCACATCCTCGGCAGTGGTTTCCACTCCGTCGGTCCACATGATTCCCGGATGCAGCTCGAAGGTCAGCCGACGCCCGCCATCCAGAACTTCAAATTTCTTTGCTGCCCACGGGACAAGCTCAAGATTTTTATTGTATTTAAGTAAAGAAACATACAACAACCCAGTGATCTCGCTGGAAGCCGAATCAGAGGCCAACCGAGGAATCAAATTCGAAGGTTCACCAATGCTTCCGGTGACATAGTTACCACCATAGTCAGGCGTCGAGGGAACTGATGAAGCAGGTGCTGATGATGTGGCGTCACCGCCGGAGCCAGCCTTGCCAGCATCAGTATCAGAGCCACAACCAGTCAGAGAAGCAACGAGAAAGAGAAGAGTCAGCCAGAGACATATTAATCGGCGCATGCATCATCCATTTTACAAAAGTATAATTTGCGTGATATAGGCCTTCGCCCTAGGAGTTCCCGGGCATTGCCGGGACTTACGATTATGAACCAGAGTTGGGAAAAAGCCAAGGGCCTTGCCAAGTCACATTTTTCTGCTACCATCAATAGATGGTCGAAAGTACGAGATTCCCTGACGGCTCTAACTCGTTGGCTGGATAGACAATCATTGCAAGTGAGGCACACCGCATCATGGACAGCCCGGACGAGAAGGTCGTAGAAAGCCTTCTCCAGGAATTTATCAACTTCACCGTCCCCGACTACATCGTGGAAGGGGCGAGAAATATCCTCTCTTCTGGCGGGGTTCAGAAGCTTTCGCTCAATAAGCGCGAAGGCTATTGGGACGTTGAAGGACAAATCCAAGGGGACGACTTCCAGTCGTACAGCCCCGAGCTGGGCCTGAACCTCGGTGAAGGCACCATCAATTTCTATTGCAATTGCCCGGACTCGTTCTCCGGCGTCTGCCGCCACGTGGCAGCCACTGCGCTGAAGCTGCACCAGACCTTCGAGGTCAAGGAAGACGGAACTCCCGGCCCCATCCGCTCCGACTGGCGACAGACCTTCCGCTCCTATTTCGCCACCGAGCCCGAACCCGAGGCTGGCAAGCACTATCTCCTTTTCCGCTTCTACCCGGAGCATGGCAGACTTCAGGTTGCCTTCTTCCGTGCACGCCAGAACAAATCGGGCCTGTCCACGGTGCAGAACGAAGTTACCCTGGAACAAATCATCGCCAATCCCGACTGGTGCGAGATGTCTCCCATGCTGCCCATGGTGGCCGAGCAGATCAGCCATTACCTCGATTATGCCGGACACAGGGTGGAAATCCCCTCGGGTCTGCATTCCTGGTTCTTCCGCACCATTCGAGACGAATATTACCTGTTCATGGGAGAAACCGAACAGCCCGTTCGCATTCAGTCCAAGACCATGCGCCTGCGGCTCTCTCCGGTGCTCACGGACGACGGACTTTCCTTTGAAGTTCTCTTGGGCCGCGAGGGCAAGGTGCCCTTCCCCATCGGAGGCGAAGAAGTCTTCTTCTACGGGCGTACCCCCATCTGGGTGTGCTGGAAACAGGCGTTCTATCCAGTACAGACGAGCCTGTCTCCGGAACTGATCATGGAGATGGCCGAGGCACCTCCCATCATCCCCCAGGATGCAATTTCCGAATTTTTGGACCGCGTATGGACAAAGCTCCCGGCCAGCGACCTGCACAACCAGGATCAATTCCTGGAGAAGATGAAACCCATCTTCGTGCCGGCGCAGTACAAGCCCAAGTTGTACCTGGATGAGGAAGGCAGCCTGCTGACCATGCGTATCTCCAACGTGTACGAAACCGAACACGGCGAAGCCGTGCTGACAGGCCCCAACCCGGACCTGCAGACCGGAAGCTACCAGTACAGCGGCAAGTCTTATCTGATCCTGCGTGCTCAGGATGAAGAGAGTGACCTGACCCAGCAACTGGTGGACATGAATTTTCAGCCTCGCAACAACGAGAACTGGTTCCTGGAGCCCGAAGAAGCCATCAATTTCCTGCTGGATTCCTACCCGAATCTGGTGGAGAAATATCGCATCTACGGTGAAAAGAACCTTGCTCGTTACAAGGTCCGCCTGACTACGCCCAACATTGTGGCCGAAGTGGAAACCGAAGAAGGCGAAAAGTGGTTCAACCTGGATCTGGCCGTGGATTACGACGGACAGCGGGTTCCCATCGACATCATCTGGGACGCCTGGACCAGCGGTAAACGCTATGTCCAATTGAAGGACGGCACTTACACCAGTCTGCCTGAATCCTGGCTCAAGAAGCTGGGGCACAAATTGAAGGCCATGGGCCTGGACCCCGACGAACCGCCCAAGACCGAATACAAGCAGTTCGAAGCTCCGGTGCTGGACAAGATTCTGGAAGATCTGCCTGATGTCACGGTGGACTCTTTCTGGGAGAATCTGCGCTCCAAGATTCACAGCTTTGAGGAGATCGAGACCCTGCCTCAGCCCAAGGGGCTGCAGGCCGAGCTTCGCCCATATCAGGCACAGGGCCTCTCTTTCATGTATTTCCTCAAGGAATACGGCTTCGGAGGCATCCTTGCTGACGAAATGGGCCTGGGTAAAACCATCCAGACCCTGTCCTTCATCCAGTATATGCGAGAACGAGGGCAGGAGGGGCCCAACCTCATCGTAATGCCCACCTCGGTGCTGCCCAACTGGGCGCGCGAGGCTGACAAGTTCGTTCCCGATCTGAAACAACTGACTATTTACGGCTCCAGGCGTGAAAATCTGTTCAAACAGATCGAGGGGGCGGACCTTGTTCTGACCACCTACGCCCTGATGCGACGCGATCTGGAAGAACTCCAGAAATACGAATTCAACTCCGTCATTCTGGACGAAGCCCAGAATATCAAGAACCCGAACACCATCACGGCACGTAGCGTTCGCCAATTGGACTCCAAGCTGCGCGTCTGTCTCTCGGGAACGCCCATTGAGAACAATCTGTTCGAGTTATGGAGCTTGTTCGAGTTCCTGATGCCCGGATTCCTGGGATCTCAGCATTCCTTCCAGCGTGGAATCGTCAAACCCATCAAGGATGGCGACGAGGAGACACTGGATTACCTGCGCTCACGCGTGAAGCCTTTCATCCTGCGCCGCACCAAGGCCGAAGTTGCCAAGGACCTGCCGCCCAAGATCGAAAACGTCCAGTACTGCGCTCTGGCCGAAGAGCAGATGGAACTTTACTCTGCGCTGGCCAAGAAGCTCAAGAATCAGGTCCTCAAGGACGTGGATGACAAGGGCATGGCCAAGAGCCAGATGTCCATTCTGGATGCGCTCTTGAAGCTCCGTCAGATCTGTTGCCACCCGCGCCTGTTGAAACTCGATATCCCGGGTGTCTCCACAAACCTGCCCTCGGGCAAGTTCGACGCCTTCAAGGATATGATCCAGGACATCATCGAGGAAGGACACAAGGTTCTGGTCTTCTCGCAGTTCGTGCCGATGCTGCACATCATCCGCTCCTGGCTGCAAATCAGTGACATTCCCTTCTCCTACCTGGACGGTGCATCCAAAGACCGCTTCGAACAGGTGGACAATTTCAACAACAACCCGGACATCCCGATCTTCCTGATTTCCCTGAAGGCGGGCGGCACGGGCCTCAACCTGACCAGCGCAGACTACGTCATCCACTACGATCCCTGGTGGAACCCGGCTGTGGAAAGTCAGGCCACTGACCGCACACACCGTATCGGTCAGACCCGTCAAGTCTTCTCCTACAAGATGATCTGCCAGAACACCGTGGAAGAGAAAATCCTGCAACTTCAGGACATGAAGCGCGGAGTGGCCGAGTCCATCATCCCAGGCAAGGACACCTGGAAATCACTCACGCGAGACGATCTGGAGATGCTCTTCGACGTCTAGCAGGACACTCGCACAAGTAGTCCCCAACAACGATTATTCCCAGCGGCCGATCATCATGATCGGCCGCTTCTTTTTGCTCATTCGAAGCTCATAAATGCCAACTCAAGTTAGCACCAATTGCATCCAAGGTGGCACCGCCACCCCAACACTCAGATAAAAATCTCAACAATTACAGATTAATATAAACTCAAATGCTTGGCACACCCCTTGCTCATGGAGCCGGGAGTTTCGCATTCGCATTTCGGATTCATTCAGGCATCCACTGAGATGATCCCAAACGCAGATGCAAAACAATGGCAGGAGCATTTGAACGAAATAGTTTCATGGAGGATCTTCAAAGATGTCTGAACAGAATACCGAAGTTGTGGTTGACGAGGGCAAAAGCTCCTGGTCCGACCTCTGGAAAACCGAGGACTACTGGGCCATCTGGCTGGGCTTTGCGCTACTCATCATCGGCGCCATAATCTATCTGCCCCGTACCCCCGAAAACATGGCCGAAAAATTCGAGAAGGCCAATGCAGTGATGCAGGCAGAGGCTGATCGCTCTCCCTTCAAGACTGTGGCCTACTACAAGGCTCAGGATTCCAAGGAAAAGATCAAGGCCAAAAGCATGCCTCACGGCAAAGCCATTACTGCTTTCATGGCAAAACCCAAGACCTGGGTCAGCAATCCTCTTGATTCCTTCATGCAGGACAAGGACGCTGCCGACGCCAAGAACGCCAAGGGCATGGCCAAGTACGAAGCCGCCAAGGCCAAGTCCGACGCCCTGAAACTCGAAGCTCTTGAAGCCGAGCAGATTGCAGCCGAAGCAAGCTTTGCCAATCAGGCCTTGAACGAAACCGCTCAAGATAAGATTTCGGCTTGGCGCACCCAGTACATGAAGGCCAAAAAAGCCAAGAAGAAGATTGGGAACAAGCCCTACAACCTGCTGACCAGCCTGCCGCTGCTCATGATCGGCATGGGCCTGTTGTTCTCCATCGGTATGGCATTTATGGGCAAGAGCCCCGCCGCCTTCATGAAAGGCTTCGTTTTCGTGTTTGCCATTGGCGTTCTGTCCTACATGATGAGCTACCAGGCCACCATGAAACATTACGGCATCGGCTACGCAGCCTGGGCCATCTTCTTCGGCATGCTCATCTCCAACACCGTCGGCACACCCAAATGGGTCAAGCCCGCCCTTGAAGTCGAATTCTTCATCAAGACCGGTCTGGTGCTGCTGGGCGCCGAAGTTCTGTTCAACAAGATCATCTCCATTGGCGTACCCGGAATCTTCGTGGCCTGGGTTGTCACTCCTGTCGTCCTGATCTCTACCTTCATCTTTGGTCAGAAGGTTCTTAAGATCAAATCCAAGACTCTGAACATGGTCATCTCGGCGGACATGTCCGTTTGCGGTACCTCCGCAGCCATCGCCACCGCTGCCGCCTGTAAGGCCAAGAAAGAAGAACTGACGGCCTCCATCGGCCTGTCCCTGGTCTTCACCTCGATCATGATGATCATCATGCCCATGATCATTAAAGCCACCGGCATGCCGTACATCCTGGGCGGCGCATGGCTGGGTGGCACCATCGACGCCACTGGCGCCGTTGCCGCTGCTGGCGCGTTCCTGTCCGAAAAGGCCATGTTCGTGGCTGCCACCATCAAAATGATCCAGAACGTACTCATCGGTGTGACCGCATTTGGTGTGGCCGTGTACTGGACCGCCAAGGTCGAAGCCAAGGCCGGCCAGTCCGTGGGCTGGATCGAAATCTGGCACCGCTTCCCCAAGTTCGTGCTGGGCTTCCTGACCGCCTCCGTTGTGGCTTCCGTGGTCTACGGTTCCATGGGTTCCGACGCTGGTTTCACCATGATCGACCAGGGTGTCATTCGCGGCTGGAGTAAAGTCTTCCGTGGCTGGTTCTTCTGCCTTTCCTTCGCAGCCATTGGTCTGGCCACCAACTTCCGTGAGTTGCGCAAGCACTTCCAGGGCGGCAGACCGCTGTTGCTGTACGTTTGCGGCCAGACCCTGAACCTGGTCCTGACTCTGGGCATGGCCTACGTCATGTTCTACCTGGTGTTCCCTGAAATCACTGCCAAGATCTAACCATGAATTCTTCCTGGCGGGGTCACGGCCCCGCCAGGATCATCCTTCAAGGAGATACAGCATCATGGAAAACCAAAGCGCCCTGACCCGCTGGTCGGCCCTGGTTCTTGGATTGGTTCTGGCATGGTTCGTGACCTTTGTCGCTGGTCCGGCCTTGACCCGGCAGTCTGCAGCCATCACTCATCTGGCCAACGTCATCGATGAAGGTAATATCGAAACCGGTGAATTCTATTACACCGATGTGGAAGCCTGCATCGTTGCCAACCTGAACACCCGCAGCACCATCGAGTATCCGCCCCACGGCGGACAGTAGCACTTATCGCCGGGGAGACGGACAAGCCACTGATATTCCGGTGGTCTGCCCATCTCCCCGGGGGTTCTACCCCCTCTCTCACTTCCGCTCTTTCTACTCCAAAGGGCAAGTCTCAATCTCATCTGTAGGGCGTCGTGTGCATCCCCCCCGTGCACGGCGCCCCTTTTCGTGCATTGACAGCACCGCTCGCGGGCTGCATGATCGTCCCCCATGTCGCCTACGCCCCCCTGGTGCGACGCACCTCCGAGATAACGCCGTGAACGCCATCCTCATCGACAACCACGACAGCTTCACCCACAACCTCGAGCATTTGCTGGCCGCACACCTGGGCCACGGCCCGGAAGTGGTCTGCTATGACGATCTGCCCCATCTGTCGCCAGTGGGCAGAGAGTTGATCATCATCTCCCCCGGTCCGGGAAGGCCTGCTGAGTATCCTGGTTATGGCCTCTGGATCGATTCCGGCATTCCGGTGCTAGGGATCTGCCTCGGCTTGCAGATCATCAATGAACATTTCGGAGGCCGAACCGACCGCCTGCAACACTGCGTGCACGGCAAGACCGAAGACATCAACTTTTTGGGGCAGACCCAAACCGTGGCTCGCTACCATTCACTCTACTGCTCAAATCTGGGCACAGGACTGGAAGTAATCGCTGCCAACACCAACGGCGTCCCCATGGCACTGGCACACCGGAACCGGCCGATCATGGGCTACCAGTTTCATCCCGAATCATTTTTGACTAAACAGGGCGGAGTCTTCATTGACCATGCGCTACAATCATTCGGTATCGCTTAGCGTGCAGGCCTTCACTGCGCTTGCCTACCGACTGGCGCAGGATGGACAGGCTGATCTGTTCCTGTCCGGCTCAGGCAGATCGGACGAGACGCGTTGTGTTATCGGCTTCATTCCCCGATCGGAACTGATCATCACGGATCGGACGACCCGCCAGGACATCAAGGACTACTGCTTCGGCACGCAGGAACCAACTCTGGGATTTATCTCATACACCTACGGCCTGAAGCTCCGTGGGGTAAAAACAACCAAGACAACGGACTTTCCGCTGGGACATCTGAAACAATACGGCGCCGTGCTGGAGCACGACCTATCCACAGGCAGAGGAGAAATTCATGGCCCGGACGAGAATGCCGCCCGCAAACTCGCAGCATTGGCAACAGCACAGCTTGACATGCCGCCCTTATTTGCCTCATCCCCAGCCAAACAAGTCCAGCAAAGCCTTACCCAAGAAGCCTACGAATCCGGAGTTCGCAAAACCCTTGAGGCCATCCGCGACGGCCACACCTATCAGCTCAACCTCTCGCTCAAATTTTCGCGCACGGCCAAAGACATGGATATGCCGGGACTGGCCATGGACTTCTGGCAGCGCCACCCGGCACCTTTCTATGCTTTTTTCAATAGCGGGACGCACACAATCCTCTCAACTTCTCCGGAGCGCTTCCTGCGCGTCACGGACGGTGAGGTCCTGTCTCAACCCATCAAGGGCACGTTGCACTTCAAGCAGTACACGCCGGAACTGGAGCACAAAGTCACCAGCTCAGCCAAGGAAAGTGCCGAATTATCCATGATCGTGGATCTTGTCCGCAACGATATCTCGCAAAACTGCGAATACGGTTCGGTCCGGGTCGAAGGGCACAAGTCCACTTTCATCGTGGATAATCTGGTACAGATGTACTCCAATGTGCATGGCCGCTTACGGGAGGATTCCACCGTGATCGACCTGCTGCTGGATGCCTTTCCCGGGGGCTCGATCACAGGGTGCCCCAAGCGGCGCAGCATGGAGCTCATCGAAACGCTGGAACCGCATACGCGCGATGTCTACTGCGGCAGCTTTGTCATCATCCGTGGCAAACGAGACATGGACTCGTCCATTGCCATCCGCACCTGCTGGCATGACAGTCGCACGGACACCTTCTCGTTCCATGCCGGCAGCGGCATTGTTGTGGACTCCGCCCCCCGGAAGGAGTACCGGGAGACAATGGCAAAAGCGCATAAATTCCTGGCCTTGGGGAAATCATGATCTTCTACCGGAACGGCGAATATCACAAAGACCGCATCGACCTCTCCGTGACAAGTCCTGCCCTGCGCTATGGATTCGGATTTTTCGAAACCCTGTATTGGGACGGCGGGCGTGTCTGCCGCCTTGAGGCTCACCAGAAACGAATATTCAGCAGCCTCAAGGCGTTCGATCTGGACTACGTCGATGAAAATTTTGCCACAATCATCCCCCAGGTAGCCCACGACAACGGCCTCTCAGGCCAGACCGCGCGCATCAACATCCAGTACCCCATCGATGACACCGGGCCAGCCCAGGCCATCGTCATGGCCGCACCCTATAGCCCGCCAGACAAACCGCTCCGTCTGGTCCTGACACCCAGGCCCTTTCATTCCTGGCTGGGACTCCACAAAAGCACCAGTCATCTGCCGTATTTTCTTGAGCACAAGAAAGCCCTGGCTGCAGGGATGAATGGAGCAGTCCTGGCCGCGCCCAGCGGACATGTACTGGAAGTCACACACGCGGCCCTGCTCTTCCAGGATGGGAATACATTGCTGACCCCAGCCCCACCCCTTCAAGGTGAACAAGCGCCAGGGATACTTCCCAGTACGGCCCTGGCCGCAGCGAGTGAAACGCTTGAAATCACCGCTCGGCCCGTCAGGGTGGATGAAATCGGCAATTTCAAGTGCGCCTGGGCCCTCAACTCGCTCATGGGAATGCAGCCCATTGCTGCCATCGGTCAGAACACATTCACGCTTGACGACGAGACAGCCAAGGCCATAACCACTGTCATCCACGGATCATAAGCCTCAAGCCACGAGAAAGAGAGATCACATGCAAATCACCGTCACGACACCCGCCTTGCTCTTCCCGGCCATATCCTTGTTCATGCTGGCTTTCACCAACCGCTTCCTGTCACTCGGGGCACGCATCCGCAGCCTGCATGACCAGTATCGGCAGGGTGGCGACGATTCGCTTCGCAAGCAGATTCGCAATTTACGCAAACGGGTCCACATGATCCGCAACATGCAGGGCTTGGGTGTTCTGTCCATGTGTTCCTGCGTGCTGTCCATGATCTGCCTGTTTGAAGACATGATTGTAACCGGCCAGGTGCTGTTCGCCCTGTCCCTGCTCTTCCTGCTGTCCTCTCTGTTCATCTCCTTCCTGGAAATCAGGATTTCCGTGCAGGCCTTGGACATCCTGCTGGAAGATCTGGAACAGGATTAACAAACAGAAAGCCCCGCACAATGATCATGTGCGGGGCCGGATTTTCTTACCAGCGAAAAACTATAAGCGTCCTCTGCCTACCGCTCCCCATCCCGATTACGCACATTCTCGCGCCATGGATTGAACCGGGCGCAACAACCTTCCCCCTGATACAGGGCCTTGCGATACTGCTCGCGCTTCTCGTCATCCCGCATCAACAGGCAGACGTACCTGCCCAGAGCCTCGTCCCAATAAAGATCGGGACAGGGCTGGCTGTAGCCATACAGATCATGAGAAACATTGCATTGGTCCGTCAGGCAACACCAACCACAGCCAATGCAGTCCGGGGCTTGTGACGGGGAAGGCGCCTGAGGATCAGAAGAATCGCTGGATTCTGAAGGGGGATTGAAATCGGTCAAGAGGGACTCCTGGCTAAAGTAACGTCGGAGCCCGACAACTGCCGACTACGCCTTTTGTTCCGTGTTGGACAGCTATATCTTCCCGACCATTTGACCTGAACCGATTCCAAGGACTAAAGTATAGGCAAAATAATAATCTTCAACCAGGCCATCAACCTTCCCAACGAGGAGGGGAGGCATGGAATCAATCGTCATTCTCCTGCTCGCCGCCGGGATGGGCCTTGTCTCCGTTGAAATGTTCGGACGGACTTGGCTTGGCTTTCTAGGGCTGATCGCCGCTGCCTTCCTGAAATCAAACGGAAGCATATCCTCAAGAACCTTTGCCGGACGCATGCACGAATCCCTCCTGCAACTGCTGTTATGCGGTGGGTTACTTCTGCTGGCATTCACAGTCTATGTCCGGCTGCTCGGCCTTGGTTTTTCCAAACCCGAGATGGTCTTCTATCTCATTGCCGCGGTCATCCGTCTGACAACCTTCATCCGCAGCCTGGAGCAGAGCATCGACGACATGTTCGAAACGGACTGAGAAAGCAAAACCAGACCTTGTATCAACAACTCGGTTTCGAACATTGCCAGACACAAACCTACCCATCCCCCAAAACCATCGTTGACATCACCCGTCCACTGCCCCACAAATGAGGCGTGATGCAGACATTACCCCAAACAATCCTCGACTTTGATCGCGAGCACCTCTGGCACCCGTACACCTCCATGCGGGACCCACTGCCCGTCTATGAAGTGGCAAGAGCACAAGGCGTTCGCTTATGCTTGGCCGACGGGCGTGAACTCATTGATGGCATGGCCTCCTGGTGGAGCGCCATCCACGGTTATTCCCATCCCTTCATCATTTCAGCCATCCAGAAACAGGCTTCGAGCATGGCGCATGTCATGTTTGGCGGCATCACGCACCGCCCAGCCGTGGAACTGGCCAAGCGTCTGATTGACCTCGCTCCGCATGGACTGGACAGGGTCTTTCTGGCGGACTCGGGATCGGTCTCCGTGGAAGTGGGCATGAAAATGGCCTACCAATACTGGTTGTCCAAGGGGGTCAAAGGCCGCACACGCATGCTCACCGTCCGTGGGGGCTACCACGGAGACACCTTTCGCACCATGAGTGTCTGTGACCCCGAAGGCGGGATGCACCAGTTTTTCAAGGGCATCGTGTTCGAGCATCTCTTCGCCCCCAAGCCGGAACCATGTTTTGGTGATTCTTGGGAAGAAAAACATATCGAGGCCTTTGCCAAGCTCATCCGCCTGCATACCGACGAACTGGCTGCCGTGATCCTTGAACCTGTGGTCCAGGGCGCGGGCGGGATGCGTTTCTACTCACCGGAATTCCTGAGCCGGGTACGCGAACTCTGCGACGAGACAGGGATTCTGCTCATCGCTGATGAGATTGCCACAGGGTTCGGACGCTCGGGCCAGATGTTCGCCTGCGACTGGGCTGGCATATCCCCGGATATCATGTGCGTCGGCAAGGCCTTGACCGGCGGAACCATGACATTGGCTGCCACTCTGGCCAACCGCCGCGTCTCCGACGGCATCTCCAATGGAACCCACGGCATCCTGAATCACGGACCAACCTTCATGGGCAACCCCCTGGCCTGTGCTGCAGCCAATGCCAGCCTGGAACTGCTTGTCAATTCCCCATGGGAGGAGCGAGTGGACCAGATCGAGGGACAACTGCGAGCGGAACTGTCCCCCTGCGCGGAACTGCCCACAGTCCAGGATGTTCGGGTTCTCGGGGCCATTGGCGTCATCGAATGCAGACGTCCAGCAGACGCAGCGGCCATGCAGCAATTCTTCGTGGATCGTGGGGTCTGGGTCCGACCTTTCGGGCGCCTGGTCTACATCATGCCACCGTATATCATCAGCCCAGAAGACTTATCGGAAGTCACAGCTGCCATGGCCGATGCCGTGGCCCAAAAGGAATTATTCACATGAGTACCCTGCCCTCGAAACTATTCATCACCGGAACGGACACAGACATCGGCAAGACCGTGGTCAGCGCCATGCTCATGGCAGGTCGCGGTGGCTACTACTGGAAACCCATTCAGAGTGGGTGCCGAGACATGACCGACACGACCACGGTGCAGAATCTGACGGATCTGGCCAAGCATCGTTTTCTGCCCGAGGCCTATCGCTTGACCGAACCGCTTTCACCCCACGCCGCCGCAGAATTGGACGGAATCAACGTGGATGTGGAGGCCATCGGTATCCCGGAGTTTCCCGATGGTGAGCCGTTGATAGTGGAAGGAGCTGGTGGAGTGATGGTCCCCCTCGGGCCCGGCCATTTCATGCTGGATCTGATGCGCATCCTGGACCTCCCCGTCCTTGTGGTGGCTCGTAGCGGTCTTGGGACCATCAACCACACCCTGCTGACCCTGTCGGCCATCCGCCGTGCGGGACTGACCATCGCAGGAGTCGTCCTGAACGGCGAACTTAACGCAGGCAATCATGCTGCAATCGAGGTCTTCGGCAACATCCAGGTGGTGGCGGAAATACCGCCTCTGGACGACCTCTCGCCCAAAGCCCTGACCCAGGGGTACCGGGATTTCTTCACGGTCTGACCAAAACCTGAGCCTCGGGCAGTTTCTGCCAATACTCAAAAGTACGTCCACGACCATGAGCATCATTGCCCATAGGTCAGATGTCGGAGGTGCGTCCTTGTGGGGGGCGCACCTCTGATCAAAACGAAATACACAGACAGGGAAAGACAGGAATCAGGCCCGACGGCCCCACAAGAATAGCACACGGTAGGTGGCACGCACGCCACAACCGGAAGCATACCGACATTCGTACAATTGGCGGAAGGATTCCCAGCGCTGGCGTGAAAAAGCCCGCTTGCCTGCAGTGCAAGTAGCCCCCGTGAATTGCAATTGTCTCAGGAAAGATCGGGCATCAGGATATTCGCGCACATAATCGGTCACACGGTGCGAGCATTCGATTCCTTTTTCGGCATCAAGAATGCTCGTATAAAGATCAGTATCCGGCATCTCCAGCACGGAGCCAAACCCGGTCTCGGTACTGGTGGCTTCCAATTCAGCCAAAGTTCCCCGCACAAACAGGCACAGGGCAAAGCGCCCGCCAGGCTTCAACATCCGCAAGTTGGCTGGCAGCGAAATGCGCGGAGAGGCATACCATTGCATGGTCGAGGCACTGATCAGTAAATCCGCTGATTCCTCACGCAGAGGCGCGGCTTCGCCGTCAGCCACGATCAAGGCCTCGCCTGGGCCGGAAACAGCACTTGGAACCAGCATCCCCCGGGCGATGTCCAACCCCAGATACCGCTCCCATGTTGCATGAGAGCGCACCTGCTGAGTCAAAAGTCCACCCCCGGCGCCGATCTCCACGGCCACGGGATAATGCCCCACGGGCACCAACCCGGCACAATGAGCAGCGACTTCGCGCTGCACATCGGCAGCGGCGGCGTACGTGCTACCGGCTCGGCTGAAATGCGTTGCGACCTGTTTCTTCATACAGAATGCCCAAGAGAAGATCTTCAGAAGGATAATGGCCATAGGCCATGAGCGACAGCCAGGAACCAGACAGCAAGCTAGACACATCACTGGCCGCCGATGGGGGCACAATGACATCATCGACACCATGAACAATACGCACGTTGGCTCCGCTCTCTCCAGGTTCGATCAGCGCTGAAGAGTCCAGCAAGTAGTCAAGGCCGTCCGCCAAAGCGCGGGAGTCATCATCATGGTCAAATGTCACTTTGGGAGCGGTACAGTTCCGCCAGAAGGCCCGTACGGTTCGCTTGGGACCTTCGTTCATGATGGTATCGCGCATTTGCTCAACCGTGTTGCGCGGCACATGCACACAGAAATTCATGAACGGTGACAACAGCACCACCCGCCGCCAACGGGGAAACAAGTCCTGCCGATGCTTGAGTACCAGATGCGCCCCTGTGGACCAGGCCATGAGCACCTCGCCCCCCTGGCGCAAACGCTCCACCACCTCGGTCTCGGAACCATCATGAAACGGGGTCACAAATTCCGTTAATGCGGAGACCTGCGGAAACAATTCAGGATATCCGGCCCAACCGGACACAAACACGATCCTGCTCATCGTCCGCTCTCCCCGGCAAGGGCTTCAAGCCCGGCGCACAACAAATCCATATCTTTCCCCCCCAGATCGGCCCGAAGCGACAGGCGCAGGCGAGAGGTTCCCTCGGGCACCGTCGGCGGCCTGATGGCGGGGGCGAAGACGCCATGGTCCATCAGAAAATCCCGAGCTGCCAGGGCCACATCATTGGCCCCAAGCATAATGGGAATAATCTGGGTTGTGCTTGGACCAAAATCAAACCCCAAGCGGCGGAGTACGGCCCGCAACTGGCTGCTGAGCAGCATCAGTCGCTCACTACGGTCCTGATTGCTCCGCACCAGTTCAAGGGCAGCGAGTCCGGCACCCACGGCAGCAGGAGGCAGGGAGGTGGAAAAAATGAAAGCACGGCCGAAATTTCGCACGGCATCCACAATATCGCGCCGCCCGGCGATGAACGCGCCGTAGGAGCCCAGAGCCTTGGAGAATGTGCCCATATGCACATCGACCTCGTCCTGAACTCCCAACTCATGCGCCAGTCCGCGACCACGGCCCATCACGCCGGTTGCATGAGCCTCGTCCAGCACCAGCAGCGCACCATAATCCCGACACAGCGGCACAAGTTCATGCAGATGGGCAACGTCGCCATCCATGCTGAAAACCGTATCCGTCACCACGAGTTTACGGGGGGCATCGACGTATCGATCCATCAACCCGGCCAAATGCTCGAGGTCGTTATGGCGATAACGCACATGCGTGGCTCGTGACAGCAAGATGCCATCCACGATGCTGGCATGATTCAGACGATCGGAAAACACAACGGTGTTGCGATCCGCCAACGAGGTCAGCACGCAGAGATTGGCCGCATAGCCGGAGCCGACACACACGGCATCGTCCTGCTCCTTGAACTCGGCAACGGCACGATCCAATTGGTCATAAAGAGCGAAATTTCCCGTAACCAACCGTGAAGCTCCGCTGGATGCGCCGTATTTTTGCACGGCCTGGATAGCTCCATCCCGCAATTCTGACGCGCCAGCAAGGCCCAGATAATTGTTGGAAGCCAGATTGAGCAGTCTACGCCCATCGTATTCAATATACAGGTCCGCCCCACGATCCACGGGAGGAATCTCCCGAAATTGTGAGCGCTGTTCCAGCTCGGCGAACCGGCTGGCGAAAAATTCATTCCAAGCAGTGTTTCTTGCCATAGGTCGTGGTGAGCTACCTCAAAACATGTGCTTTCGCAACGCGCGCCAATCCCGTCCTTCGTTCAAACAGCACCGGATAATTATTATTTAACCAGTGGTCTTCAACTTCTATCAAAAATTTCATCAAATTCCTCTTGATCTATGGCGCAATCGAGAATAGTTACCATTAAGAATTAAGAGCTAACGAAGCCTGAAACCACATATGAGCCCCAGAACTACGCGACAAAACGCCTGCTCCTTAATGGCGCCTGAGAGGTTACCTTGAAATTGTCCACCCGAATTACAGCCTCAGTCATCATCATTTTTCTGATAACCGTCACCATGTCTGGACTGACCTGGTACGTATCTTCTGCACAAAAGCATGACAGCCAAGTGCTCAATCTGGCAGGCCGCCAACGCATGCTTAGCCAGAAGCTGACCAAGGAAGTTCTTTTCTACGTCAATCAGTCTCAATCGGGCAAACCCACAGCTGAAATCGTCACACAAATCACAAGGACATCCATCCTTTTCAGAGTCACACTGGATGCCCTCAGCAAATCCGGAAAGGCCCCGACAACACTGAATCCGAACGGACCCAAGGCATACATCCCTGTTCCCTCCGAAGGAGTCAAAACACAGCTCGATGCCGTTCGCAACAAATGGAACGATTTGCACAACGATGTGGGCAACACTATCAATAGTAATGATGCCAAGGCCATTCAACAACTCATCCCGGACAGTGTCGAGCTACTCAAGGAAATGAACAAGGCAGTGGTCATGATGCAGACCGAAGCTGAAGCCAAAGTTTCCTTTTTGCTGACCGCACAGGCTGCAGGAACAGCTTTCGCCCTCATCACATTGATTATCATCCTGTTCAATCTGCGCAGACACTTTGCCATCCCTTTGGCCAGTTTGGGTGAATATGCACACGAGGTTGCTTCCGGTAAACTGGACGCCAGGGTCAAATGCGTCCTGCGCATGGAGTTCAAAGCCCTGGCTGACACCATTGGTCAAATGATCGCCAGCCTGCGCTCGGCAATTGAACAGGCAGACCAGCGCAGCGATGATGCTGAGCAGAGTGCCCAGTTCGCCACCACCGCTTTGCGCGAGGCTGAGGCAAAGCAAACCAAGATCAACACACTCATCGAGACCATGAAAGATACGGCCAATCGTGCCTCGGACACTTCGCGCGACGTCTTCGCCGCAGTGGAGGAACTCAGCACACAGGTCGATCAAGTCAATGGAGGAGTGGAAATCCAACGGGATCGCATGGCCGAGACCGCCACGGCCATGGAAGAAATGAACAGCACGGTCATGGAGGTCGCCCGCAACGCTTCGGATGCCGCGGATAGTGCTTCCCGCTCACGCGAGAACGCCCAGACCGGTGCGGATGAAGTACGCAAGGCAGTCGCTTCCATGCAGCAAATCGAGACCCGCATGGGGACCCTTAAGCAGACCATGGATCAATTGGGCTCCAAGGCCGATGGCATCGGCCAGATCATCAATGTCATCAATGATATCGCC
Source organism: Desulfovibrio ferrophilus (assembly GCF_003966735.1). Taxonomy (NCBI): domain Bacteria; kingdom Pseudomonadati; phylum Thermodesulfobacteriota; class Desulfovibrionia; order Desulfovibrionales; family Desulfovibrionaceae; genus Desulfovibrio; species Desulfovibrio ferrophilus. Next base: position 1,436,444 of record NZ_AP017378.1, read on the forward strand.
GATCAGACCAACCTCCTGGCCCTGAATGCGGCCATCGAAGCTGCCCGGGCTGGAGAAGCCGGGCGAGGTTTCGCGGTCGTAGCCGACGAGGTGCGGAAACTGGCAGAAAAAACCATGACTGCCACCCAGGAAGTTTCCTCGGCCATCAAGGAAATCCAAACCACAGCCACAGACAATATTGCGGCCGTGGAATCCACAGCCACCTACATCACCGAGAGCACCATGGCGGCAACCGAAGCCGGACAGTTCATGGAGGAAATCGTCTCCTTCGTTCAAAACACCGCTTCGCAGGTGGAGTCCATTGCGACGGCCTCCGAAGAACAATCCGCTGCCAGTGAAGAAATCAATATGGCTGTATCAGACGTAACCCGTGTCGCCGGAGAGACTGCCGAAGGCATGGGCCGGGCCGCTGGCGCCCTGATGGAGATAACAAGCCTTGTGCAGGAATTGGACTCCGTGATCCAGATCATGGCCGCTGGCAAGGCAGAGGCCATTGGCACCCGATTGGGCGATGGAGACAAACTTCTGGAATGGTTCGATGAGTTATCCGTAAGGGTCGGTTCCATCGACGATCAACACAAGGTACTCATTGATCTGATCAACGAACTGCATGCCGCCATGCGTCAGCGCAAAGGCAACGAAGTCATGCTGGATGTGGTTGATCGCCTGAAGGACTACACGGTAAAACACTTCGGATACGAGGAGCAGCTGTTCGATCGCCATCGCTACGCGGAAACCGAGGAGCACAAGAAGGCACATCGGATGTTCGTACAGAAAGTCGTGGATTTCGAAAAAGGCCTGAAGACAGGCAAAGCCACTGTCTCCATGGATGTGATGAAATTCCTGAAGGACTGGCTGGTCCAACACATTCAGGGCGTGGATCAACGCTACAGCGACTTTATGCTGAACAAGGGCATCAAATAAAAACGCTCAACGTACACCAAAGCCCCTCGTGTTCTGGACACGAGGGGCTTTTTCTGTGAATCATCTTTCATGCTGCTCGGCCGGATAGCGCTCCCTCTCCGAGCCCCGGGCACCCAGCTGTACAAACGGGGGAGCTAGCGTATCCACCAGTGATGCGCAGACGCCACGGAGGTCAATCCATGGCTTTCACCTTGCCCACCTATGTCGAACCCGATTTCAACCGTCCGGACCTGAAAGACGCCCCTCTGGCGCTGTTCAAACCCGTTGAATTGCCCGGTGTAGCCCCCGAAGGCTACCATGCTACAGCTATTTTCCCGGAGTACTACCACCTGCGCCCCGGCGTTTGGAAACTTCCCCGGCTGTCCCGCATGGATTGCGTCGTTGTGCTCCAGGAAAACGATCACCTTGAAATCAAGGAATTCAGGAATCTTGCCAAGGGCGACCTGGTTGCCTGTGGTCGCCGCGAGGACGGCGAAGACGGTATCTATGTCCATACCGAGCCCTTTGGGGGAACGGCCTCGGAAAAAGAAAAATTCGCCTTTCGCACACGCATGAGCCGCGAAACCTCTTTTTCCATCGATTATGACGAACTCTATGACTTGCTGGAGCACGAGCGCGAACACGGATTCATCTGCTGGGTACTCGGGCCCGCCGTAGTTTTTGATCGCGACTCACGCGAAGCCATGGCAAAGCTCGTGAAAGACGGCTATGTCCACGGCTTGTTGGCGGGCAACGCCCTGGCAACCCATGACCTGGAAGGAGCCTTCTACACCACTGCCCTGGGCCAGGAAATCTACACCAAACGATCTGCCAGCCTGGGCCATTATCATCATCTGGATGCCCTGAACCGAATCCGTGCCCTTGGTTCCATGAAGCAGGCCGTGCAATCCGGGCAGGTCAAAGACGGAGTCATGAAGGCAATCATCGAACAGAATATTCCCTACGTCCTGGCTGGCTCCATTCGGGACGACGGGCCCATGCCCGAAGTCATCCCCAGCGCCTATGACGCTCAGGACGCCATGCGCGGTGTAGTCAAGCAGGCCACCACAGTCATTGCCATGGCCACCCAACTGCATTCCATCGCCGTGGGCAATATGACTCCCTCCTATACCACCATGAAGGACGACAGTGTTCGCCCCGTATTTTTCTATAGCGTCGACATGTCGGAGTTCGTGGTCAACAAACTGGCCAACCGGGGTTCTCTGTCTGCACGCTCAATCCTGACCAACGTCCAGGATTTCGTTGTCACCACGGCACGAGGACTTGACTCCAGGCGGAACTGCTAAATCTGCACAGGGGACACCCCAAACATCCTTTCCGAAGCACGTTGCTTGACATCACGTTCAATCAACGTGCTTTTTATTATGCCTAAACAATTCAGATCATTACAATCCAGACACCCAGCCAATAACATCATAACAACATGAATTTATTGAACATTAGAATCAGCCAAGCCTTCACTGGCCACCCAATTCACATCCACCTCGACACCATCACATCTGCCACTCTCAAACAAATCACAAGCAATTCTTATATTTATGGCATTTACCCATTGAAATGCCCCCAGAATTTCTTTTATGAAAACAAGCAAAGACAGGACAACCTGTCTGAGGGTTTTGCACGAGCGGCTTGCATCTGGGGGAGGGATAAGAGCATGGCGGACAGAAAGCACAACGAACAGTTGATTACGGAAATCATCAATCTTCCGGTTTCAACATCCATCAACTACAGCTTTTATGAAGAAACCATCCGCCAGTACGTTCTGGAGAGTAACGGCAGGTTTCTGATCTACTCCACGGACAGGAACTTCACCGCGTTCCTGCGCAAGACCTTGAGCCTGGCCAGTGTGAACCCAAAAAGCCTGGGCATCATCCGCAAAGAAAACGATATTCTTCGACACATCCGCCTGGAGACAAATCATGGGCGTAATGTAATTCTGTTTATCGATGGCGATTATGTGAGCAAGGAGATGGGAGCCGTCATCAAGCAGCTCAAATCTGCATATGACAACCTCAAGATCATTGTCCTGACTGGCGAAGCCGACGTAGACGACATCGCTCTACTCCATGAGATCGGTGCGGACAATTTCATCATCAAACCCATCTCTACCAACTCACTGGTGGTCAAGATTGCCTTCACCATCAAACCGCATGGCAAGATCGGCAAATACATCGACGAGGGCAAAAAGTTCATGGCCCTGCGCCTGTTCGATGAGGCTGCTGCCATCGCCGGGAAGGTCCTCAAGGTAAAGCCCGACAGCGCAGCGGCATTCATGCTCATGGGAGACGCCCTCTCCGCCATGGGGCAGACCGACCAAGCTCTTCAGGCCTATGAGCAAGCCAGCGACTGTGCCCGGATGTATCTTGAACCGCTCAAAAAACTGGCGAATTTCCACCGCCAACAGGGGCATAAAGAAAACGAACTCAGCTTTCTAGAGCGTCTGGATGAACTTTCCCCACTCAATGTGAGCCGCAAGGTCGACATGGGTGAACTCTATCTGGAGTTGGGGCGCGAAGAAGAAGCCGACAACACCTTTGAGCAAGCCATGGAACATGTCACCCGGGCAGCCATGACCCAGGTGGCCATGATCTCCGTCCAGATAGCTGATGCCTATCTGAAAAAGAATCCATCCAAATCCGAGGAATTCTATAAAAAAGCAATGAATGTGAAAGGCTTCGACTTAAAGGCCAATATCGACATCTTCAACCGCCTGGGCACGGCTCTGCGCAAGCAGGGCAAATGGGAAGAGGCCGTCCGGGAATATGGAAAGGCGCTTGAGCTCTCCCCCAACGATGAGAACCTGTATTACAATACCGCCATGGCCTACGCTGATGGCGGTCATGCTCAAAAAGCCTTCCATAGCCTGGAAAAAACTTTGGAACTCAACGACAACTTCCTGAAGAAGAACCACATCATCACGTTCAATTGCGCACTTATTGCTTCCAACAGCGGACGTAAGGAACGCGCAGCGATCATGTGCAAGGCTGCGTTGAAACTGAATCCCAACTATGAAAAAGCCACAAAAATGCTTAAGGAACTTTCACCCGATGCAACCTTAGCAGGAATCTAGACGTCCACAACACCGCACCAAATCCCCGCCTATCGCCAGATCGGAGCCACCCCGTCCAACGGATGCCAAGTTGCAGGTGGTCATTTCGTCTGGCCTGAGGCGCCCCCGTTGAACTACATCACACCCCGACATCACCTGTGACATTTTCGTTGCAGGACCTTTCACTGTTCCTTCCCGGTTTTCCATCCTCCAGAAGTATGCTAGATTAAGGAACTCATTGTTTTTCAGAATTGGACCAACATATAAAAATGTCCCTAATGGAAGATACGCAGTGCTGACCAGATTCAACCTTACTGCCAAACTTGGGTTCGGCTTCGGGACAGTCATCCTATTGCTCGCCATTGTTGGTGCGGTAGGAATCTACGAAGTACAGACCATCGGCGCACTGAACCAGAAAATGTACCAACACCCATTCACCGTCAGCAACATGGTGCGCAAGCTGGACGCCAACATCATACGCATGCACCGTGCCATGAAGGATATCGCCCTGGCGCAAAACATCGGTGAGATGGAACATGCCATTGCCTTGGTGGACCGCCTGGAGACCGATGTACTCGACAGCTTCGAAATCGTGCAGCAGCGTTTTCTTGGTGACACAGTCATGGTCGAACGTACAAAATCACTGGTACAGGAGTGGAAGCCCATTCGGGACGAAGTCATCCAGCTCATGCGCCAGGATAAACGTACAGAAGCCGCAGATATCACCAAAGGACGCGGGGCAGTCCATGTGGATCGTATCATTGACGCCATGCGAGAACTCACCGACTTCGCGCAGCTCAAAGCCATTCAATTTCATACAGAGACCAAGCGGACAGGCCGGCTGCTGATCATCTTTCTGGTCAGCCTGATCATTTTGTCCATTGTGATAAGCATGGTGTTCACGTCGTACGTTACCCGTTCCATCACGGTTCCCGCCCGGGAAATCATTCAGGTTTCCAACGCCATTGCCCGGGGTGATTTCTCAAAGACCATCACCTACGCCAGCGGCAATGAAATGGGAGAAATGGCAACCAGTCTACGGCGTATGCTGACCGGCGTCGTGGGGAAAGGCCAATCCATCATCAACAGCATTCCCATCCATTTCTGGACGGCTGACACCAACTTCAATCTCACGTTCATCAATGACATGGCCGCCAACGCCGTCGGACTTCCACCCCAATTCGAAAACGAACACAATGCACCGCCTCTGACTATTTCCCAAGCCCTGAGAGACGATGAGGCCATCACCTTTTCACTTGCCCAGCGAAGTCTGAGTACCGGCAGACGCATGAAACATGAGGTCCGCTACACGCGAAACGACAGCACAACACACTTGTATCAGGTGATCTCGCCCCTCCGGGGCAATGACGGAGAGTTCGCCGGAGTCATGGGTTTTGCTCTGGATATCAGTCAGCACAAGAAATCCGAAGAAGATTTGCGCGTCGCCATCGAAGCCGCCAAGCAGGCAAGCAGGGCCAAGGGAGAATTCCTGTCCAACATGAGCCATGAAATCCGCACTCCTTTGTCCGGAATACATGGCATGCTCCAACTTCTACAGGACTCCCCCGTGAACAAGGAACAGGAGCAATGGATATCCATGGCCCTGGCATCGGAGAAAAGCCTGCTTACGGTCATCAACGACATTCTGGACCTCTCCAGGCTTGAAGCGGGCAGACTGGAGCTGTCAGACACGCCTTTCTCCCTGATCGACAGCCTGGAGACTGTCATCAATACTTTCAAAATCCAGGCCGACAGCCAAGGCATAGATCTGCGCTACGAACTGGACCCTGGTCTCCCCAAACGAATCAGTGGTGACGAGACCCGCCTCAGACAGGTTCTCTTCAATCTTGTGGGCAATGCCATTAAATTCACTCCCAGTGGTGAAATCATCCTCAAAGCCTTCCTCTACGAGGAGCAATCTGAAGTCCTGACACTTGGATTTACCGTTTCGGACACCGGTATTGGCATCCCGAAAGACAGACTCGAAGATATCTTCAGAGAATTTGTCCAGGTGCACTCCACATGCAATCGAAACTATCAGGGTTCAGGGCTCGGACTGACCATCGTCAAACAATTGATTACACTGATGCGCGGAGACATCACCATAGACAGCACTCCTCGATTGGGCACAACCGTGCGCCTCACTGCCCGCTTCGGCAAAGCCCAAGACCTTGACGCAGAGCTTCAGGAAGAGCTTGAGACTCCAGTGACACACCATCTGCGCATTCTCGTTGCCGAAGATGACCGCATCAACCAGATGGCTATCGTCGCCATGCTTGAAAAGTCGGGACACCATGTGTTGGCCGTAAACAATGGGCATGAAGCGGTGAAAGCCTTTCAGAGTTCCCATTATGACTGCATTCTGATGGACATCCAGATGCCCCAAGTCGATGGATTGGAGGCTACAAAAATCATTAGAGAGCAGTATTCCAAAGACATCCCCATCATTGCCCTCACAGCTCATGCCATGAAGGGAGATCGGGAATCATTCATTGAACAAGGCTTATCGGACTACATTTCCAAGCCAATCAATATGGAAAAATTACACGAGCTACTCAGCCAAATCGCCCCTCAGAGCCAGGAATAAGACCCCAACTCTCGTGAACGGGACCAAGCCCCTCATTAAGCAGATCCCACAATTTGAGTTCCCGCTCGACCGGCCACGGCCTCCTCAATGTGCTCAATGGAGCAGATCACGGCCCGGCCGCCGCCAGACTCCAAAAACCGAAGACAGGCCAGGACTTTTGGCCCCATCGATCCGGCCGGAAAGGCACCGGCTTCCATGAGCTCCCTGCCTTGCGTTACCGTCAAATCCTTCAGTAACCGCTCGCCGGGACCACCATAATCCAGATAAACCCCTGCGACATCAGTCGCCACAACGAACAGGTCCACCCCTACCTCACGAGCCAGCTTTGCGCTGGCCAGATCCTTGTCGATAACCGCATCAACGCCACAGAAACGACGGCCTTCGCGTACGACGGGGATACCCCCGCCTCCACAGCAGATAACGATGAATCCGGCATCGATGAGTCGACTGATCTCCTGTTTCTCGACGATGGTCACAGGTTCGGGTGACGCCACCACCCTTCGCCACCCCTTGGCGGTCTTGCGAACTGGATATGGAGCCAAGGAGACACGCTCCTCATCCAGAACAGGACCGATGGGTTTGGTGGGATGCAAGAAAGCAGGATCACTGGGCCTGACCACAACATAACTGAGCAGGCTGACCAGAGGGCGATGATCCAGAGGAGCCAAGTGCATCAACTCGGTATCAAGGGTCGACTCGATCATGTATCCGATCTGCCCCTGAGTCTGCGCCACAAGAATTTCCAGCGGTAACGGCCGAGAATCACCACAGCATTCCTGGCGCAACAGCAGATCACCCACCTGCGGACCATTGCCGTGGGTGATGATCAGCCGATACTCATGGGCCAGAGTTGCAGCCTGGGCCAAAGGCAGACGCAGGTTCTCGAACTGCTCATCAATGGTTCCTGTCTGGCCTTTGCGTATCAGAGCGTTCCCTCCAAAGGCCAAAAGCAGCGTCTTGCGATCGTCGCGGAGCATGACTAGCCTTTTGCCTTGGAATTCAGGCGGCTCAGTAGCGCCTGTTCCAGCGTCAGCCCCGGGGCGTCCCCATACTCGTAGCGTACGCGCATGAACGGCTTGTCCACCTTGATGATACGTGACAGATCCACCGGTGTTCCAAACAACACGAGATCACAATCCACGGCCGCAATGGTCGCTTCCAGATCGGCCACCTGATCATCACTGTAGCCCATGGCGGGTAGAACCTGACCAATGTGCGGGTAGCGATCAAAAACTTCGGCAATGGATCCCGCAAGGTATGGCCGCGGGTCCACCAGTTCAGCGGCGCCGTACTGCCGTGCAGCAACGCTGCCCGCGCCAAAGGGCATTCCACCATGGGTGATGGTCGGTCCATCTTCCACGACGAGAACCCTTTTGCCCTTCAGGCGATCAGGGGCATCCACCGTCACCGGCGATGCGGCGCACACAATGTCTGCCTTCGGATTGTGTTCACGGATGTTGTGCCGCACCTCTTCAACCCGGTCCAGCGAGGCTGTGTCCACCTTGTTGATAAGCGCGATATCGGCCATAAGCAGATTGGTTTCGCCCGGATAATAGGACAGTTCATGCCCCGCACGGTGGGGGTCGAAGACCGTGATCTGAACGTCCGGGCGGTAGAAGGACGTGTCGTTGTTGCCGCCATCCCAAACCACCACATCGGCCTCGGCCTCGGCCTGGCGCAAAATCAATTCATAGTCCACGCCCGCATAGACAATAACGCCCATTTCAACCAGAGGCTCGTACTCCTCACGCTCCTCGATGGTGCATTTGTGGCGATCAAAATCTTCCAGCTCGGCAAAACGCTGCACGACCTGTCGCGAGAGATCGCCATAGGGCATGGGATGCCGCACGGCCACCACCTTCCTGCCCTGCCCCTGAAGAATGCGGCAGACCTTTCGTGTCGTCTGGGATTTGCCACAGCCCGTCCGGACCGCGCACACGGCAACAACGGGCTTTGTGGATTCGAGCATGGTGTACGTGGCTCCGATCATGATAAAATCTGCGCCGTCGGCCATGCAGGCCGACGCCTTATGCATGACCTCGGTATGGGGAACGTCGGAATAGGAAAAGGCCACCAGATCCACATGCTGTTTGCGGATCAACTCGCGCAACCTGTCTTCGGGATAGATGGGAATGCCCTGAGGATAGCCTTTCCCTGCCAGAATGGCCGGGTAGACACGGTCTTCGATGCCCTCGATCTGAGTGGCGGTAAAGGCCACCACTTCGTACCGGGGATTGCTCTTGAAATACACATTGAAGTTGTGGAAATCGCGACCTGCCGCCCCCATGATAATGACCTTTTCGACCATGCTCCCCTCGCTTTATTTTGACTCTTTCGCCTCGCTCTTCCCTGAATTGCACTGCTCTGCGCAAGGCGCGTTGTCATGACCCAATTTTGCGCCACAGGCCCCGCCAATCACCCACCCGTCATGGGAGGCAGCGTCCTCGTGAGGCTCCACGTGAATGGTCACCTGCGTCCCAGGCAAATGTGCATGAATCTCGCTTTCAATGGCACAGCACAGGGCATGCGACTGAGCAACAGAAGCCATGCCCGGTACCAGCAAATGGAAATCAATAAAACGCCTGGCCCCGGATTTGCGTGTACGCAGGGCGTGGTACTCGGCCTGCGGCCCGGCATGAGTCCTAATGGCCATGTCAACGGCTTTGAGTTCCGCCTCTGGCAGCGCCATATCCATCAGCCCCCAGAAAGATCGGCGGATGAGTGACACGCCTGTGAACACGATATTCACGGCCATCAGAACGGCAATGGCCGGATCCAGAACGGCCCATGAAGCTGGTGCAACCATCAGCACCGACAGACCGACGACCAATCCCACCGAGGTCCAGACATCCGTCATCAGGTGTTTGGCATCGGCTTCCAGAGTGATCGAATCAAACCGCTTGGCCGCTCCGAGCATGGCCTTGGCCGTGGCAAAGTTGACCACAGAAGCCAGCAGAGCCATGCCCAGCCCCAATCCCAATCGCTGAGGCAGCACAGGGTCCATAAATCTGCCCACTGATGCGCTGACAATACCAATGGCAGCGACAATAATCAGGATACCCTCGACGCCGCTGGAAAAATACTCCGCCTTGCCGTGGCCATAGGCGTGACTGTCATCCGCAGGACGCATGGCATGCGTCAAAACGACCAGCGCCAGCATGGCGGCGGCCAGATTCACCAGAGATTCCGTGGCATCGGACAATATACCGACCGAGCCCGTCAGAAAGTACGCCCCGAATTTCAACACCAGAGTGGTCACGGATGCTGCGATGGAATAGAGCGCGTAGCGTGTGGGTGAAGTGGCCATGAATTGCCTGGGTTGACGTGGACCGCAGCCGTGCGATTCCCCGTCACGCCGGGGCGCGGCTACGCTCACTGTATAGCGGAATCACCATCGATTCAAGGCAGTAATCGTTCTCGAACAGGATGTGGAATCAAAAAGCACTTGCCTTGTCGGTCACGCGGTTGTATCCGATGGACGTCTTGGAAATCGGATGAAGGTAGCAGGAGAGTCCCCACCTCGAGTGGAGCGCCGAAGAAGTAAATCTTTCAGGCAAATGGACTGCTACCGGACGAGCCTCTGGAGAGACCCCCAAAAGGGGGCGCCGAAGGAGCAAGCCGGATCACACCGGTGAAACTCTCAGGCAAAAGGACAGAGGAAGCCAACGCATGTAACCACGTGCGTTCTCTTAGCTTCCCCACCACCACTTCAGACGTATTCTGGTTCCCATCGCCCGCTCCGGTAGCGGGTCGTTTGCGCATGATGTCGTACACGGCCACACCAGTCCCTTGCACTGCGGGGGACCAGCCGGAGACACGTACCGATGGCACCCGGTTCCCTCCTTGGGAATCGACAAAGGCCGCCGCCCCTGGGGAGGGGCAGCGGCCTTTCTGATTCATTATCTGAAAAACACTATCAATTCTGACAATGCACCAGCACTACACGGGCGAAACCACATCCTTGAAAGGATACGGTCCGGCAAACTCATGCCCACCGCCCGGGATCAACCCGAAGTGAGTCACCAACTCGGGAGGACGACCGCCCAAGGGTTCATAGAGGTGCAGGGCCAAGCCTCCCGGTTCCATCACAAATTGGGATGGAGCCTGTTGAGTCAAATCCAGCACCAACTGCATACTCACTGAAGGGGCGATGCAGGCCAGCGTCCCACCAAATCCGCGCAGCACCGGACGATGCATATGCCCGCAGCAGACTCGCAGCACATTGGGGAAACGACGGATCACTCCCTCCAATTCATCGGCCAGCCTGAAGGGTTCGGCATCCATATTACCAATCCCCACAGGAAACGGGGGATGGTGCATGAATACCACCGTGGGCTTGCCGTCACTCAGGGCTGATTCAAGCCAGACCAACGTCCGCTTATCAACTCCACCGCTATGGGCTCCCGGGAGCAGGGTATCAAGGCCCAGCAACCGGAGAGGGAAACGATCTTCCACAAAGCAGGCACGTGCCTCGGCACACTGTCCGCTGAGATAGTCGTGATCAGGAAAGGCTTCCCTCAGATTGTCGCGCTGGTCATGATTCCCCGGCACCATCCAGAACGGCGCATCAAGATCACTCAGAATACGCGCAGCCATGGCATAGGCATCGGGATTTCCGGCATCGGCCACATCTCCTGTGATGATCACGGCATCGGGGGCGGGAACAAGTGCATTCAGATGGGCCACCGCCCGTTTCAGGGCCGCATTGGTATCGGCCTGTCCATAAGCCACTCCGCTGGCACTGATATGAAAATCAGAGATCTGGGCAATCAACATACTCCGCCCCCGCCCAGTGAACGAAGAGATCTGGAGGACACGTTGAACGACACCGAATCACCCAAGGCAAAAGCCTTATCTCCCGGGGCATCCACAGTACACACGGCTCCGTCTTCCAATCGAACTCTGAGTCTGGTCTTCTCACCCAGGAAACTGGCCGCAGCAACCTCACCGGTCAACAATCCTTCCCCCGGATTCACGATGCTCACGGCCTCGGGTCTGAAGAACAGTTCGACCAATGACTGTCCGTTATCACAGACGTCCTCCAAATCGGCTATGGACAGAGACTGCCCACCGGGAAACTGGATTTGACCGGCCTGCACAGGACAGGTCAGCGTATTCACCGTGCCGATGAAGTCCGCCACAAACCGATTGGAGGGGGTGAAGTAAATGTCACGCGGCGAACCGGATTGCACCACTTCGCCATGGTCCATCACCACGATAACATCACCCAGGGCCATGGCCTCACCCTGATCATGGGTCACGTAGACGGCGGTAATTCCCAATCGCTTGAGCAATTGGTCGATCTCAGTGCGCAACGAATCGCGCAGCTTGGCGTCCAGAGCGGTCAGGGGTTCATCCAACAGCAACACGCGCGGACGCACGGCAATGGCACGGGACAGGGCTACGCGCTGCCGCTGACCACCAGACAATTGATCCACTCTGCGATCAGCCAGATGCTCGATTTGCATCATGGCCAGCATCTCCTTGACCCGCGCGCTACGCTTGGCACTGTCGTCGCCTCGAACACGCAAGCCATACTCGATATTGCGGGAAACAGTCATATTCGGGAACAGGGCATAGCTCTGGAAGACCATACCCACGTTACGCTTCTCGATGGGCACATCGGTGACATCATCGTCTCCGAACATGACCCGACCACCTTTGTCCGGTGATTCCAACCCGGCGATGATGCGCAGGGTCGTGGTCTTGCCGCAGCCCGAGGGGCCAAGCAACACCACAGTCTGACCGGCAGTGATCGTCAGGTCAAAGGGCTTCAGGCCCACGGTACCGTCCGGGAAGGTCTTGCCGCAGGATTTCAAAATAACGGGAACGCCACGGCTTTCCCGTTCAATATTCGCAGTCGTCATGGGTGTTACCTCCAGCAGGTCGGATTGGTCCGAATCATCGGCGGCGACCTTGTCAACGCTTCTGGAACCGACCCATTGCATGGCCGTCAGAAGCGGAATAATCAAAACAAAAAAGTACAACGTATAGGCCGAACCGATTTCCATGCGCATGGATGCGTAGCTGTCCGCCAATCCCACCGGCAGGGTCTTGGTCAGCGGTGTATGCAGCATCCAGGTCAGGTTGAATTCACCGATGGACAAGGTGAACACCATCAACGCGCCCGAGACGATGCCGGGCATGGAGTTCGGTACAACCACGTTCAGAAACCGCCGTCCAAATCCAGCTCCGAGGCTGGCCGCCCCCTCTTCCAGGGCGTCCAGATCGATCATGGACATAACGGCTGCCACGGAACGCACCATGAACGGCAGGCAGAACAATACGTGACCAGCCAGGATGAACAGCCAGCTCATGCGGAAGTCCTTGAACCCTCCGTAGCTGAGCAGCAGCCCCAGAGCGATGGCCAGCCCTGGGATGGCCAATGGCAAGACCAGCAGTTCTTCCAACAGTTTGGTCCAACGGCTTTTCATGCGCACCATGAAATAGGCTGCGGGCACTCCCACCACCAGGCACACCGCCAAACAGGCCAAACCGATATACAGACTACGGAAGATGGTATCGCTATACAGCACCCAAACTTCGCCCACCCAACGCAAGGTCAGGCCACTGGAGATGCCCTTGAAGGCATTGACGGTCACACCAGCCAGCACGGACTGACAGACAGGCACAATAAGAAAGGCACAGCATGCCAGGGTCAGGCCCAGCTGAGTGCCAAACAGAACTCCATTTTTCTTCATCCTGCCGCTCCAATACTTTCTTCACGCGCCGCGATGCGCGCGCCAAACAATGCCGCCCAGGTGATCACACCCAAAATCACGGACAGGCATGAAGCCATGGCGATATTGGCCGACAGGGTAAACTCCGTATAGATGGTGATAGGCAACACATCGATATCGGTGGCCAGGGTAAAGGCCGTACCGAACGCCCCCATGGACGTGGCAAAACAAATGGCGCCAGAGGAGATGAAAGCCGGAACCAAAGCCGGAATGATGACGTCAATCACAACCCGCCAAGGCGATGCCCCGAGCGATCTGGCGGCTTCTTCCAGCTCGATATCAATCTTCTCGGCAGCGGCCATGACCGTGACCACCACCCGGGGGATGGAAAAATACAGATAGCCCAAAAACAGGCCGGTCAGGGAATAGGCCAGCACGATCTTGTCTCCGGACATGGCCTTGGTCATCTGGCCCAGCAGCCCTTGCCGCCCCGCCCAGATAATCACCATGAAACCCACGACAACGCCGGGAAAGGCCAAAGGAAAAGTCAGCATGGCAACAAGCAATCGCCTGCCGCGAAATTCATTGCGTGCCAGGAACACACCCACCACGCCAGACAAAGCCAGAGACACTGCCGTGACCGCCACGGAGACACCAAGGGTATAGCCCAGACTATGCACGTATTGCGGATTGGTCAGGGCCTCCACATACAGTTCCATGCCGCCACCCTGGCCCGTTTCAATAATCAGGCGCGTGATCGGCAGTATAAAAAACGCCACAAGTACGGCGCCCAGAGGAACGGCCATAAGCATGGCCTGTTTTCTTATCTTGAGTGACATAGACGAATCCTTTGAAAAAAGCGGGGCCGAAGCCCCGCTCTAGAGACAAGAGAAAGAAGTTATCGCACCTCGGCGCGGTAACGGTCGCGGAAGTTGTCCTGCACCACGGCCATCTTTCCATAGTCGATGGGCTTGGCGCGGGCATAGTCGGACTCGGGCAGGAACTTGGCAGCCACTTCCTTGCTCATGGCAGAGGCGCGCACGGGCTTCAGGAAGGCGTTGGCCCATACGGCCTGGCCCTTGTCACTCATGATGAAGTCCAGAATCTTCTTGCCGAGCTCGGGGTGCTCACTGTTCTTCACGAGACTCATGACGTAAGGCACGATGATAGAACCTTCGGCGGGAATCACGAACTCAACGTTGGCTTCATCCTTGTACTTGGCGCGGTAAGCATTGAAATCATAGTCGAACAGAATTGGAATCTCACCGGAGAGCACACGGGCATAGGACGTCTGCTTGGGCACGATGGGATCGTTCTTCTTCAGCTTCTTCATGAACTCGATACCAGGACCGAAATCATCAAGGCTGCCACCCATGGCCAGGTTGACTGCCGTGGCGGAAGCATAGCCCACGAAAGCGGAGGTGGGATCAAGGTAACCGACCATGCCCTTGTAGCGAGGATCCAGCAGGTCATTCCAGGAACGGGGAACGGGGTTGCCCTCCAGGGCATCCTTGTTCACGAAGAAGCCGATGGTTCCGGAGTGAATGGTGAACCAGTAGCCTTCGGAATCCTTCAAACCGGCAGGAATATCGTCCCAATGTGCGGGTTTGTAAGGAGCAACGACACCGGACTCCTTGGCCTTGATACCAAAGGACACACCATAGTAGGCCACATCGGCAACAGGATGATCCTTTTCGGCGATCAACTGGGACAGAGTCTGCCCGGAGTTCTTGTTGTCATGAGGCAGTTTGATGTCCAATTCC
This sequence comes from Desulfovibrio ferrophilus, assembly GCF_003966735.1. Classification (NCBI taxonomy): domain Bacteria; kingdom Pseudomonadati; phylum Thermodesulfobacteriota; class Desulfovibrionia; order Desulfovibrionales; family Desulfovibrionaceae; genus Desulfovibrio; species Desulfovibrio ferrophilus. The sequence continues at coordinate 1,451,447 of NZ_AP017378.1, forward strand.
TTTTCGATGGTCTTCAACTGGGTACCCCAGTCAGCCCATTCAGGAGGACAGTTGTAGCAGATGGCATCTTCGGAAGCGCTAGCCATGCCAGCGCTGAAGAGGGCAAACATGGCCATGGCAAGGAATAATGCGACACGTTTCATTTCAATCTCCTTAGGTGGCAGGTCCGGGAACATCAGAAAGTCCCCTCCACTCCGGGCCCCACTCAAGCCCGGCGCAGGGAAGCGGTGGACTCTCTTACAACCAGCTCATGATCGAGAATCAAATGCCGGGGAACGCTCTGCCCTCCCCGGTCCAAGGCATCCAGAACCATCTGCGCGGCTCGCCGCCCCATCTCGTAGACAGGTTGCCGAATCGTCGTCAGTCTTGGGGCGACATACGATGACATGAGAACGTCATCGAACCCCACCACAGACACATCACGAGGAACAGACAAGCCAAAGGCCCGCAGTTCTCCCATGACACCGATGGCCATCAAATCATTGGATGCGAAGATCGCAGTAGGCGGTTGTGCGGCCTCCATCAGGCGCGCAACACCCTCTCGGCAATGTTCAAGGCCGTAGGGGATTTCAACAACCAGCCCAGGTTCAAACTCCAATCCACGCTCAGATAAACAGCGCCGGTAGCCATCATAACGATGACGACTTCGATCCGAAGATGTGAAAGATCCGGCGAGCATGGCGATGCGCTCATGCCCAAGGTCTGCCAGATGCGCGGTGGCATCGAAGCCGCCACGTTCATTGTCGATGCCCACGCTGGACACCGGCCCCTCGGACAGGGTGCTATACAGGAAAACAGCCGGAATCCCCGCAGTTGCGAGTTCTCCGGCAATGGCCCCATGCGGGTCCGAAGCGGTAATCACCAGTCCATCCACCTGCCGCTCCAGCAGATGGCGCACCAACTCACCCTCGGCGTCGGGATCGTAATCCGCATTGACCATCAACACCTGATAGCCACGCCGGGTCGCCTCGTCCTGTAATCCACGTGTGGAATCCGCGAACACGGTATTGGTGATAGTGGGAATCACCAGCCCGATGGTCTGGGTGCGTTGCGTGGCAAAAACCTTGGCCACGTAGTTATAGCGGTAGTTGCATTCTTGCATAGCCAAGCGAATGCGTTCACGAGTCTCGGCCCGTACTTTGTCCGGGCTGTTGATGAATCGCGAAACACTGGCTACCGAAACACCTGCCATTTCTGCTACGTCTCTGATTGTTGCCATAACATGTAACCGTTTACATCGAGGTTGATAAAAAGGGAAGGGGGAGGTCAAATTTAATAGCATTTCCCCGTGCTCAAATCAAAATGTAACCGATTTCATTTCACGAGGAATGACGGGACGGTGACAAACACAACAAGGTTGTATGGCGATGCGATTTTTTTCATGCCTTTAGTTATTGATATTGATGATTCTGGCGACATTGGCCTCTTCCTTCATCTGCCATCTCCAGGTGGCTGCAAAAAAAAGGGATGCCCTGATGGCATCCCTTTGGAATTGGCTTCTACGCATGATTATTGATCAGAGGCTGAACCACTCTTGGATTATCGAATTACACGCTGCCTTCTTCCTTCAATTCCCGAACCACGGTGCTCAGCTCGGACATCTGTTCGGACAAATCACGCAAGGCCTCAGCAGACTGAGCGACACCTGCGGCTGTTTCCGAGGTAATGCGATTGATCTCATCCACCGAACGGTTGATCTCTTCGGAAGTGGCGGACTGTTCTTCGGCTGCAGTGGCAATGCTATTGATCTGCTGTGAAGAATCTTCCACACCGGCCACGATGCGCTGCAAAGCCTCGCCGGACTCATGAGTCAACTGCACGGCCTTTTCAAGATCACGAACGGCTTTGTCCATGGATTCAATATTCTGACTAGCCACGCCCTGAATGGAGCGAATGGAATCGCCAACTTCCTTAGTGGCTCCCATGGTCTTCTCGGCCAATTTGCGTACCTCGTCGGCAACAACGGCAAAGCCTCGACCAGCCTCACCTGCCCGGGCCGCCTCAATGGCTGCGTTCAGGGCCAACAGGTTTGTCTGATCCGCAATATCCTCAATAACGGTCATGATGGCACCGATGGATTCAGCTTGTTGGCCGAGGACTTCCATATTGTCCTTAAGCTCTGCGGCCTGATCGCGAGTGGTATTCATGGCCTCGATTGACATGCCGACCACTCGAGCACCATCCTGAGCTTCCTGACGGGCCTCATCGCCTCTCTGGGCAGCCTCGGCAGAATTACGGGCGACTTCAAGCACGGTAGCGTTCATTTCTTCCATGGCCGTTGCTGTGGAAGCAATCCGCTCAGACTGTACGTCAGTACCCTGCCTAATTTCCTCGCCCTGGCTGGACATTTCCTCAGAGGCAGCGGAAATGCGTTCGACAATCACCTCAAGGCGAGTCGCTGCCTGGAACATGCCCTCGGCCTTGGCGGTTTCAGCCTTGGCCTTGGCTTCATTGGCTTCCTGGGTAGCGATCTCAGCTTGAGCGGCCTTGTTCTCGGCTTCCTCGGTCTTGGCGTTGATCTCTTCAATGTTCGTGGCAAGTGTACTCGCCATGGCATTGAGAGCCTTAGCCAACTGAGCCGCTTCGTCACGCCCACTTTCATCAACATGAACAGCGAAATCGCCATTGGCAATATCCTGCGAAGCCTGGGTGGCTTCGCGAATCGGCCCGACCACACTTCGCACGATCAACCACGACAGCGGAATCACGACCAGTACAAGCAGGGACCCCACCACCCCCAGAATGACCGTTGTATTCCTGCTGACGTTGTCTTCAATCACACCGGCAACTTCCAACTTCCGGGCTTCGATGTTGTCAATATATACGCCCGTTCCTGTCCAAAGATCAGTTCCGGGAATCTTCTGGGCATAGCTCAGCTTGGGTTGATCTCCTGCCCCGGGTTTGGGCCAGACGTACTCGACATAACCACCACCGGAAGCCGCCTTCTGGGCTAATTCGCCCATAAACAACAGACCGTTCTTGTCCTTGGTCTGACCAAGATCCTTACCCACAAGTGAAGCCTTCAAGTGGGCAACCAATACCGTCTTACGGGCCACGAAAAAATATCCGGACCCATCCTCTTCAAAGACAAAGCCTTCGAGCAATGAGCGAGCTTTTTCGTCCCGTTCCTCGCCATCCAGTCCTTTCAAAGCCTTACCCAAAGTGTGCGCCAAGGCATCGGAGGCCACTTTGAGTTTTACCTTCTGCCCCTCAAGCATTTCGGCATTAAGGTTTTCCAGACCAATATCCTTGATCTTCATTGAATTGGAATAAAAGCCAGCAACAACGCCCCCCACAAACAAAACCAACAGGACGAGGATGGAAAACACCCTTACTGAGATGGAAAAACGTCGAAACATGCACACTCCTTTTTGCCCAACTCCCGGCTATAAACACCACACTTGCCAACATCACTTTGGTTGACAAGTAATCAAATTCTAGCTTCATTTTTCCTTTAAAGACAACACTTATGAGAATAAATGGGGGGAATACCCATAACCGAGCAATGCTGCTTGTGACATATCAGCCCTACTCATTAGAAAACCCACATACAAAGCATAACTATCTAATTTATTGTGATAAATAACAAAATCTTCATAAGTTTCACCCAAACCATCACCATATCCGGCCGTAAAATTATATTTTTTATCCAATATTTACAGACAGATGCCTAAACCTTCCGATGATACTGCAACCATTGCATACGCTGCTAAAAAACCATGTCAGCGTTCCACCCTACCATCGGAGGTAGGGGAAACCCCCAGAGCTTCACCTATCACATTAGCCTTCAGTATCACAAATTAAACTCATTCGTCATGGGTCCCGCTACGTCCGATAGATAAACACAGCCCGCCACACCAACACGATGAAAGATAATAATGAACAGTAAAATCGGAACAAAATAGATATTTATCGTGTGCAAAACATTGAACACTTAACATCTCGTTGACTTGAACCTGCCTCAAGGCTAGCGGCTATTTTATATGTCTAAATAGGCACAATAAAAATAGCACTCAGGAGACCTCAACTGTGAATCAAGCAACCGTCGGAACAGATACCTTTGATGAATTCGTTGAACGCGCCAGACAGTTTCACGGATATCCGGCACCGGGTCTGTTACTCGGGGGGTTCATGGTGGAAGAAGCCAAATCCCACATCCCCGAAGGGGTATTATTCGATGCCATTGCCGAAACAGCATGGTGTCTGCCCGATGCCGTACAGATGCTTACTCCGTGTACAGTTGGGAATGGCTGGCTCAAGGTTCTGAATCTGGGAATCTATGCGGTCACCCTCTATGATAAAAGCAATGGTATCGGTGTCCGGGTTGCTGTGGACGAGAAGCTCCTGTCGCGCTGGTCCGAGATGCACACCTGGCTCATGAAGACCAAGCCCAAGCGGGAACAGGATTCTGTTCTGCTGCGCCAGCAAATTGCACAGGCAGGAATCAATGTCTGCCGTATTACTCCCGTCAACGTCCAAACACAGGCCGTGGCCCGCAAAGGCAAGGGACGCATCGCCAGTTGTCCATTATGCAATCAGCCCTACCCCCTTGATCACGGGCGCATCTGCCGATTCTGCCAGGGAGAGGCCCCGTACGATATTACGCCCAATCCCGGATCAGCCTTCGACGGCCCCGCAGATCTGACTGTTCTGCCCGTGGACGAGGCAGTGGGCCAGGCTGCGCTGCACGACATGACCCGCATCGATCCCGGAGTTGAAAAAGGGCCAGCCTTCACTCGAGGTCAGGTACTGAGCGCAGGAGATGTCTGTCGCCTGCAACAGATGGGCAAGAACCATATTTATGTCGAACGGACCACCGCGGCCTCCGAGGGGTGGGTCCATGAAGATGATGCGGCCCGGGCCTTTGCCCTGGGGCTCTCTGGTACCGGAGTGGAACTCATGGGAGACATCCGGGAGGGCAAGGCAAATCTTGTTGCTGCCTGCGACGGACTTCTTCAGATCAACACCGATATCCTGGAAGCCTTCAACATGGTCTCCGGCGTCATGGCTGCCACACGGCATGATGGTCTCCTCGTGAAACAGGGTGCACGCATCGGTGCGACAAGGGCCATTCCGCTCTACCTCCCTGAGAGCGCTCTGGGGCAGGCCACGCGCATCCTCGATGATAGCCCCGTTCTGAATGTACTGCCTTTGCGCCCGGCTCAGGTTGGTATCCTCGTCACAGGAACCGAGGTCGCCAACGGTCTGATCGAGGATAAATTCGAACCCGTCATTTCCAATAAACTCGAGGCACTGGGATGTACTGCTGGTGGAACCACCGTCGTGCCTGATGATCGCAGTGCCGTTTGTGAAGGTATTCAGAAATTTATCGCCACCGGCTGTGACCTGATCATTACCACAGCAGGCCTGAGCGTTGATCCCGATGATGTGACCCGTCAGGGCCTCGTCGATGCCGGGGCCGAGGACGTTCTCTACGGCGCCCCGATCCTGCCCGGCGCCATGACCCTGCTTGCCAAAATCGGCGAAGTGCAGGTTTTGGGCGTTCCCGCCTGTGCGCTCTTTTACAAAACCACCAGCCTGGATCTTTTATTGCCCAGGCTGCTGGCAGGATGTGAGCTGAACAGGCGCGACCTGGCTCGGCTCGGACACGGCGGCATGTGCAGCGAATGCAAGACCTGCACATTCCCCAAGTGCCCCTTCGGTAAATAACCGGAGAGATGCTCTGCGGGGTAATCCCGCATCTGATCTGAAGGCAGCGAGGTGCGCCGCCTTCAGTCAGTCACAGAAGCTATTATGCTCGTTTGAGCATAGCAATACGGTACCGTTTCATACCCCACGGCAAGCCGGCCGGCTCGCTCAAGCCGAGGGAAACAACGGAGGAAAGGATATGAAGATCACCAGACGAGGATTCATGAAAGCAACGGGAGTAGGCGTCGTCGGCCTGACTCTCGGGCAGCTCGGCCTCGATCTTACTCCCGTTGAGGCTCAGGCCTACGGGATGAAGATCGAGGGGGCCAAGGAGGTCATTTCCATATGTCCCTTCTGTGCCTGCTGCTGCAACGTGCTGATGCACGTCAAGGACGGCAAGGTCATTAGTGTGGAAGGCGACCCGGATTATCCGGTGAGCGAAGGCGCGTTGTGCGCCAAGGGGGCAGCGCTGTTGTCCATGCACACCGGCAAACATCGCCTTGAAAAGCCCCTGTATCGTGCTGCACATTCCGACCATTGGGAAGAAAAGGACTGGGATTGGACGCTCAAGAGGATCGCTCGCAAGGTCAAGGATACCCGCGACCGCGACTTCAAGAAGTTCAATGATGAAGGCAAGCGGGTCAACCGGGTGGAATCCATTTTCCAGCTGGGCACCTCGCAGATGGACAACGAAGAGTGTACCCTTGCTCACCAAGGGTTGCGCGGCCTGGGTGTCGTCCACATGGACCACCAGGCACGTATCTGACACAGCGCTACTGTTGCGGCTCTGGCAGAGTCGTTCGGACGCGGCGCGATGACCAACCACTGGACCGATATCGCTAACGCAGACGCCATCCTCATCATGGGGAGTAACGCGGCTGAGCACCATCCCATCTCATTCAAGTGGGTGCTCAAGGCCAAGGACAAGGGCGCCAAGGTGATGCATGTCGATCCCAAATTCTCCAGAACTTCGGCACGCAGCGACTTCCATGTTCCCCTGCGCTCCGGCACCGATATCGCCTTCATGGGCGGTCTGGTGAAATACATCCTCGACAACGACAAGTACTTCCATGAGTACGTGGCCGAGTACACCAACGCCGCCTTCATCGTGGGCAAGGACTTCTCGTTCTCCAACGGTCTGTTTGCTGGTTTCGACAAATCCAAGAAGTCGTACAACAAAAAGAAATGGGCCTTTGAAATGGATAAAAACGGCGTGCCCAGAAGGGACAAGACCTTCAAGCACGACCGTTGTGTCCTGAACCTGATGCACAAGCATTACTCCCGCTACAACCTGGACAAGGTTTCCAGCACCACCGGCGTGCCCAAGAAAGAGCTGATGAGGGTCTACGAGACCTTTGCAGCAACGGGCAAGCGGGATCAGGCCGGAACCATCATGTATGCCCTGGGCTGGACTCAGCACACTGTGGGCGTGCAGAACATCCGCCTGTCGGCCATCGTGCAGTTGCTGCTCGGCAACATCGGCGTGGCAGGTGGTGGTATCAACGCCCTGCGTGGCGAGCCCAACGTGCAGGGCTCCACAGACCACTGTATTCTGTACCACATCCTGCCCGGCTACCTGCCGGTGCCCAGGGCCAAGTGGGACAGCCTGGAGTCTTACAACAAGGCCAACACCCCGGTCAGTAATGACCCGCAAAGTGCCAACTGGTGGCAACACAAACCCAAGTACATGGTCAGCCTGTTGAAGGGTTGGTTCGGCGACAATGCCACCCCCGAGAACGGCTTTGGCTATGACTGGCTGCCCCGTTGCGATGACAACGGCGACTACTCCTACATCTTCCTGTTCGACAGGATGTACAAGGGAGAGGTCAAGGGCGGCTTCGTGTACGGCACCAACCCGGCCCAGAGCGCGCCCAATACCAACAAGGTGCGCAAGGCCATGGAGAACCTGGATTGGCTGGTGGTGGGCGAGCTTCACCACACCGAAACCAGCGACTTCTGGCGCAGGCCAGGTGCGGACCCCGAAAAGATCGGCACCGAGGTCTTCCTGCTACCCAGCGCTCAGCGCGGCGAAAAGGAAGGTAGCGTGACCAACTCCGGGCGCTGGATGATGTGGCATTACATGGCACAGCCTCCCATTGCCCAATCCAAGCCCATGGGCGCCATGGTGGTGGACATCATGAATGCGGTCCGCCGCCTGTATCGTGAAGAAAACGGTGTCTTCCCCGAACCCATCGTGAACATGGATTGGCCCACGGACTACAACCCGGACATGATGGCCAAACGCAACAATGGCTGGTTCACCCGCGATGTCGAAATCGGCGGCAAGCTGTACAAGAAGGGCCAGCAGGTTCCGAGCTTCACCAAGCTGACCGACGACGGGTCCACCGTGAGCACCAACTGGCTGCAATGCGGTTCGTACCCTGACTCCGGCAACCTGGCCAAACGCCGCGACCACGACCAGACTCCCATGCAGAAGAATATCGGGCTCTTCCCGAACTTCTCCTGGGCCTGGCCTGTGAATCGCCGCGTCCTCTACAACCGCGCCTCGGTGGATCCCAGCGGCAAGCCCTGGAATCCGGCCAAGGCCGTTATCGAATGGAAGAACGGCAAATGGGTCGGTGACATCCCTGACGGAGGCTGGCCGCCGCTGGATACCGGCAAGGGGCGCTATCCGTTCATCATGCACAAGGAAGGACATGCCCAACTCTTCGGCCCCGGTCGTCAGGACGGTCCTCTTCCCGAGCATTATGAGCCCATGGAAACGCCGCTCAAATCCAACCCGTTCTCGCGTCAGCTGAACAACCCCTGCGCCAAGCAGGCTTTCAGTGATGCGGACGCGATGGCCAAGCCCGGTGACAAACGCTTCCCCATCGTGCTTACCACTTACTGCCTCACCGAACACTGGTGCGGCGGCGGCGAAACGCGCAACACCCCCGTGCTGCTTGAGGCCGAGCCCCAGCAGTATGTGGAGATGAGCCCGCAGCTTGCCAAGGAAAAGGACATTGAAAACGGTGACGTCGTCATCGTGGAAAGCGCCCGAGGTCGAGTGGAAGCCGTGGCCATGGTCACCGTACGCATGCGGCCATTCAAGGTCGAAGGCAGAATCATCCATGAAGTTGGAATGCCCTTCTGCTTTGGCTGGACCACCCCCAAGTGCGGTGATGCCGTGAACAGACTGACCCCCTCGGTGGGCGATCCAAATACGACCATTCCGGAGTACAAGGCGTCACTGGTGAATATCCGAAAAGCCGACAAGGTGACGGAACTGTAGCGTTAACCGCCCGTCCGGGCCAGTCCCGGATCGGCACAGACTTAAGGAGTCGAACATGCCCAAGGCATTTCTCATCGACACCACGCGCTGCACGGCTTGCCGGGGATGCCAGGTTGCCTGCAAGGAATGGCACAACCTCCCTGCCGTGGAGACAAAGCAACGAGGGACCCATCAGAATCCGGCGGACCTGACGCCGTTCAACTATAAACTGGTTCGCTTCAGCGAGCACCTGATCGACGGAGTCGTCAAATGGTACTTCTTCCCGGATCAGTGTCGCCACTGTCTGGCCCCGCCCTGCGTGCAGGTTGCCGAGGACTATGCACCCGGCGCCATGATCCAGGACGATGAAACCGGTGCGATCATCTACACCGATCAGACAGCACGGCTGTCCGCTGAGGAGTTCGAGGAAATCCGGGAGTCATGCCCTTACGACATCCCGCGCCGAGATACAGCAACCGGGCGCGTGACCAAGTGCGACATGTGCATTGACCGCGTGAAGAACAACCTGAAGCCCATGTGCGTAACCACCTGCGCAATGGGTGCCATGGAGTTCGGCGAACGAGATGACATGCTGCGCCTGGCCGAAAAACGCCTGGCTACGGTCAAGAAGGAGTTCCCGAGAGCGTCGCTGGCAAACCCGGACGACGTCAACGTGATCTATCTTCTGGCCGACGAACCTGAACGTCTGCACAAGTACGCCATTGCCTCAGGTCTCGGAAAGATGAGCCGCAAGGATCTCTTCGCCAGATTGGCACGGCCGCTGACCAGACTGGGTTAGGTTTCAGGAGACACCTCCCTGAGAACCGGTGGGGGGCAATTGCCCCCCATCAACACCTGAAGAACAGGAGAGTCTCATGCTCGGCAACGCAGAAAACAAGCGTATCGAGAAAGGAATTGAGAGATTGGGAGCAACCAATGAATCATTGCGCGGCATCCTGGAAGCCTTCGAGCCCCTGCTCCTGGCTCAGGGACGCATGCGCACCGAACTGCTTACCGCTGGCCTGACGGCCATCCCTCCCGATCCTGCAGAGTTCACTCGTGGTATTCCCATCATGGTGGACAAACCCCTTGGCGATTGGGCCGATGCCTTCCTGACGGCAGCAAGAAAGATCTTCCCCGTCATGGCTCAAGCCTTTCCGGGGATATCCGACGCCCTCGGCCTGATCCTGCACAATCTGGAAACCGGAATGCTCGATCCCACCCCACTCATGGAAGCCTGTATCACCGGTGACGAGACAACCATTCGTGCTCTGGCCAAAAAATCAAAGTTGAACATCAAGGTTCTCGCCCTGGCGGGAGCCTACGCCATGCGCCCCATCATTCAGGTCTGCGGACGTGAGGCTCAGGAGGCCATGGCAGATCATAATTGGGAGCGTGGCTATTGCCCGGTCTGCGGTGGCCTGCCGCACGTCGCCTTGCTCAAACAGTCCGGTGTGGACGACCCATATTTGAAAGGTCATGGAGCACAGCGCTGGCTGTCCTGCTCCCGTTGCATCACGCAATGGAGGTTCAAGCGCCATGCCTGTCCGCATTGCGGTAATGAGGAAAACGATACGCTGGAATACTACCAGTCCCAAAGCAACACAACGGAACGGGCCGACCTGTGCAAAGCTTGTGGCCATTATCTGGTCACTCTGGATGTCCGTGAATATCTCGAGGAACCCCAGCCTGATGTGGCCGCGCTGGGCTTGATCCCTCTGGATATTCTTATGCAGCGCAAAGGCTACACGCCAGTGGCCGACACCGCCTGGAACAAACTTGGATGATCCGGCCCGGCCCGAAGCCAAGGCCGCCCGAGGGAGGAGAGATGAGAACTTTGCTTATGCTGTTGGCCTTGGTCATCGTTACGGCGACGGGCTGTGCCCAACAGCAATCCCAAGGCGTGAATGACGAGGTGCTGATGGACTGTCGCAGCCAGGCAGACGAGCACCACAAAGCCCGCTACAGTGATGACTGGGAAGCCGCTGTTCAACAGTGTCTGGCCCGGAATGCCCAATAGAAACACTCCCACCACTCCCCACGAGAAAGGGCGTCCCCCACTGAGGGGACGCCCTTTCTCTCTGTCTATACTCAAACAGAACTAGCGCTTCACAGGCCAGGGGAAATATTGCTGAGCCAGCTTGAGAGATGTCTCTTCCACGGCGGTGTACCAGGCTTCATAGGCCTCCAACAGTGTCTGACCCTGCTCGGACAGGCTGTAGCCGGATTTATTGCCCCCCTGCTTTTCCACAAGGTTCACACCCAGATTATCCTCGACCTTCTTGATATGCCCCCAGGCGGCCCGGTAGGACATTTTAAGCCCTTTCACGGCCCCGGCCAAGGAGCCACAGCGTTCAATCTCACGCAGCAGCATGGCACACCCCGGCCCGAATATCATATTCTCATCCTCTTCGAGCCATATCTTGACCCGCATCCTGGGTGCCAATTGATCCATTGCTCCATCTCCGTGCTTGGTGTTGTTCACACAGCCTACCAGCGATTGGGCACGGAGCCAAATTGCAGAGCAAGGCGGGAGTTCCGAACATCCCCCTTGGGCATGGAATATCTAGCTTTTGAAATCATCCCTTGCCCGAGGTCCTCGTGTGTCCAGGTCTTGCATTCTTTTCAACAAACCGAATGATCTTGCCTGCCACATCCAAACCCGTGGCTTTCTCGATTCCTTCCAGCCCCGGAGAAGAATTAACCTCCATCACAACGGGGCCATGATTGGAACGCAAAATATCGACACCACAAACATTAAGTCCCATAATCTTCGAAGCCCGGACGGCAGTTGATCGCTCCTCAGGGGTAATCTTGATAACCGAGGCCGTTCCACCACGATGAAGGTTGGAGCGAAACTCCCCCGCTGCCGCCTGACGCTCCATGGCCGCAATAACCTTGCCTCCCACCACGAAACAGCGAATATCTCGTCCTTTGGCTTCCTTGATGTATTCCTGCACCAAAATGTTCACCTTAAGCCCCTGGAAAGCCTCGATAACACTCTGTGCGGCCTGCCTGTTCTCGGCCAACACGACCCCGATGCCCTGGGTGCCTTCCAATATCTTGACCACCAGGGGCGCACCTCCGACCATGTCTATCAGGTCCTCGGTAAATTTGGTCGAGTTTGCAAAGCCGGTCACAGGCAAACCGATTCCCTTGCGGGCCAGGAGTTGCAGGCTCCTCAGTTTATCCCGCGAACGGGTGATGGCCACCGACTCATTCAGGCAATAGACCCCCATCATCTCGAACTGGCGGACAACAGCCGTGCCATAAAATGTTATGGATGCGCCGATACGAGGAATCACTGCGTCCACATCTCTCAACTCCTCACCCTTATAGTGAATCGTCGGGTTATGCGACGCAATGTTCATATAACAACGCAAAGGGTTGACCACGAGAACTTCATGACCGCGCTCTTCACAGGCCTCTATCAAAGAATTGGTAGAGTAGAGTTGTTTAGACTTCGAGAGGATGGCAATCTTCATGAATCAATCTCCGCAAGCTGGGGATAGAGTGTCTTCGTGTTTCTTTTTCCGCCCTGGTAGGACAGCTGCGGATCAACCAGCAGTTGTCCGCTCATGGCACTGCGCCCAAGCAACATGCGGAATTTCATCTGATCCCTGTTGGTCAGGGTCAATTCAATGGGCCAGCAACGTCCAGCCAACTCGACAGTGGTCCGCACCACATAGCGACGTTGCGTTTGCCCGCCAGAATTGGTGATCCTACGTCTTTCCACAAGCTCGGCTTCACAGGGAATGCTGACGTCATCCCTGTTCTGCAGGGGGTGAATCTGAAACCGGAGGAACCGCTTTGCATCACGTTCAAAGACCTCCGGTTCATAGACATGAAGCGCCGAAGTCTTTGCACCGGTATCGATCTTGGCCTTGAGGCCGGGGACTCCCCAATCGGGAAAAGCCACCCATTCACGCCAGCCAATGAGCATTTTGGGGTTCTTGATGCGCGCCACTATTGTGTCCTCCAAAAAAAAAGCCGCCCTGACCATCCTTGGGAGCATCAGGGCGGCTGGTCATACTCGGGAAGTCGTCAATGCACAAGCGGTTTGATGGTCAACACCGGAATCGATGACTCCTTGACCACCTTCTCTGCCACTGAGCCAAACAAAATCCGTCCAACCCCGCGCCGCCCGTGCGTGCCAATTACAATCAGGTCGCATTGTTCGTCGTAAGCTGTTTTTACGATGAGTTCCGCCGGGTAGCCAGTCAACACCCCACCATCGGCATCAAGCCCCGCAAAATATTTATCAAGCACCTGCTCCATACTTCTTTCAGCGCCGCTGACAATGGACTGGACAAACTCAGTCACTGACGAGGCTGAGACCTGAAAATCGCGGTATCTGCTCAAACTCGGGGCAACATACACCACCAACACCTGAGCATCCATCACTTCGGCGATCATTGCCGCATGTTCGGCAACAGTGGGAGTGGCTTCTGAAAAATCAACCGCACAGAGAATCCGACGATACTGTCTCATAACCTACTCCATTCCGCTAGGCGGCTTTCTTCAGGGGCACGACAGAGGATTGAGCAGCTGGTTCCGGTTCCTGCCAATCCGGAATAACACTCATCAACGCCAACGACGCACCGCTCTCTGCCACGCCTCGCAAATCAAGCAGACAAATCAGTTCATCCCCATGCCTGGCCACCCCGGAGATCAGCTCCGAGCCTTTGAGTGCTCCAAGGGCATCCACCGGCTCGATCACGTCCCAGGGCAGGCGGACGATTCCCGTGACTTCGTCCACGGCAAACCCCACAAGCGCTCCGGCAATCTCCATCACCAGCGTACGACAGAGAGTGTTCTGCTCACGCTGCTGCATCCCGAGCTTCAATCGCAGATCGAGAACAGGGATCACATGCCCTCGCAGGTTTGTCACACCCAACACATGCACGGGCGATTTCGGAACACGCGTCGTACGCTGTGGCCTGACAATCTCTCGCACCGTGGAGATATCCACGGCGAACAGCCCTCTTTGCAGCCGGAAACAGACCAGCTCCCGCAACTTATTCACCCTGGACATCATCCCACTCCAGCTTACTGCTGTAATATTGTTCCTTTGTTTCCTGCATCATCACACAAGGCTCCTAGCCGCTTGTCGTAGATGCAACGATCATCGTCTTTGGCGTAATGATCGATGTCCACACGAGTCAGCAAAAAACCCTTGCGTTCATAGAAATTTCGAGTGGGCTCATAGCGTGGTTGAGAACTGGTCTCCACCCGCAGCCACACTCCACCGGAAGCACACACCCGTAGCTCGACTTCCGCGAGCAGCCGACTGCCTACCCCCTGACTCCGCTGGCTGCCACGCACAGCGATCCAGTAGAGGTCATGCCAATCGGATCGATTTTCAAAGGGGCCGTAGCAGGCAAAACCAAGGCAACTGTCCGGCCCCTGCGCAAACAGAAAATGATACCCGCAACCCGGCCCATGTTCCAGACGCTCAACGACCAGGCTCATGGCGATCTCCACCTCCTTGGGGGTGAAGAACCCGGAGGAATCCGTCAGGACACGCACGGTCTCGACATCTTCCCAGCACACCTCGTCGCGTAGCCCAAGATCAATCACTGCCGTATCACTGTCCATCTTCAAGCCACCAGCCCCTGCGGGGCAACTCCAACTCTGGAGAAAGCAGCATCCACGATACACTCCACAGCTGTCCCAAAGGATATCCCGGCCTGTTTCAAAGCCGCCTGGAAACCCGCGTCCGGAGACAGACAAGGGTTGGCATTGACGTCGATAACCTGCGGCCCTCCACCCTCATCAACGCGATAGTCAACCCGAGCATATCCCGAAAGGCCAAAAGCCTTCCAGCACTCCAAGGTCTGCCGCTTCAGCGCCTCTTCAAGCTTGGCGTCCTGCAATTCAAAGCTACGGACCGTGCCTTGGTATTGAACCGAATCTTCGTCCCACTTCGCCTGATAGCCCACAATTGGGGTAGCTCCTGGGGGCAGTGTCTCGAACAGGATTTCTGCCAAGGGCAACACAATCAATCCTTCAGGGCTATCCAGAATGGCAACATTGAACTCGCGTCCTTCAACATAGCGCTCGGCAAAGCAATCACCGCCCATCCTTGCCCTCAGCCGTCGCATGGGATCAACCAGCTCGGAACTACTCCTCGCATCCACCAGGCAGTCGTCCTCCAATCCCAATGAGGCATGTTCCCATACCGACTTAATGAGATACCGCCTGCTCTCGGAATAACGCACCTTCGACGAATCATTCGCGACGCACCACGGCGGAGTAGGTATACCTGCAGCCCTCATCACAACCTTGGCAAAGAGCTTGTTGGAAGACAGCGCCATGGCCGAACTACCTGAGCCGGTAAAGACCAGCCCCATATCCTCCAGGAGCGACGGGGCAAGGTGGATGTACCGCCCTTTGCCCTGCACGCCCTCCACAAGATTGAAAACCAGGTCCGGTGCCAACCCTCGCAGAGATGATGCCACGGCATTCATATCTAATGAGAAACAGACGGAATGGACCACATGCCCACGAGCCCGAAGCTCATCAGCAAGGCAACGCACCTGCAACAGCACGTCCAGATTATCTGCAGAAGCCCCCGCAAGCGGGGCATCATACAACATGACGATCTTCATGCCACGTTCTCCGATTCGAACGCTGATAACTCTTCCAGCAGGAGTGCCACTTCCGGATCATCCAGAACCCGATCCAGAGCGCTGTTCACGATCTGCTCGATCAGGGAATCGTAAGAAACACCAATCAATCCGCAGAGAATCGGTAGGTCCGAATCCACGGGATGCAGCCCGGGGAGAGGGTTGACCTCGATAAACGCGGGTCTATCGCTGCTGTCCATCCGGACATCAACACGTCCGCCATCCCGACAGCCCAAAGCCAGCCAGGAATCGAGCGCCAACTGAGCGGATGCCTCGGCTTCATCCCCCGAAGCCAACACATAGGAGACCCGGTCTTCATACTTGGCCTTGTTCTCGTAGCCGTAGTTTCCCCCTTCGTAGGCGCTGTCCACTAGCACTTCCATCACACCCACTACTCGGGCATTCCGACCGGTGCCCACAATACCCACAGTGAACTCGCGACCAGGAAGAAACTCTTCCACCAGAACGGGCTGCCGGTGTTTTGCCAGCAACACCCGACAGGTCGCCTCCAACTCTTCAGGAGTCTTGATGAACGACTGTCCATCCACGCCCTTGCCTGTTCCCTCGGCAATGGGTTTGGCAAAGACCGGATAGTTCAGACCGGCATTCTCCAAATCCAGAGGTGTCTCCACCACAATGAAACGAGGAGTCTTCAGCCCGCAATCCCGCACGACCCGCTTGGCAGTAGCCTTGTGCAGGCTGACAGCCAAGACGAGGGGATCCGAAAAAGTATAAGGAATCTGGCGGGCATCCAGAATCGCCGGAATGGCGGATTCTCGCCCGAAGCCATGCATCCCTTCTGCGATATTGAAGACCATGTCCCAACTTCGCCCTCGGCACAGTGCCGTCATCAGATCATCCAGCCCGCCAATCCTGACGGGTTGATGCCCCATGGACCGCAGTGCGTTCTCAATGGCTTGCACGGTCTCAAGGCTGTCAAATTCGGCGGTTTCTTCCAACGAATAACCGGAGGAGAGCCATGCCTCTTTCAGGTCATAGGTGATGCCAATTCTCATTGCAGAGGTCCTTGGTGACCGCTGTCGCACGGTCTGCTTTGAAAAGTCCCGACGGGATCCGCGATGGAATATTCCCGCCCCTCGTAGTTGCGAAAAACCAGTTTGTCGCCATCGCGACGGACCAGGTACTCGGGACAGACCGGGGTCTTGCCACCGCCTCCGGGCAAATCAACAACAAAGTGCGGCACGGCATACCCGGAGGTAAAACCTCGAATACTTCTGATAATCTCCAGCCCCCGAACCAACGTCGTCCTGAAGTGCGAGGTGCCTGCAACCTGATCACAATGATACAGGTAGTATGGACGCACACGCATCCTGAGCAGTCCCTGGAACAGAGATGTCAAAATCAGTTCATCATCATTCACGCCTGCCAGCAGTACCGTCTGGCTGCCCAAGGGAATGCCCGCGTCTGCCAGACGGTTGCAGGCCTGCGCCGCCTCGGGGGTCAACTCCGCCGGATGGGTGCAATGAATGCTCACAAACAACGGATGATAACGCTTGAGCATCCGGGTCAAAGCAGGCGTAATCCGCTGAGGCAGCACCATCGGGGTCTTGGTTCCGAGCCGGATCATCTCCACATGGGGGATGGCCCTTAGCCGCGAGAGCAGATACTCCAGAGCCGCGTCCGACAAGGTCAGGGGGTCCCCCCCGGACAACAGGACGTCACGGACTTCCGGATGCTCACGGATGTACTCGATGGCGCGGTCCCAGACCCCGATGCGCCGACTTTTGGTCTCCGGCCTGCCCACGCGGCGAGATCGCGTACAATAGCGGCAGTAGGCCGAGCAATAATCAGTGGTCAGAAAGAGTACCCTGTCCGGGTAGCGCTGCACGATACCAGGAACCGGACTGTCATGCTCCTCGCCCAATGGATCGTTCAACTCGCTCATAGTGACAAACCCTTCAGCCAGACGGGGAATCATGCTGTATCGAAGAGCACTCCCCCCCAGAGACGATTCGTGCCTGATCAGAGCGGCATAGTACGGGGTCACCGCCGCCGGGAACTTGCACTGCTGCATGCGCAGAGCTTGGCGCTCGTCACCCGTCAACTCAACCATGCGCTCAAAATCCTGCTCCGAGGTCAACCGGTGACGAATCTGCCAGCGCCAATCGTTCCAGTCCCTATCGCTCACATCAGCATGAAACAATGCCCGGTATTCCCGGATGGCATCGCTTTCCACACTGAGCTGCAAACGCCGCCCAATCAACTCAGTCACCCTCTTCATGGAAGAAGAGGGAGGCTGATCGGGGTTCTCCACGACATCTACCGTCTGGGTTTGCTCAAACATATCATCGTCTCCAAGCAGCTACTGGACCGCTTCGTTGGTCTTTTCGAGGGCCTCTTCGGTGTCATCCTCCTGAGAGACGAAAGACACCTCAATAACAGCCTCGCCAAATTCGTTTTCGACAACCCTGCCTACCACTTCGACAATGCTCTCGAGATACGGGCTCATGTCCAGTCCTTCGAGTCGATAGAGCACATCGTCCTCACTAATGAGAACAATTCCAACCTCACTCTCATAGACTAAACCACGGACCACATATTCATCACCAGTCGCCTCAAATGCAGCGGAAGCAGGCAGGGCAATCACCATCGTTAATAATAAACTCAGAAAAACAGCCACAACACATTCATGGCTGGCCATCATTGCGCTACGCATCACCAAACTCCTTGGACACTCGTGCTCACGGCTTATTGCCGCCACATTCGAGGAAAAGATTGGCCGACGTCTGAACCACCATCCCAATTGAAGTCATAGCCACTGTCCACATCATCACCAAGAACCCGGCACTGACCAACGACAAGCAACCAGCGTCCCCGATTATCCAGTACCTGCTTGCCCTCGCACTCCACACGATGATGACAGAGACCAAGTAAGGCAGTTTCCTTTGGACCTGAGATGACGAATTCGGATTCATCAGAACCGTAGAGGACAACCTCAATCAGGCTACCGTCCTGGTCCCAGTCATTGGGAAGGATAATACCGCTCACCTTCTTCATTGATTTTCCATGCATACTGGACATCAGTCGCCTCGCCATTTTTGAGGTTCACTTCTGGGCACGTTACCGCCGTACTCCAAAGAAATAAGCAACCTTCGGACCAAGTAATAAACCACCTATATATTTGATTTTTATGCTCACCAATGAGAATAAAACAGCACTAACAGTACTGCTTTTTTAAACTCAATATATACTGTTATTAAAGATGGTTACATCAAATCAATGCAATTGATTGAGAATCGGCATCTGGCTCAACCAGGACGATGCGATAAAAACTCTGAGAATCTAGACTGTTACAACAAACAGGAACATTCGATTCCTCTTCAAGACGACAAGCCCCTGCTGTTCTTCATGGCTCATTGAAAGAATGGTTATTGCGTCTCCAAACAGCAGCGAGTAAAGTGCTGCCCACCAACCAAGGGGATTGCGATGAACCAAGTGCTCGCCGTTACCGGCAATCAGGATGCCAGACAAACAATCAAGGATTGCTTCGGTCTGGGTGCCACGGTGCATTCAGTCACCGGGCAACGGGAGCTGGACCGAACACTGGCCTCTCACATCTATGACCTGGTTTTCATCGACATCAGCTTCATCGAAAAGCAATCCGCAGGTAACGGACGATGTTCTCGCGAAGGTTTGCAACGCCTATGGAACATCAATCCCCATATCATCATTGTCGTCCTGTCAGAGCAGGACCGAATTCGCGACGCAGTCAAGGCCGTCAAGGAGGGTGCAGACAACTATCTGACCTACCCCATTGACCCGGCCGAAACCAACTACATCGTGGATAGTATTCTGGAAGCGCAACGCTTGCAGACTGAGGTGGATTATTTCCGCTCCACCAGTGGTCAGGGGGAGCACTCGGAAGTGGTTGGCACCCGGAACCCTCAGATGCGCACGGTCTTTGAAAAAGCCAGACTTGTCGCTCCCACCATTTCCACCGTTCTGCTCAGCGGTGAAACAGGCACAGGCAAAGGCGTCATCGCCCGTCTGATCCACACCCTGAGCAACCGCAAGGAGGGACCATTCGTCAACATTCACTGCGGTGCCATCCCGGACACGCTGGTTGAGAGTGAACTGTTTGGTCACGAGAAGGGATCGTTTACTGGGGCGATCAAGCGAAAACTCGGGCGCTTCGAAATCGCCTCTGGCGGCACAATCTTTCTGGACGAAGTGGGAACGGTATCAACATCGGCCCAGATTAAGCTTCTCCAGGTGTTACAAGAAAGAATTTTCCAAAGGGTTGGTGGCGACTCGGACATCCCCATGGATGCCCGCATCGTGGCCGCCACGAACATCGACTTGCAGAGCATGTGCGAGCGAGGAGAATTCAGGCAGGACCTGTTCTATCGCCTCAATGTCTTCCCCATTGAGATTCCCCCCCTGCGTGAACGTCGCGAGGACATTCCCCTGCTCACGGAAAACTTCCTGAAGCGACTCTCAAGGATACAGCTCAAAGACATTCTGGGAATCCACCCCTTGGTTCTGAAGGCTTTCGAGCACTACCCTTGGCCCGGCAATGTCCGTGAACTCGAAAACCTTGTGGAGCGGGCTTTCATTCTTGAAACATCGCGAATCCTGACACCGGAGAGTTTCCCCGCGGAATTGTTCGAAAAGCAATCCTCTGGTTCAAGCATTTCACTAGACATGGATTTGACCCTGGCCGAATTCAGAGAGCGGGCCAAGGAAAGCGCCGAGCGGCACTATCTGAAAGAACTACTTTCCAGCAACCAGGGCCGAATCAACAAGTCCGCGAATCAGGCGGGCATCAGTACCCGGCAACTCCACAAACTCATGACCCGGCATGGACTGCACAAGGAAGACTTCAAATAACCCGAACGGAAGGCCCAGTTCCGTTTCACACCCCATTAAAAGTCTATTTTTCATTAATATCGAATAGTTACAATATGGACCGCGTTTTGCTCTTCTCACTCAGCATTTCTGAATGCCGAGGAGGGTATCATGGGGCTTATTCGATTATTCCTTGCGCTTGCAGTACTCACACATCATGAGCCGATCCTGAGCCGAGAACTCCTTCCCGGGGCACTTTCCGTACGATTGTTTTTCATTATTTCAGGTTTCTACATGGCCTTGATCCTGAACGAACGATACAGCACTCAGCACAAAATACTTTTCTATTCCAGTCGTCTGTTGAGATTATTCCCAGGCTACCTTGCCATTGCCGCGCTTTCCCTGCTGGCTTTACTGCTGATGGACATTCACCCATTCATCACGCGGGAAGACATCGAAGCCCTACGCTGGGAATCGCCAGGCACCATTATCATTGCGGGACTCAGCAACTTACTCATTCTGGGTCAAAACCTGTTCTTTCTATTCGACTCCAATCCGGAATCCGGACTATCCTTCACCCCTTGCGCCGATTGCCCCACCCTCGGATTCTGGCTATTACTCATTCCCCAGGCTTGGTCCCTTGCTGTCGAACTCGGATTCTACTTGCTTGCGCCATTTATCGTAAACCGCCACCCACTCCTCCTGATACTGCTCTTTTCATGCAGTCTCACACTACATCTTTCGATTGTGGCGTGGGTCCCGGACGGGGATAACATCGCACATCACACCCTACTGCCCCAGCTCCACCTATTCATCATGGGAGCACTGTCCTTCCGTCTTGTTCCCCTGGCGCGCCACCTACCGCGTATCCTTGGTCTGGCAGGCCTACCATTACTATTGACCCTGCTCTGCACTTACCAAAGCATGACCATCACCTGGAAATACCCTCTGATGGCAATGATCCTTGCCGTGTCCATTCCCTTTATCTTCGAGAGCATGCGTCACGCCAGATGGGATCGCCTCATCGGTGAATTGTCATATCCCTTGTATATCTCGCAATTCCTGGTCATCGCCGTCTTCGATCATTTACTGGGAGAACCCAATCCCCTCTGGGTGCTGATCGGAGTTTGCTGCCTGGGCACGACGATCTACATCCTGATAGATCTCCCAATTGCACGATTCAAATCGAAACGCCTCCTCGCTCAATTGGTTATTCCTCGGAGCCGTGAAAAACAGGAACTTTTTGTTCCTATTCTTGTCTCACAGGGTCCCAGCGAAATCGAACTCACCCATGAACAACAGAAAATGTAATAATCTGAAAATATTAACATATTTAAATGAGTCCTGCACCACGGCGCCGCAGCACCACTGAAAGAGCGCTGCCCAAGGGCATATCGGAATACCGACTTCCTGCTCCAACCAACACAAAACAAGTATATTCAATTAACTCAGATAGATACATACTGGCACACCGATTGCTCACTAAACCAGATTGATGATCGTATCCTAATCAATCAGAGAGATTTGCCGGAACAACCCACCGCCATCCACTCCTGTAAACGGTTCGATCAACCTTGTAACTTTTCGTAAACCAGACAGTAGAAGGACCAACCAACCAGAACAGAGGTTTGCAATGAAAAAGAACAGGTCCGGAATGATCACCTTGGAAGGCTACGTTGCTCCCTGTGATTGGGGCGAGAACGGAGAAGTCTGTGGGGTTGAACTCGTCACCAACGACAGCCGGGAATTCGAAATCGAACATTCGGGGCAAGGCGCTGACCTTCTCGATTTTGTCGATGAATATGTCGAAGCTCGCGGTATCGTCAGCCGAAAACAGGACATCTATCGCATCAAGGTTCAATCCTTCGAAGTCATGGATGCCCCCGAAGTTTACGACTGGGATGAAGAAGATGATTACTATTGATCAGGTTCGCCACTTCAAATTCCCAAAAGGAGCTGAAGTCCGACCATTGAAGCCTGAGGAATTGGTACACATCAACAAGGAACTCAAACGAGTGCTTTCGGAGATATACAGCAAGGGAAAACTTACGGCTCAATATGCGCCTTCGGGATCCGAACAATTTGCAGATCCTGCAGACCGGGCGTCATCAGAGGAGGTGAACTCCGTTGTTTTTCGATTGCGAGATCGGGAGCACAAGATGATCCGAAAGATCAAAGGTGCGCTGAGCAGGATGGAAAACGGCGAATACGGAATCTGCGAAGAGTGTGGAGAGTATATCGCCCCGGCACGTCTGTTAGCCCGTCCTGTCACTTCCTACTGCCTTACCTGCAAGACAGAACAGGAAGTCGAGGAAAAACTCCGCCAGGACTCATAGGGCTTCAAAGAAAACAGAATCAACCTGTGCAGGAGGATATCCCTCCGCCTTTTCGAACACGCAATCAAATTTCCCACATAAAAAAAGGCCGGCTTTCCAGAGGAAGCCGGCCTTTATGCTGCAAAAAAACTAGAACGGTACGTCGTCCATACCCGAAGCTTCGGAAGGGAACGCGGGGCCGAGGTCATCGTCCTGCTGCTGGGGCTGGGGAGCAGCCTGTTGCTGCGGACGACCGCCGCCGCCCTGAGGAGCAGCCTGCTGACGCGGGGCGTCATAGCCACCCTGCGAAGCACCTTTGGGATCCAGGAACTGCACACGCTGAGCCTTGATCTCGGTGGTGTAGCGAGTGGCACCGTTCTGATCTTCCCACTGGCGGGTCTGGAGGCCACCTTCAACATAGGCCATGCTGCCCTTGTGCAGGTAGTTGGCCACAGGCTCAGCCTGCTTGCCGAAAACCACAACGCGATGCCATTCGGTGCGCTCAACCATATTGCCATCCTGGCCGCGATACGACTCGTCAGTAGCCATGCGGAAGTTAGCCACAGGCTGACCATTCTGAGTGTAACGAAGCTCGGGGTCGATCCCGAGGCGGCCGATGAGCATCACTTTATTCAAAGAAGCCATGGAATTCTCCTGTTCAAAATTTATTCAGGTGGAGATACGACAAAAGGACGCTCGGGGGCAAGCTTTTCAAGCTCCCTGAGTTTCTCCTCAAGCCGCTGGGCAAGACTCTCGGCCTCGGACGGTTTCCAATCAGCCAGAGCAGTTTCCAGCCCCGTCTTGAGCGCTGCGGCTTCTTCCAGCCCCGGTCCCAGGTCCTGCTTCACGCCTGCATCGTCAATGACGAAACGCAGACGATCGTACAAGGTGGTCACCAGCTCCAGCACTCCCCGCTTCTCCATGGCCGGGCCAGCCACTTCGGCTCGATGCGGCCAAGCCAGGGCAGACAATCGGGGCAGCGCCTGTTCCACATCCTCGGGACTATAGGTCTGAGCCATAACCCGGATTTGCAGCAGTCTGGCCATCTAGTCGCGCTCTTCCCATTCACTCTGAACGCGGCTGACCACGTCCTGAATCAATGACAGCTGATCCTCGGGGCAAACGCCAATCAATGGTGTCCCAGCCTCGATGCTCTCGTTGTGCTTGAAATACACGGCGTAGATCATGCCTTCGGGGCCGCTATAGACAAGTGGAGCCTCGCGCTTCATGCGCGAAACAATAAACAACTCCATCCCGTCGTGTACCTTTACGGACTGCGGGCCTGAGGCCTTGATCTTGGTGTCCACCTCGGGGAAGAAATAGTACTTGGCCTGCTCGGGAGCATTGAACAGGTACAGAGTCTTCTTGAGGATGGCCTCGATAACCTCATCCTTGGTCAGATAATGTCGAATGGTCGCCAACAGCGTCCCGGCCTCGACAAAAGTACCATCCAACTCCTTGAAGGCCGTCTCGATCTCTCCCTTGAGCGGAGCGTACACAGGCTTCTTGTTGCGCTCGCGCTCCAGATTGAGCAACAGGGTTCCCGGCTTTTCACGCCAGGTCCCCCGAGCCCCAAAAACGCAAGTGCCGGGTTCGGTAGCCACGTATTCAACAACCCCGGTATGCGGGGCCACAATATCTATCACCTTGAAGGGCGAAGCCTTCATTTCATCCAGTAGTGCCTTGACGTCTATCACGATCTCTATCCAACCGTTTTCGTTCAGCCGCCCTGAGGCAGCTTGGTTTCGTAGTCCCGATCAGGGCATTCATCCCACACCGGCAAGAAGCCGGACCAGACAGAGGCAAAGCGTCAGCAACTGACGCCGGAAGTCTCGTTTCCGTTGCACAAGGCAACGAAAAGCCTCCCTCCGTTCTTACCGCTACCTGTAATACAGGTTGCGACCACCCATGGTTTGCAGGGCCTGATGCAGGTTCGCACGCAACTCGCGACGATCCCAAATGCCGTGGATATGCCCGCGCGACAGCGCCAGATGCGCGTCATGGTAGTTGGGCGGAATATCCATGCCTGTGGTCTCCTTGATCACACCGGGTCCGGCAAAGCCAATATTGGCCGAGCGAATGGCGAACTGGTATGGCGAACAGCCCAGGAAACTTGCCAGGGGGCCAGCATAGGAGTTGGTATCGTACACAACAATATACAACCCGCCAGCCTCAATGTAGCGCCGTACGGCCATGGTGCAACGCGGCATCTGGATAACGCCATTGACGCCTTCCTGGATACGGATGCCAGCCGTGCCATGCACATAGGCAATAAGCGGGTAATGCTTGCGCCGCGCGCGTTCACAGGCGCGTACGAACTTCTCACCCTCGGCCGCACCAACGGTGCCCCCACGGAACGAACCGACAAGGGTAGCGCAGACCACATTGATGTGCTTGATCCGAGCCTCGAAGGTGATGCAGGCACTTTTCAGACCGGTCTGAGCCTTGGCCTTCTCCAGCTTGGCGTCCAGTCCATCGTAGGACAGGGGGTTACCCGCCTCCACGTTGCGCGAAAACTCGAAGATGGAATTGTAGTCAAACAGATTATGCATATACCACTGGTATTCCATGCGGAAATGATGTCCACAGTTGGAACACACACCACCGAAATCACGGAACAGATCGGGAGCCCAGAGGTCTTTGCAGCCATGGGTTGCCGAGTTGGGGCAGGTCACGGCGTAGTCCTCGCGAGCCTGGGGGCTCACATACGAGGCACCGGAACCGGGATCGCAGGCATCCTCGTCCCAACAGGACAATTCGGTCAGGCTTTTTTCAGTCTCTTCGATATTCTCCTGCTTGGAGGAAAGTGCCAGGGTCTCACGCACCCATCGCACAGGCACGGCAACCCGGTCCTTGACCACCTGAATTTCGCTGCCGATCTCCTCCATGACATGAGAGATCTTCTTCTGGTGCTTGCGCAGGAAATCGTACTTGAAGAAGGAGTAGATGCTCCACCCCGTCTCACGCATCAGCCGCTCCATCTTGCGATTGAACGGAGTACGATCGATAAACGCTCCCAGACTCATCTTGCGGAAACGCTGATAACGCCGCCAGGCAAGCCGGGACCGCGCGCCAGCAGAAAGGCTCCAGCGGACATAAATGTCCTCGGCATTGGCACCCTTCTTCTTTTTGCGGGTCTGCACAGTCATGGCCCGGAAGAATCTCCAGCCCTTGACGTTCAGCACAACTTCATCCGTCGCACCGATGACTTCGCTGCGAAGCAGCTTGAAGAATTCATAGTGTTCAGGGCGGGCACCCAAAGCAGGCTCGGGGATGACTCGGTCAATATAGCCCATGGCTCTGTTATCATCGGCCGTCATCTTCAGGCGCTGTGCACAAGTCTCAATAAGCTCGGCGGAGGCACGATCTCCGCCCCTCAAACGTCCCTCGATGGCAGCAGCACCTTCGGGGCTGATGACCGAGTAATAGCCATGGGATAGCATCAGACGCACGTCTGCCAGCCCCACAGCTTCGGCTCCGCCAGAACCGCCTTCTGAGAACACGGCGATCATCGGAACGGTCAGCCCGGCCATCTCATAGAGGTTCTTGGCGATCTGCTGTGCTGCACCGGGATAGTCCTCGATGGGAAACGATCCGGGAGTAAACACATAGGTATGAATGGGGATGTTCTCGGTTTCGGCGACCTTCATGTAGTGCAAGGCCTTGGCATTACCCCAGGGCTTGACGGAACCGCCGTTGCGAAACTCTTCGCCATGGCCCTTTTCCTGACCAATGACCATCACGGGCTGGTTGTAGACCTTGCCACCAACCAGACGCGAGATGTAGGCCCGCGCAATGAGCATGCTCGGGTCGATGTTGTACTCGCCCTCACCACCCAATTCGGTATAGTTATCGTATACGTTTTCCAGAATGTCCTTCAGACAGATGCGCTGCGGATGACGCACAATGCGCACCTTGTCCATGGCGGTCAGCTCGCGTTCGAGCTTTTTCTCCAGAAACACGTACAAATCTTCAAGAGCGGCAAGCTGCCTGGCCTGATCCTCTTCGGACAGGCCATTTTCGCGCTGATTGAAATCCGCAAGTTTGGATTCCAACAACTCGACGTTGACATTTTCCTTCTCGCCGAAGATGTCCTTAATGTATTGCAGCCTCTCGGTGAGGCTCAGTATTCTCTTTTCAATATCCATGTCGTCTCATACGCTCCAACGCCTCACGCCCTCAGACAGGGTTCAAGGACGGGGCGAGGCGTTATCGGTTCGGAATCAGGAAAAAACGAGGAGGTCCGCAGTCTTTTTGCGCAGGAACTCCACGTTGGACTTCAGTCCTTCACCAGAAGAGTCTTTCCCCTCGAGCACGAGGTTGTCAAGAAACTCCAGGCCGCGTGACTTGGCCTCTGCAAGGTCCTTACCCCAAATAATTGCGAGCGCAAGGTTTGGGTCGAAATCAGTCGGAATCCGGTACGCAACATCAGTGGGGACCTGAGTGTACATGGACAGCCAGGACTCGTCCTTCCAGGCGAAGGAATCGATGACGCCGGACCAGGGGGTGAAGCGATTGTCAGGGTCTTCGGCAATGAGGCGATACTCGATGCCAACCCCTTCGAATTCTATATCCTTCTGGGAGTAGCCGATTTCTTCGCCAAGTCCCAAACGAATCTGCTCCGCAATCAGGTCCACATCACCCTTGCCATTAATACGCGAAATCACGGCAGACACACCGTTTTCCACCTGGATGCGGGTGTTGACTTCCATCAGAAATGGCTCGCCCTTGGGGGTCACGATCCATTCCCAAGTGCCGACACTGTCGTATCCGGCTTCACGCGCGATGGCCAGGCTGTGATCCTTGATCTGCTCCAACACCTTGGCAGCGTCGAAAGCATAATCGAGTTCCGCGGGAGCGAACCCGGGCGCAACCTCAACGCGTTTCTGACGTCCCGTGGACTGCACGGTGCAGTTGCGGCTGCCGAACTGCAACGGCTCAGAGCCATGGCGGTCACACAGAAGCTGAACTTCAAGGTGGTTGAAATCGAAAATCCGCTGCTCCACCAACACGCCTTCGTCACCAAACTGGCGCTTGGAGTAGTTGCGAATGCGGCGATATACGCTACGGAAAGCCTCGATGTCATGAATCTCATCGATACCCATTCCGCCGCCTCCCGCAGACGCCTTGACCAGAACTACGGGGCGCTTGACCCCCTGCTCTTCCTGGAAGGCAAACAGGTTGCGGGCAATCGCCTCGGCTTCCATTTCATCATAGATGGGACGGTCGGAACCAGGGACGGTGGGCACGCCCAGCCCGCGGGCCAAACGCTTGGTGTTGATCTTGTCACCCAGTTCGCGAATCACTTTCCAGGAGGGTCCGATCCAGGTCAGCCCCTGCTTGCGCTGGGTGACTCGCCTGGCAAAGCGGAAATCTTCGGCAAAAAAACCATAACCGGGATGAACTGCAGTAGCTCCCGAGGCATCTGCGACAGCCAGGATTTCATTATCATCCTGGTACGACGAGATGCGGTACAGGGATGTCTCCCCGCCCTTTTCACGAGCCAGACGGACATGCCCGGAGTCACGGTCGGTTTCGGTGTATACACAAACAAAATCCAGACCCAATTTAATGCAGGCCTGGACTATCCTAATGGCGATCTCGCCTCTATTTGCCACCAATACTTTTTCGTTGTTCGACACTTCCTATGAATCCTATGCTTATTCTCGGGACTTTTTCTTGATTGCTATCAGCCGCTTCTGGACTTCAAGAACCAGTTTGTCCAGTTTAACTTCCTTGCGATGGTCGACACCTTCGAAATTGCAACCGATAATCCCCTTGTCGAGGACACGCATCACCTTGGCCGTCAATTTATTCAGGAAGACTTTCTTGTTGATGAGCAGATCAAATTCGATAACCTGACCCTCGGTAAAGCCTTTGGCAGAGTCCATAAACGCCAACCCCATCGCTGACAAATCCGCAACATCGAACGTCTCTTTGCGGATGGGGACATACACTGCCACTCCGGGAATCTTGGCCCGAAAAGCTCGCCGCTGACTGCCGCCATCGTCGGCACCAATTGAAAAATCAAGGTCTGATGAAGACACGGCTACTTACTCACTCTTTTTTCAAGCACGATTTCAACCCGCCGATTCCTGGCACGGTTTTCGGCCGTGTTGTTGGGGTACAGCGGTTCTAAATCAGCCAACCCCGTGGCTGTCAACCTTTTCTGGTCGAGCCCGAGTTCCATAAGATATCGCAAAACATACACGGCCCGCAAGGAGGAAATCTCCCAGTTATCCTTGAACCGGCTATTCCGGCTAGGTGGTACGTCGTCGGTAAATCCTTTGATATTCATGTGTTGATCAACAGATTTAGCCAGAAAATCTTTAAGCGTCCTGATGACCTTCTTGCCCTGAGGCCCAAGCTCAACCTGACCTGGAGCAAAAAGCACATCACCGGGGACTCGGAGTGTAATCTTGCCCTCTTCCAACACAGCACCGACCACGCCCTCCACACCCTTGCGGGTAATGAACGTCCGAACATCGGAGAACACCTTGCGCTGGGACTCGATCAACTGCTTCTGCATGCGCACGGTATCGAGGATGGCGGCCTCCTCGGTCTTGACCCGCGCTGTCATCAGCTCCTTCTCTTTCTGGCCAAGGGCAACCTTCACAGCCAGAAACGAGTCCGTGAACTTCGTTTGGTCAATGGTGGACATGGAGAACAGCAGGATGAAGAACACCAACAACAACAGCGACATGTCTGCAAAGGTGGTTATCCACTCGTTGGATTCGACTACCGGTTCTTCCGTGTCGAGTTCGTGGTGTTCATCGGCCACTGGACTTGCGCTCCTTCGGCGGTTCAAACGAAGACAGCTTCTCGTAGACGAGTCTGGGGTTGTTGTTCTCCAGAATCGACTTGGCACCTTCGAAGATGATCTGCAGATGCAGTTCTTCCATACTTGTGCGTGCGCGCATCTTGCCCGCGAACGGCAGGAATACGAGGTTGGCCATGATGGTGCCGTAGAAGGTGGTCAGGATAGCGACGGCCATGGCAGGGCCAAGACTCTGGGGGTCATCAAGTTTGGCCAGCATCTGCACCAGACCGATCAGGGTACCGATCATACCAAAAGCCGGGGCATAGCCCGCCAGCTTCTGAAAAACCTCGACGGAAATATTATGCCGTCGCTTCATGGTGGAAATTTCAATGGCAAGAGTATCGCGAATGATCTGAGGGTCGGCGTTGTCGGCAATGAGCTGGCAGGCCTTCTTGAGAATGGGGTTTTCGGTCTGAATGTTCTCCAGAGCGACCAGTCCCTCACGGCGACTGATTTCCGCGATGCGGACCATGATGTTTACAACATCCTCAACCTTGCCCTTTTTTTTCATGAACATGGACAGCGCGCCCATGTGCGACTCGATCACATCGCCCAGAGGGAAGGTCACGCAGATGGCGGCAAAGGTACCGCCCACGACAATGAGCACACCGGGACCGTTCCAGAACAGAGAGAGTTCGCCGCCCATGACAATAGCGGAGACCACGAGAACGAAACCGATGATGGACCCAAAAAGAGTTGCAATATCCATGTACTGAGCTCCGATGCCTCAAGGGCGTCATTGACAAGCCATGCGATTGCGCCGAAAATGGCTCGCGAATCAGGGGCGCCCCCGTTACGATGAATCCTTTATAAACACTATCAGAGATTTATGCAAAATCCCCAACAAGTTAAAAGTGCAGCAGAATTTATCCGCGCCAGACTTGGCAAGCCTCACGATGCCAAGACAGCCATCATCCTGGGCACCGGCCTGGGCGACTGGGCCAAAGGACTGACCGAGGTCCAATCCTTCGACTATGCCGACATCCCCGGCTTCGTGCCTTCCACCGTACAGAGCCACGCCGGAAAATTGACGGCAGCCTTGGTGGGCGGATGCCCCGTATGGCTGCAACAGGGTCGCTTCCACCTTTATGAAGGCCGCACCCCAGACGAAGTCTGCATGGGCGTTCGCACCCTGGCCGAACTCGGAGCCGACAATCTGATTATCACCAATGCCGCCGGAGCTTTGAACCCGCAGTTCAATGCCGGGGGGCTGATGGGCATCAGCGACCATATCAATTTTACGGGGCTGTCCCCGCTCACCGGTCCCAATCATGATGCCTGGGGCGACCGCTTCCCGGACATGAGCCGCGCCTATGACGAAGCCCTGCTCGAGCTTGCACACGCCAAGGCTCTTGAACTGGGCATCAGACTGGAACGTGGTATCTATATCGGCGTAACCGGGCCAAATCTTGAGACCCCTGCTGAAACCAGAGCGTTCAGAATGCTCGGCGCAGATGCCGTTGGCATGTCCACGGTGCTGGAAGTCATTGCTGCACACCACATGGGCCTCAGGGTTTTGGGCATCTCCTGTCTGACCAACAAGAACCTGCCAGATTGCATGGCCGAGACCTCCCTGGAAGAGGTTATCGCCACAGCAGGCGCAGCCGCCAACAAACTCAGCAAGCTGCTCAATTCAGTCATAACCGCATTATAATTCAGCAGCTTGAGCAGCCGAACTACCCACACACAAGCAAAGCCAGGGCCCGGAGCATTCCACTCCAGACCCTGGCTTTTCAAATTCGTCAAGGAAGCAATCTCGCGTCACTAGGAGTTCGGATAAGCCTGCACCACATCATCGATATTCAGCTGTTTGGATCTGAATCCATCAGCCTCGATGACAAAACGCGTCAGGATGTTCTCCTCATGGTCAATCACATCCAGATTACTTTCAAATCCGTCGTCCATGGCGTCCATCACCCACAACACGACATCTTCAATGCCTTCGTAGTGACCATCGTGCTCAATAACGACCACACCTTCGTCGTACCCGACCTCATCAAAATCCAGTAGTTCATCAAGTTTGCCAAAGGCTTCTTCTGAAACACCGCGAAACTCACCGAAAATCCTTATGCCTCTTCGCATATCGCAACCCTGCTTCAAGCCCGGCATGCCGGGGTTTTGGTCTGTAATCTTTTTTAAAAATTTCATTCCGGGTTGTCGAGAAAAATCTACTTCCCTGCCGACATTTTGGCGCGTCATCGACCAGCGCTGTGATTGCCCTTTCCAAAAAACAAATAAACACCAATAAATCAGCATGTTAAGAATATTGGCAAGGTGTTTGCTGTTGTCTAGCCAGCGCAGTCATGAACCAGGGCAGCGCTTGAACACACTCATCATTTCCAGCTGCGATACAAGGAGGATGCACCATGCTTTCCCTGCTCAAGAAACCTGAACAAGAGACCCGGATGCCGGACAAGATCCAGAGCGCCAAGGATCTGTTCACCAGCGGCCAATTTCCTGTTGTCACCACCAAGGAAATGCCCGGCAAAAACGTCAAGCGCATCATCGGACTGGCCGCATTCCGCGGCTACGACATG
This sequence comes from Desulfovibrio ferrophilus, assembly GCF_003966735.1. Lineage (NCBI taxonomy): Bacteria > Pseudomonadati > Thermodesulfobacteriota > Desulfovibrionia > Desulfovibrionales > Desulfovibrionaceae > Desulfovibrio > Desulfovibrio ferrophilus. The sequence goes on from NZ_AP017378.1 coordinate 1,483,417, forward strand.
GAGCAGGCTTTTTACGGCATGATCACCCGTGCCCTGTCCAATGGCGCCAACGCCATTATCGGGTACCGTGAAAACGTGGCCTTCCATCCCGATGGCAGCAAGTACATTTCCTGCTACGGAACAGCCGTTCGTCAGATCGAAGTCAAAGCCTAACAAGCCCAATTGCCATTTAAAAAAACAGGGTGCTCCCAAAAGGGGGCACCCTGTTATCGTTTTATAGTACGAGTCTCTTATTGCCGGGCCATCATCTCCAGCACTCCTCTGTAAATCTTCAGAGAGGCCAAGTCGGTAAAATCACGCCCGTCCAATATCACCCTGTCCAGAATGATACCGTCAATTTTGTGCCCTTCAATTTCGAAGTTCTTGAGCTTCATAAACATTTGAGCGTTTTTGAAACGTTCGGAGCCCAAATCAAAGGACATAGCATCCAACCGGAACTGTCCAGCCCCGATATACACAAGGCGCTTGGCCTCGCTCTTCTGTTCCACATACTTCTCAAAGTCAGCCAGAGTCATGCGACGGGCATACGCCTGAAGTTGCTCGGCCGACATCCCCTGATTCCCCATACGAATAATGACCAGACGCATGTCGCGGCCATCATCAAGGATGAACATCCGTTTCGACAGGTCCTGCATGGGATCAGTGGCCTTTTGGGGTGAAGCCTGTTCCATGGTTGACTTGGCAGGTTTGGACCCGGCTGTTTTGCAGGAGATCAAGCCAGCTGCCATACTCAGAGCCAATAAGGCGGTGAGACAAAATAAGACTGTATTGCGCATTCATTCCCTCCGGAATTTTCACTTCAGGCATTGCATACACTGTGGGCCCCGGTTTCGCCAACCCGCATTTCCAATGAAAAAATCCGTACCGTGAAAAAGAAAAACAAAACCGCCACACAAAACAAATGGGACCTGCCCTACGGCAAGTCCCATTTGTATAAAATCTTAGTGGTACCGGGGGGGGGATTTGAACCCCCACGAGCGTGAACCCGCTGGATTTTGAATCCAGTGCGTCTACCAATTCCGCCACCCCGGCAACGAACGAAAATTGATAGGCAAACACGGAAGGAGAGTCAAGAAAAATCCAAAGGAAAAACACATCGCCCATCACAATCACCGAACTTCGCAACCGCCACAGCCACTTGACTACACCATGAAGAAAATCAACATCGCCGTCCTCTCAATAATTCTTCTGTCCCAAAGGTCGCGTAGAACCAAAAAATAATTTCTCCAAATTTACCCACCAGATTTTGTTCGGTCAAACCAGCCCGAAACTCAACAATCATCAACAGCGCAAACACCACCCACTCAAAACATCGAAAACAATCTACAGAACCTGACCAAAGAGGTTTCCGGAGGCAACACGATTAATGCTACTCCCCCTTGCCTTCATACTAACATACCACTAGCGAGGAGTGTCGAAACGACATGAATTGTCAGAAGGAGCACCTCACCAATGATCAACAGCATCAAATCACACTTGATTCTCGGATTTTCAAGCCTCTGTGCAATCAGTCTCGCCATCGCCCTGTTCGGATTTATAGAAATCAAATCCATCGGTGAATCCGCCGATGTGCTGACGACGCGATGCACCCAGCTTATCATCAGCGTGAAGAATCTGGAGATTCAAGCTCTCCAACTCAGAATCCATGAAAAAGAATACGCCCAAAACGTCAAGTCCCCAACTACGCGTGCCCAAAGCAAGCAATATTTTAACCAGACCATGCAGGCTTTACTCAAGGACCTGGATTACGCCGAACCCCTTGCAGCCTCACTCAACGTCGTCAGTACTGAACAGCGTCAGCAATTCCGCGAAATACGCGTCAGATTTGAAAATTACCACAATCACTTCCTCTCCATTTCCCAACAGCTAGCCGCCAACGGAACGACGGGAGACATCGCTATACAGCAGTTGTTTGCCCCCTTGGATAAGGACATCGAGAGTATCATTGAGGCTCTGGACAAGGCCAAGATCGACATCGCCATCCTCGACAGCACCGTTGATCAACTCAATGCCCAAAACCAGCACGCCATGTTTGTGTTCGCTGCCCTGACCCTGGCGGCACTGCTGGTCGCACTGCTGGCCCTTACCTTGACTCTCAAGGCCGTGGGAAGGCCCGTCAAACACATCGTCAGTCTGGCAAGCCAAGTTGCTGGGGGCGACCTCAACGCCAGGAACGAAGAAGCGATGCCCAGAGAAATGATGTTGATTCGCAGTGCCCTGGAACAGATGGTCCACGAACTTAAATTCCGCATAGGATCGGCAGAAGGCGTTCTGGACAATCTCCCCATGCCCTTTCTGATGGTGGATGCCAAAGAACGGGTTGTGCGCACCAACCAGGCCTGTCTGGATATGCTGGAACTGGATGGCCCAGTACAGGCGCAGTACGGTCTCAAACTGGGCGAGGTTTTCTACAACGATCCCACGCGCCAAACGGCTGTTGGCAAAAGCATCCATCATGGTGAAAAATTCGTAAACCTGAGCGTACAGATCGCCGGGCACAAGGGAGGCTCTCTTGACGTTCTAGCCAACGTTTTCCCTCTGCACGACCTGGACGGGGAATGTATCGGCGGCGTCTGTATCTATCTCGACATGACCGCAAACAAGCAACAGGAACGTCAAATCATCGAACAGAACCAAGCCATTACCCGAACAGCCGAACAGGCGGGACGTATTTCCATGGAGACGGCTGCTGCTGCCGAAGAACTTTCGGCACAGATCGAACAGACATCCCGAGGCGCTGAGCAGCAGAGCCAGAGGACACAGGAAGCCGCCACGGCCTTGGAACAAATGAGCGCCTCCGTCATTGAGATCGCACGCAATTCAGGACTTTCAGCAGAATACGCCAAGGAAGCCAGCGCCAAGGCACAGTCGGGAAGGGACAGCATGGAAGTCACCTTGACCTCCATGACCCGTCTGAGTGAACAATCGGCCGAACTCAAGACAAGCCTCACCAACCTCGGAGTCCAGGCGGAAAGCATTGGCTCAGTCATGGACGTCATCTCCGACATTGCGGACCAGACCAACCTGTTGGCGCTCAATGCCGCCATTGAGGCAGCACGAGCTGGCGATGCTGGTCGCGGCTTCGCCGTCGTGGCAGACGAGGTTCGCAAACTCGCGGAAAAAACAACCATCGCGACCAAGGAAGTGGGTGATGCAGTGGGCCGAATCCAACAGGAAACAAACCACAACATCCAAGCCATGGAAGACACTCTGACCAGTATCAACGAAAGTTCTGGCTACGCCGAACAGGCCGGAAGTGCATTGCGCGAGATCGTCGACATCGTTGGCACCACCACCGAGCAAATTTTGAGCATTGCCGCAGCCAGCGAGGAACAATCCGCCGCCGTGGAAGAAATCTCCCATTCCATGGAAGACATCAACGGCATCAGTGGGGAGAGCGCCAATTCAATGGTTCAAGCCTCCCAAGCCGTTATGGAGCTTTCTCAACTGACCCATGATCTGAACACGGTCATTGACGGCCTGCGAAGCTGACTCTGACAGCTGCCCACTGACACGAAAGAAGGCCGCCGTCCCATTCCGGGACAGCGGCTTTTTTCATTCAATGCTTCTGACAACTCGCGAAAGGCGGAAACAAAAGCGGAATTCAAGTCCATAAAATGAACGATTCCTACAAGATTCAGGCCTTGTCTTTCTTGGCACTGACCAAAAAAGAAGCATCTGCCGAGGCCACGGCCAGCCCCTGACTGTCGACAATCTCAGCCCGGGTGAATATCACCCGGCTTCCTCGGCGAATCACAACGGCCTCGGCTCGCAGATCCTCCCCTGCCCCTGCAGGTGAAAGATAACGGACGGACATATCCACTGTTGCCGTCACTCGCCCATTGTTCAGGGTCGAAAGCACGGCATGGGCCATGGCTTCATCTGCCAGGGTGGCAAGCACACCACCACCGACCACACCCGCGCCCTGCAGCAATTTGCGATCATACGGCAGCCGCAACACGGCCTGACCCTCTCCAGCGCTCAGCACCTCGATCCCAAGGGTCGTCAGCAATGGATTGACGGCCTGATCCGCATGGACAACAGCTTCAAGATATTTCTCGGGCACGGGGCACCTCCGGGCAGAAATCAGTCAGTTTGCCAATCACATCAAAAAGCCGCCGCCCGTTAGGGCAGCGGCTCCATGGATATTTTACGGATCAACCAGTCACTACAGGTTCTCACCCAGCAACTCGCCGAAAGCCTTACAGCCCACTACCTCGGCACCCTGAATCTGGGAAGCCAAGTCCACGGTCACTCTCTTGCCTGCGATCACCTTGTCCACGGCCTTGTGAATCAAAGCGGCAGCCTCGGGCAAACCGGCATGTTCCAGAAGCATGGCTCCGGACAAAATCAAACTGCCGGGGTTGGCCTTGTCCTGGCCGGCAATGGTCGGGGCAGTGCCATGAGTCGGCTCGAAAAACGCCAGATCATCGGACATATTCACACCGGGAGCCAATCCCAGCCCACCCACCTGCGCAGCCAAGGCGTCGGAGATATAATCTCCATTCAGGTTGGTGGTGGCGATGACGCTGTAGTCCCTGGGGTACATCAGCACGTTCTGGAACATGGCGTCAGAGATACGGTCCTTGATGATGACAGGCTTGGAGCCTCCCGCTGTGGCAGCGTCTTCAGTCATCACACTGTCCGCAAACTCCTCGGCAGCGACCTCGTATCCCCAGGCGCGGAACGCACCCTCGGTAAATTTCATGATATTGCCCTTGTGCGACAGGGTCACGCTGGGCTTGCCGTTGTCCACGGCGTGCTGCAACGCCTTGCGCACCAAGCGCTTGGACCCTTTGGCGGTCATGGGCTTGATGCCCACTCCGGCCTCGGCGTCGACGTTGGCACCCAGTTCGTCGCGCAAGAAAGCGATCAGACGTCTGGCTTCGTCAGTCCCGGCTGCGTACTCAATCCCGGCATAGACATCTTCGGTGTTCTCACGAAACACGATCATGTCCACATCCTGGGGGCGCTTCACCGGCGACTCGACACCTTCATAATAGCGAATGGGGCGGATGCAGGCATAGAGGTCAAGGGTCTGGCGCATGGTCACGTTCAGGCTACGAAAGCCCTTGCCCACAGGCGTGGTCAACGGTCCCTTCATGGCCAGTTCGGCTTTCGCAAGTGTCTCCAGTGTGACCTGGGGCAAGTACTCGCCGGTTTCCTTGAAGGCCTTCTCACCAGCCAGCAGTTCCACCCACTCAAGCGAACGTTCACCTTTGTAGGCCTTGGCTACAGCAGCATCCAGAACAGGACGTCCGGCTGCCCAAACCTCAGCACCAATGCCATCACCCTCGATGAAATATATGGTTCTATTCATGCTTCCTCCAATAATCGATTTTTCAGCAAAGTGACCGCAAGGGATAGAGCAAAGAGTGGGATTTGTCCAACGCTCAAAGCATGACCGCAAAAAACGACCCGAAGCGCAGACATGTGCTTCGGGCCGCAAACAGCTTCAATTCATCGTTGTATACAAGTCAAAATCAACTCTCCTGAGTTTCGCACACAGGTTCTGAGGTCTCTACTTTCGGCACTTCGTTTTTTGGAAATTCACAAACGGCAACCCCGGCATGCCCCGTAGCATCAATAGCGATGGAGCAGTATTCTGGATCGGTTTCGGACTCCATGCCACTGATGGATCCGCGGCGGTCTCGCACATAGGAGTTCCCGGTGATCGACTTGGCGTATTTCTTCATCTCGGCTGCACGGTGCCCCAGCACTGAGAAATCACACAGGCCCTGGCAATCCACAATGGCCAGCGACACTGAAACCAAGGGGAACTGCTGGACGCATCCGTCACGACCTTTGGCCTCAATCCAGCCACGATCCCGGTCAGCGGGCATGTAGCAGCCCTTCACCAAACGTCCAAAACAACGCGTAATGGCCTTGGCAATGCGTTCCGAGCGTTCGGAGTTGCACATGATAACCAGATCGTCGCCTCCGATGTGCCCCACGAAATCTCGGGAGGAGTCACCATGGCGACGGGCAGCCCACTGAGTGACGGTGGCAATCAACTGGATGATTTTGTCACCATTCTTGAACCCATATGTGTCATTGTAGACCTTGAAATTGTCCAGATCAGCATAGATGATGGCAAAGGATTCGCCAGAATTGCAACGGCGCTCAAGCTCTAGCTCAATGACCACATTCCCGGGCAGACCGGTCAATGGGTTGGCACCCTTGGCCATCTCCACCTGAGCCGTCGCAATGGTGTCCATCATGCGCTGCACCGAAACAACCCCCTGAAGACGCCCTCGCTCGGTAACCACAACGTGGTCAAAAACAGTCGTTTTCTTGCGCTTCATGGCTTCTCGGGCCACATTCTCCACAGGGATCCCGTTTTCGGCATAGAGTGGTGACGGATCCATGATCAGGCTCACCGGACGATTCAGGTAGAGCGAAAGACCGTACTGCGATGACAATGCGCTATCCAGATGATGACGCATGACCAACCCCACAGGTCGCCGTCCATTAACCACGACGGCCGCTCCCATGGGACCTGCTCCCTTAAGCAGTTCCTTGACTTCCATCACCGTGGTTTCGGGCTTGACGGAGGGCACACTCTCCACCAATTCACGCAGAGGAGAGGCAATGCGCCTGTCCCCCACCATGCCCCGGCCGGATTTCGAAAAATGATTCTGCACTTCCGGTGGCAACCCGGGCTTTGGATAAGCTGGTCGAGCCAGGAAGTACCCCTGACCATAATGGACCCCCATACGCATCAGTGTGGACAGTTCGTCCTCATTTTCGATGCCTTCGGCAATCAGACGGCAACCGATGTTGTCCGAAAAGGTCACCAGGGTTTCCATGAGCGCCCGCTTTACAGGATCACTATCGATGCCGCGTACCAGCGACATGTCCACCTTCAGATAATCAGGGCGAATCTGCGCAATGGACCAGAGCCCGGAATATCCTGTACCCACATCATCCACCGCGACCTGAAAACCCTGGTTGCGGTAATGATCCAACGTTCTGTGGAACAGATCGAAATCTCGTACACTGTGGCGTTCCGTGATTTCCAAAACAACGTCCGCGGCTTTGAGACCGACCTTTTCAAGCAGTTGCAAGGTCTTTCCCGGAGAAAACTCCGGGTCCACAATCGTCCGGGGATGGATATTCAGGAAAAGCTTCTGATCCTGCCCCAGGGTTCCCAGTCTGTGTATGGCGCTCTCGCGGCAGGTTCGCTCCAGGCAAAAAACCTGATCCACCTCTTCGGCGAAATCAAACAACACGGCCGGAGAGCGAAAATGTGACTTCTTGGGCCCCCGGGTTAACGCTTCCCAGGATTTGATATTGCCCGTTTCCAGATCAACGATGGGTTGGAACACGCTTTCCAGCAGCCTGTCCGAAACGATCTCGCGAAACTCGCGAAGCAACGAGAGTTTGGTTACATCCAGAGTCCCGGCAGCTACCCGGCGGGCATCCGACAGAGCTCGATAAGCCGAATCTTCCAGCTTCGCATCAGTATCTTCAAGCATCCCATACCCGGTTAGGACGTTCAGCCCCTGTCCGGTCACATTCAGGGTTTCCTGCTTGACCCGGCTCTTGAGCTTTAAGCGGAAGGTGAGCACCAGATCGCCCAAATGCTCCTCCTGCCATTGGTCATCGCCGCACAGAATCAGAAATTTTCCCGGTTCCAACCGGTCAATGTAGCGCAATTTGCATTTGGACAATAACTCGTCAGACAAGAGGCGAATCTCTTCCTCGATGATGGTCAGGATACGTCCGGCGATCATGCCTCCATAGATATCCAGAAAAACCTGAAAGTTCTCCACCTCGATGTAAAACAAGGCGACCACGCTTCCTGAATCAAGAAAGGCCTCGATACGCTCTCTACCACCTGGACGCATAAATGACAGGGACGATTCTCCCGGTTTGGTCAATTCAATTCCCGTGGACGAATCTTTGGCAAACAATGCCGAGCCGAATCCTCGGACAGCTTCCAGCATGTTGACTCCAGTGGACAACGGATAGTTTTGGAACTCATGACTGCTCATATTCGGAACCTCCGAACCGAGAGTGGATTCGAACTATCCCGGATTCTCAAGAGAGCTGGGGTCATTCCGGTGATAATTCCGTGACGTTTTCATGTCGCCACGGCAACTTCATATTGAATTCCCCCATGCCACCAGTCCGCAATATTGCCAGAAATAACATTGAGCCAAAGGAGTTGTCGCAAGGCTGTAACCGTTCCCGCGACCTTTGCCTGACAACACATCTAGTGACCTTGCGCACAATTCAGGATCTCGCAATTCCGATTCTCAAAAAAATGATCGTCCTTGAATTCTAGAATCAAGTATTCCCGATACGACTATTTTTTGATACTTTGACCAGAAGCGGCATCGGTTCCAACGTATTGAAGATGCCCTGACAGTCCAGATCACTGCGATACATAGGCCTGAGAATACATTTGGAGAGAAGGGGAACCCCCATGGATGACTTGAGCGGAATCACCGTTCTGGTTCTTGATGATGAGCAGATGGTCCGTGAGAATCTGGAGGCCTTCCTCGAAGATGAGGGACTCAATCCCTTGACCGCAACCAACGGTGAAGAGGCTCTGACTGTCCTGGCCAAAAACGAAGTTCACGTCGGCATCATCGATATGCGGCTTCCCGGAATGGCGGGCAGCGAATTCATCGTCAAAGGGCACAAGGTCAGTCCCCAGACCCGCTTTATTGTGCATACGGGGTCGACCAACTACAAACTGCCCCGAGAAATCCGGGACTGTGGCGTCACCCATGACGACGTATTCATCAAGCCGCTGGCAGACATGAACATCGTCATGGAGGCCATCCACCGCCTTGTGAACCAAGGCGTAAGCAACACCTGACCAATCAAAAAGCCGCTTTCAAAGCGGCTTTTTCAATCAATAATCCAGAAGACAACGATTACAGCATCGTCAGACTGCCTTTTGCCCGTCCAGGTCTCGTCAAGGCATCCATCAACGCCCGAACAGCCTCGGTAACCGTTTTGCATCCATCTCCTGCCACAGCAGCCCCGGCACTCAGCCCTCCATCAAGGGAAACAAGCAAGGCGTTCAAGGACTGCCCGACCTGTTCACGCGGTGCATGAGCCATCACGTAGATCATGGACCCCAGTCGACCGGTTGCTCCAGCATTGGGAAAATGCATCCGCACAGCCGAAGCCACACGTTCCACTGCATCATCTCCGGCTTCAAAACCCTGCTGGGCATGAATCGAAGGCAGACCTTCCAGAAAAATACCTGCGATGGAGCACTGTTCGCCCCCCACCTTGGAAAACTCGAACTCCGGCCCAGCCTGCTGCACAAAATGCTTCAAGGTCAAAAAACCCGTCAGGGCGTCACGGCGGAAGGCGTCGCGAATCTGCTGAATTCGTTCCAGTTCCGTCATGTTCTTGTTGACCCGCCAAGTAAACTCTTCAGCTTCGAATGGTTTCTTCAAAAAGTCATTGGCACCGCTCTTCAGGAACTTGGCAGTCAACGCCCCCGAATTATGAGCCGAGACGCCCAGAATGGCCAACTCCTCCCGCGAATACTGCTCACGAATCTTGCGAATCAATTCCAGGCCATCCATGCCGGGCATTTCGTAATCGGTAATCACCATATGGATATCGGATTCTGAGCCCAGAATCTCCATGGCCTGCTCGCCGTCAACCGCAGCGTGGACCTGATAATTCTGATTCTCAAGCAGGCGAACCATCATATTGCGAACGGTGGCAGCGTCATCAACGACCAAGACCGCCGTATCGCGGTTGCGCCAGACCCTGCGTACAAGATCCACCAGGGTCTCCAACTCACCGGGAGCCCCCTTGATAAAGAAGTCGAGAACCCGTTTTTCGAGATACCGATTCCGAAGTTCCTCATCAAAGGTCGAGGTCAATACAATCACGGGGAGGTTCTGAGAAAGAAGCAGTTCAACGGCTTCGCCATCAGGCGCACCCTTGAGGCTCAGGTTGCACACAGCAAGAAAGATCTCGTCACCGCGTTCATCCAGCAACCGCTCAACGTCATCCATTGAAGAGGCCAGGATCGTTCCAAAGCGAGCCATGTCTTCAATATGTTCACTGATGATACGCGCCTGAACAGCGCTGTTTTCAACAACCAGAACCTTATTGGCAACCACGCTCATTCGTCTTCCTTTTGATATGGTGAACGGATTCGGGCTGCCCACGCAGATCTCTGAAAAATCCGCAGTTCACAGAATCAACAGCTCGTTTCATATCAAAAAGTACTCGGAGCTTCGAGACTTGGCAAGCCCCGCAGCTCCGGCCGAAGTCTTAACCTCTCAGAAACAAATCAGAAATGATAACCGATGGAGAACGAACCACCCACGGTGGCCCCACTATTATAGGAATTCTGCTCATCGCCATCACTGTTATAAAATGTTGTCTCACGAGCAAAGATGAACTCGGGACCAAAGCGCACAAACAACTCTTTCGTAGGAGTCCAGTCTCCATACAACCCCACACGAATTCCGGATTCTTCAAGGTAGCCCTTGCTACGCACGGTACTATCATCAGCCAGGCGCCAAAGGTCGTACTCAACCCTACCTGCAAGATGAACCGCCCACTGCGGATCAAACCGATAGACCAATTCGGCCTCAGGAAATCCAATACGAGCCGAAAAGCCCTGCTCGACACCCTGATTCCACATCACCCCGAGAATAGGCACAACCGCCCAACGAATCTTATGCCCTGCTACCCCCACCCCCATTTGCACTGCCCAGGCGTCGCTCAGGGCATAACTTGCTCCACCACCGACGAACATGCCCAACGAGTCGTCCATCTCCTCTTCGTAGGCTGCAGAAACACCAGCCACATAGAACCAACCCCACTCAGAGTTGATACGACCTCTGTCATGCGCGGACAATTCAATTTCATGGAGTTGATCCCAAGGATCATCGACACCATTGCCAAAAGGCAATCCTGTCCTGTCATTCCAGTCGTAGCTGCGTACCCCATAGGACAACCGCAGAATGTCATACGTCATGGACACATCGGCCTGAAGAACCGAAAAACCACCTTCACGATCGTCATAATCCGCATCCGATACTATTCCGGTTTCGACCGAAATGGAGACCGGGCAGCCCCCGTCCTGCCCGCCAAGTGCAACAGTAGCGGCCAGCAACACGAGTAAACATCCCAATATGGAACACCTCATACATTCAATCTCCTCTAAAAATGAAAACATCTCATCCCTAAAACATCGAATGTAAGGTAAATCAATCATTTCTCCCTGATTTTACATTTATTTACTGATTAAAACAGATAGGGAATCCCGCAAACAATCCCGTCATACAAAACGCTCTTATTCTACCGAAAACAACAATTTCGGCCTGAGACAGCCACTTTAGGAGCCCTCAATTATCCATTGTAAAACACTCTGAATCCAGCGTATAAGAATTTTCGTTCATCTCATCTATTCCAATCCTTTAGGAGCGTATCTCAATGCATGCATTTCGTTTCACTATGATCAAGGCACTCGGCTTGTTGCTTGCTCTTCTCCTGCTGATCCCGGCCGCATCTGCGCAGGCCTCTGCACAGGGCAAAAAAATATTGCTCATCGTCGCCAAGGCCGACTTCGAGCAGAGCGAATACTCCAACACCCGCTCGACTCTTGAAGATGCTGGTGCAATCTGTACGGTTGCCAGCACCAAAATTGGTACCCTCAAGGGCAACAAGGGCAAACGCATTGAGTCCGAACTGGAACTGACACAGGTTCAAACCGCCGAATATGACGGCGTGGTTGTCATTGGCGGGAATGGAATCAAAAAAGAATGGAAGAATGAAGACGCACACCGCATCCTGCGCGAAGCTCAGCAACAGGGCAAAATCATTGGCGCCATCTGCGCCGGCCCGGGAGTCCTCGCCTACGCCGGAGTCCTTGACGGCAAAAACGCCACAGCCCATCCTAAGAGCGGCGCAAGCTTCCCCATGAAGGATCATGGCTGCAGTTATACCAAGAAAAGTGTTGTGGTTGACGGAAACATCGTCACCGCTGATGGCCCCAAATCGGCCAAGGCCTTTGGAAAGGCACTGGTCGAGGTGCTGAGCAACTAGATCAGTACCACTCCGGTAAATTACCAAGGCCCTTCTCGAACAGGAGGGCCTTTTTTTCAGCCTTGCTCTTCTCCATCCCGCTCCTCTAGGGGAAAAGGCCTCTCAAGCCCCACATTGTCTAATTTTTTTAGATAGCATACATTGATTTCATGCAGGCCAATATATTGCTCATAGAAGACGATGCAGCCTTCCGAGGCATGATTGAGGAAGCCCTTAAAGCACGAAACTACGAGGTGTCCGCCGCCGGGCGTGCCGAGGATGGAATCAGCATTGCCGGGAGTGGAGCCTTTGATCTGATCCTGACAGACGTCAAATTACCGGGCATGTCCGGTGTTGAGGCCATCCCCAAGCTCAAGGAAGCGGCCCCGGACGCTGACATCATTGTCATGACGGCCTACTCCGCCAAGGAAACAGCAGTGGAAGCCGTGCGCCAGGGAGCCTACGATTTCTTCTCAAAACCTTTCAGCCTGTCCGAGCTGGACGTGGTTATCCGCCGCGCGCTGGACAAACGCCGCCTGCAAAATGAAGTTGTGGCTCTACGTGAAACCTTACGTAGCGAAGGCCCTTCCATGCGAATCCTTGGGGATTCGCACCCCATGCGCGAGGTCAAGGCGCTGGTCGAACGCATCGCCCCGCTGGACACCACTGTTCTTGTCATCGGTGAATCCGGCACAGGTAAGGAATTGATTTCAGACACCATCCGAGCCTTGTCCGGGCGTTCATCGGGTCCATTTGTCAAGGTCAACTGCGCCGCCATCCCTGAGCACCTGTTTGAAAATGAACTATTCGGCCATGAAAAAGGCGCATTCACCGGAGCCTCCAATGCTCAGCCCGGAAAATTCGAGCTGGCACACGGTGGGACCATCATGCTTGATGAAATCGGCGACATGCCACTCCCCATCCAGCCCAAGCTCCTACGTGCCGTTGAGCAGAAGCAGGTTGAGCGCCTTGGCGCACGTCGTCCCGTAGATGTTGATGTACGCATCATCGCAGCAACCAACCAGAACCTGCAAGAACGTGTTCGGGACAAAGCCTTCCGCGAAGACCTCTATTACAGATTGAGTATTGCAGTGGTTGAACTGCCCCCTCTTCGGCAACGCAAAAGCGACATCCCACTCCTTGCCCAGCACTTCATCAAGAGAATCAATGCCACCATCGGCCTGCCCGTAAAATCGGCATCCCCCGACGCCCTGGCCGCCCTGAAGAAACAGGATTGGCCGGGCAACGTCCGCCAGTTGGCCAACACCCTTGAGCGTGCGGCCATACATGCGGGCTCAGACATCATCAGTGCCCAGGATATTGCGTCTGCCCTTGGTGGCCCCAAACCTACCATGGCAGACGGTGATGATATCGACCAAGGAGCTATCGATCTGCGCACCACCATGCGTGAAGTGGAACGCAACTTGATCGTGGGTGCTTTGACCAGGGCCGGAGGTCTGCAGACCGAAGCAGCCACCCTGCTGGGACTGACCCCCAAGAACCTCTGGGCAAAAATCAAGAAGCACGGCATCGATCCCAAAGCCCCGCACTGATTCAAGCACAAGCCTTCTCCACCTTTCTCAACTCGCCCTCCCCATCGAAATCTATTTTTTATAGATCAGATGCATGATCTCAAAAACTTGCTGATTACGCCCATGGCTTGGGAGCTTTCCCCTGTTCACAGATAAACTTCCACTATGATTTCTCCCACAAACTTCTCCCACCCGCCCCCAGTCTATTTTTTTTAGATAAAGCATCACTCTTAATATTACTTGAATAATTAAAGACACTTACTTAAGCCAACCCTTCGCTCTTCGACCAAATCAAATCTCATTTTTTTAGATTTCAGCCCATCTAAGGGCATCGGAGTTTGCCCCCGCCAGACAAGGCTCCAGAGTTTTGTGGTTTTTTATTACCCATAATTACAGCAGTTTAGAGATTAAATTATTCAACTATAGCCCTACTAAAACACTTCGTGGCACACGCCTTGCCTTGTGGAGTTCATCAACGGCAAAGGATCCATCCCCAAGCCATAACAAGAATCGGGAACTTTCTAACATGAGGAGAAGAACCATGAAGACCTTGATGAACCTTATCCGTAACGAAGAAGGCGTCACCGCTCTCGAATACGGCATGATTGCCGCCCTGATCGCCGCTGTTATCGCCGCTACCGTCGGCCTGCTTGGCACCGGCATCAACACCGCTTTCCAAACCGTGCTGACCGCCATTGGCGGCTAAGTACACGCATCCACACCTTGCGCGGGACACAATTTATGCGCTTTTTCCCCAGCGCAGAGCGGACGGAGCCGGATTTCCCCTCATCCCCCCCGGCTCCGTCTGCATCCCGGGCAACCCCCACCCCCGGGCGTCCCGCCTCCAAAGGAGAATCTCATGGACGCCCTGCACTACATCATCCTCACCTTCATCCTCCTGATCGCGACGGTCACTGACCTGCGTGAACGAAGGATACCTAACAAGCTGACGTATCCCGCCATGCTGCTGGCCCTATGCTGGCACTACGTGATGACCGGCGCTGACGGTCTCGTCTTTGCCTCCATCGGCCTTGCTGCGGGTTTCGGCACCATGCTCATCCCCTTCCTGATGGGATACATGGGCGCCGGAGACGTCAAGCTCATGGCCGTCGCTGGAGCCTTTCTGGGCCCCGCTGGCGCGCTCAAGGCATTTCTGTTTACCAGCCTCGTTGGCGGTGTCTACGCCGTGGCCGTTGTTGCCTGGCGCTCTCCCCTGACCACGATGCTGGCCTCTGCCATGAAGGACTCAAAGGGACTGCTGGCTGGCGCTGGCACCTGGGTTCAGAATCTTCAAGGCAGATCGCAGGGCGTTCCCCAACTCGCATACGGAGCCGCCATCGCGGCCGGAACCATCATTTCCGTAATCAGTGATTACGGGATGAATGCTTTTGTTCCGGTCTGGTGGGCATAGGAGGACAACGCCATGCGTAAGACCGCAGTTATCCAAATCGTTATCGCCCTGGTCCTGTCGCTGATCGCCGGTGTGCTCGTCTTCAAGTGGATGAACGCCCGTCTGGGCGCAAAGCAACAGGAAGACGCAAGCTCGCAAGTCACGATCATCGTTGCCGCAAAGGACATTGCCAAGGGTGAAAAGCTCACTGAAGAATTACTCAAGCAAGCCAGATTCCTGAAGGAAAATGCTCCCTCAGGAACATATGCCGAAGTCGAATCCCTGACCAACCGCGTTGCGGCTTTCCCCATTGGCGAAGGCGAGGCCATCACAGCCTCACGCCTTGTCAGTGACGAAGCCTTCTCGGGTGTCAGCACCCTGATCGCCCCGGGCAAGCGCGCCGTGGCCGTCAAGGGCAACAAGGTTTTGGGACTGTCCGGATTCATTCGCCCCGGCAATCACGTGGATGTGCTGGTGACCATGGATATCCAGGACAAGAACAAGGATGAATACTCCTTCTCCAAGACCGTGCTTGAAGACATCAAGGTCATCGCCACGGGCACCGAACTGGAGCCCGAGGGCGACGACGGCGAAACCTCATCCATGGACACATACACCCTGGAACTGAGTAGCGAAGAAAGTGAAAAGCTTGCTCTGGCCGCCTCCAGAGGGACTCTGCATTTTGCTCTGCGCAATCCCGCAGACGTCAAGGACGTTCGCACCGAAGGCATCGATGTTCCCAAGCTGATGTCATCGCTCAAGCAACCCAAAGGCAAGAGCGGCAAGCCCAAGTATGTGGGAGTGGAAGTCATCACCGGCACCAGCCGCAAGACAGTGAGGTTTGCACGTCATGACTAGTAGCAACATCGTCCGCAAGACGGTCTTGCTGACCGTCGCATTCCTGACCCTGTCCTGCACCGGTGCTGTTGCGGGCACGAATTTCGCGACCGAATCCATTGAACTGACCAAGAGCAAGTCCATGGTCCTGAACAGTCAGATTCCCATCAAGCGGCTGTCCGTGGCTGACCCGGAAATTGCCGAAATCCTGTTGCTCTCGCCCAATCAGATCTACCTCACGGGCAAGGCACCCGGCGCCACCAACCTGACCCTGTGGGGTCATGACGGTCGTGTCTCGCACATCTACGACATCTCCGTGACCCCGGACATTGCTCAACTAAAGCAGATGCTGCACCGCGTGCTCCCCGATGAGCGCAACCTGAAGGTCATGGCCGCCGGTGAATCCATCACTCTGTCCGGCGTTGTCAGCAGCACAGGCAACCTGAGCACCGCTCTGGATCTGGCCGAACTCTATGCCCCGGAAAAGGTAACCAATCTGATGAGCGTCGGTGGCGTGCATCAGGTCATGCTCGAGGTCAAGGTCGCTGAGATGCACCGCAATGTGCTGGAACGCCTGGGCGTGGACCTGGCCTTCGCATCCAATGGCAATCTGGCCTACACCTTGCTGAACAACCTGATTTCCCTGGATAACCAGAACCCTGCCCTGACAGGCGGAACCAATACTCCAGGCTTGCTCTACAATACCGAGACCACCACAGCGATCGGTCGCACCGCCATCGGCAGCACCAACATCACGGGCTTTCTGGATGTGCTCAAGCAAAACGGACTGGTCAAGGTCCTGGCCGAACCCACTCTCATCTGCCGCAGTGGCGAAGAAGCCCAATTCCTGGCCGGTGGCGAGATTCCCGTGCCCATTCCGCAGGGACTCGGCACCGTGGCCATCGAGTACAAGCCCTACGGTGTGGCCCTGGCCTTCACCCCGGTCGTACTCTCGCAGGGCCGCATCAGCCTGAAGGTGTTCCCCGAAGTTTCCGAGCTGGATTACGCCAATGCCCTGAACATTTCGGGCTTCACCATCCCGGCACTGACCAGTCGCCGCGCCTCCACCACCGTGGAACTGGGCGACGGTCAGAGCTTTGCCATCGCCGGACTGTTGCAGGACGAAATCCGCGAAGACATCAAGAAGTATCCAGGACTGGGCGACATCCCCATCCTCGGGACCCTGTTCCGATCCAGTAATTTCCAGAAGTCGGAAACCGAACTGGTGATCATCGTCACACCGCATCTGGCCAAGCCCATGGAAGTGGTGGACGGCTCATTACCTACCGATCATTTCGTTGAACCCAGCGAACTGGAATTCTTCATCTACGGCAAGATGGAAGGTGAACGTGACCCTGATCTTCCGGCCCCGGCCAAGACCAGTGTCCGCCCGGCGTCCACAGTACCCGCCGCTGGCGGAGCAACCCCCTCCGGCCCGGATGCGGGCATGGAAGGCGACTTCGGACACATCCTGAAGCCATAGAGACAAGGAGACGATCATGCGACATCTCATCCATATATCCCTGGCCATTCTGGCCCTGTTGGCACTCTCCGGTTGGAGTTGGGATCAAAAGCCCCGCGCCTTCGGTGATTCCTTTCGCATGCAGTTGAATGCCCAGAAGGTGAATCCCGAACCACGTATTGCTCCTGACGCCCCGGTGGAAGGAATCAATGGCCGTGTGGCCGCCGATGCCATGGAAGGCTATCGCGCTCCCGACCCCAAGGACAAGGGACCGAGCTTTGCCGATGCCATTGAAAGCCTCATGGATACGGAAAAGTAGGGGGATATACATATGAGTACCACCTACCCCACCAATCTTGTTCTCCAGAGCCCCAAGGCAGCCAAGCATCTCGGCGCTCTGGTCGCCACGCATCCGCGCTTTGACGTTGGCCAGTCCAAGAACGGCCCTGCCGGCCTGGTCATCTACGAATTGGGACGCGACACAGCCAGCGATCTGGATCGCATCCATCGTCTGGTGTCCGGTGGTCGCGTGGCCGAAGTGTTTGTTTCCGCCACCGTTAAGGACCCGGACCTGATCATCGCCGCCATGCGCGCCGGTGTCACCGAGTTCCTGCCTTGGCCCATGGAATCCGAAGATCTTACCGCAGCTCTGAACCGCTTTGTCGAGCGCAGGGAAACGGCCTCAACCAGACAGCCCAGCCTGGCCTCCGAAGGCCCCAAGGGACGCATTATCCATGTTCTGGGCGTCAAGGGAGGCGTGGGAGCAACCACCCTGGCCGTAAACCTTGCCGTGGAAACGGCGCGGCTCGATCCTTCGCGCCCTGTGGCTCTTGTGGACGCAGCCCTTCCAGCAGGAGAAATCCCGCTGTTCCTGGACTTCGACTACACTTACACCTGGGCCGAAGCCGTACGCGACGTCAAGCGCCTGGACACCACCTTCCTGGAAAGCCTCATGACCCGCCACGGAAGTGGCGTGGACGTGCTCGCCGCCCCGGATCGCCTGGAAGATACGGAGGCCCTGTCCGCCGAGGGCATGAAGACCATGCTGGAGCTGATGCGCGGTATGTACGGCACCGTGGTCGTGGATGGCAGCCCTTATCTCGATCCTCCGTCTCTGGCCGCCCTGGAAGCTGCTGACGAAATCCTGCTCACCACCGAACTGTCTCTGCCCTGCCTGTCCCTGGTGCGGCGCCTACTGGAGTCCTTTGCCAATCTGGACGGCAATATCGAAAACAAGATCCGACTGGTGGTCACCCGCCATCAGGCTCAGGGAGGCATCACCCCCAACGAGGCCGAAGAACTGCTGGGCATCAAGGTCCACTGGCTCATCGACAACGACTATTCCGGAACCCTGGAAGCCATCAACCTCGGGCGCCCGCTTTATGAGTCCGCTCCCAAGTCTGCCGCAGCCCGGTCCATCGTCAAGCTCGCGGCCCGCTACACGGCTCCCGCATCGGCACAGACAGGTGGGAAGTCCGGTCTGCTGAAGCGCTTTTTGGGCAGAAAGAAGAACGAGTCCTGTTCCATCCCGTCCGGAATCAATCTCCAGGTGGAGGGCTAAGCCATGAGTCTCGCCGACAGACTGAACCGTAGCGCCCGCATGGGCGGCATCGCCCGAGCCCCAAGACCGGCACCGGCACCTCTGCGCCCTGAACAGCCCGTAGCAGAACCCTCCGTGGAATCCACAATTCCTGAGGACGAGTTCCTGTTTGAAACACCTGCGGGGGAACAGTCCATTCCCGGAGAACATCACGCACCAGAGGCTCCCGTTGCACCTGTAGAGCCCGTTGCTCCTCGTATGTCTGCGGCAGCTCCCGTCAGTCAGGTGGAGACCACCCGCCCCGTTCTCGCAAAGCCCATGGAAACCCCAGAAATCGGCAGCGGCGATCCTGGCATTACCCACAATGAAGATTACTACGACATCAAGGCCAAACTGCATGAACGCCTCATCGAAAGCCTGGACCTGTCGGCGGTGGACGAGTTGGCCCCCGAACGCCTGCGCGACGAAATCGCCCGCTTGGTCGGTCGTATTCTGCGCGATGAGTTCCGCCATGCCCCCCTGAACGCAGCCGAACGCCGCCAGGCCATCGCGGAAATTCAAGACGAAGTCCTTGGACTGGGACCTCTGGAGCCCTTGCTTCAGGACCCCAGCGTGTCGGATATTCTGGTCAACAACCACCGCCAGATTTACGTGGAACGCAGGGGCAAGCTGCAACGAGTAAGTACCCGTTTCCGTGATGATGAGCACCTGAAGAAGATCATCGACCGCATCGTTTCGCGCATCGGACGCCGCGTAGACGAATCCTCTCCCATGGTGGACGCCCGCCTGGAAGATGGCTCGCGCGTCAACGCCATTATCCCGCCTCTGGCCCTGGACGGACCGAGTATGTCCATCCGGCGCTTCTCACGCGACCCACTGGAACTGGAAGACCTCATAAATTACGGAGCGTTGACCCCTGCGATGGGCGAAGTGCTCAAGGGCATCGTTCGCGCCCGCTTGAACATCATCGTCTCCGGCGGAACCGGCTCGGGCAAGACCACCATGCTCAACTGTCTGTCGCGCTTCGTGCCTCACGACGAACGTGTCGTGACCATCGAGGACGCCGCCGAGCTGCAACTCAAGCAGGACCATGTGGTGCGCCTGGAAACCCGCCCGCCCAATATTGAAGGCGAAGGCGAAGTCACGGCCCGCGATCTAGTCAAGAACTGCCTGCGCATGCGCCCCGACCGCATCATCGTTGGCGAGGTCCGTGGCGGCGAGGTTCTGGACATGCTCCAAGCCATGAACACCGGCCATGATGGCTCCCTGACCACCGTTCACGCCAACAGCCCACGCGATGCTCTGATGCGCATGGAAACCATGGTCGCCATGGCAGGTCTGAACATCACAGGCTCGTCACTGAAGCGTTACATTTCTTCGGCAGTGGACGTCATCGTGCAGGTCAGCCGCCTGTCCGACGGTTCACGCAAGATCATCAGCCTGTCCGAGATTGCCGGCATGGAAGGGGAAGCCATCACCATGCAGGAAATCTTCGCCTTCAAGCAGGAAGGCATCGGCCCTGACGGCAAGGTTATTGGCGAATCCAAGGCCATGGGAATCCGACCCAAGTTCGCTCCGCGCCTTGAGGCTGCAGGCATCCATTTCGACGGTGCCATCTTCGATCCGAAGCTGGCGGATGAAGGAGGTTGGTCCTCATGATTGCTCTGGTCGCCTTTGTCATCATCATCGCCATGTTTGCCATGTCCATGGGCATCCTGGATCTGTTCTTCGCCAAAAAGCGTGCAAACCGGGCTCGCGTTGGCAAGCGCCTGACCGCTTTGAATCAGAACGTGAGTACCGGCGAGCAGGTGAATATCGAACGCACGCGCAGCCTGTCTGACGTGGACTGGCTGAACAGGGCCCTGAAGCAGCAATCCTGGAGCCAACGCCTGGACAACATCCTGGAACAGGCCCAGGTGAGGGTCAATGTTTCAACTCTGGTGCTGACTTCTCTGGTGGGTGCAACCACGGCACTGTTCATTACTCAGGCCATGACGGAAAACTTTTTCATCCGCTTGATCCCGACGGCGATCTTCTTCTACGCCCCGTTCTTCTGGGTCAGACGGCGCAAGGCCAAGCGTATGCACAAGTTCAATGCCCAACTGGCCGATGCCCTGGACCTCATTGCCCGGGCGCTCAAGGCTGGGCACGCCTTTTCACAGGGCATGCGCATGGTGGCTGACGAATTCGAAGACCCCATCGGTCCTGAATTCTCCAAGACTCTGGACGAAATCAACTTTGGAATCTCCGTCGGCCAGGCATTGCTCAACCTGACCCAGCGCGTGGACTGCACGGACCTCAAATTCTTCGTGGTTTCGGTCAATATCCAACGCGAGACGGGCGGCAACCTCTCCGAGATCGTGGGCAATATCGCCCGCCTGGTTCGGGAACGCTTCAGATTCGCCGGCAAGGTCCAGGTTCTGGCTGCCGAGGGCAAGCTCACAGCCTACATCCTGCTCTCGCTGCCCTTTGCAATCGGTTTTGCAATCACTGCCATCAACCCCGACTACATGAGCGAAATGCACACCACGGAGGCTGGCCGCAACCTCATCACGGGAGCACTCATCCTCATGGGCTGCGGCGCTGCAGTGCTCAAGAAACTCATCACCATCAGGGTCTAGGGAGGGATAGCCATGAACGACACCATGCTTCTGCCTCTTGCCGCCGCCGGGCTGGCCTTTGCCTCGATCCTGCTTCTGACGCTTGGCGTCTCCGGGATGGTGGGCAACAAGAACCGCGTCTCACGCCTGCGTGAACGACTGGAAGGCAAGCGCGCGCCGAAGAAGCCCGGACTCACGGCCACCCTGACTCAGGGCGCACGCCAGTTGGGCGAACGCCTCGGCCCCAAGGATGAAAGCGAACTTTCTGAAACCGGCGAAATGCTGATCCAGGCGGGATACCGCAATAGCACGGCACCCAAGATTTTCTGGGGCGTGAAGGTCTGTCTGACACTGATGGGCCTCATCGCCGCGCTGGGAGCAAAGATGCTGGCCCCGGTGCAAATCCCCAACGGTTTGCTGGCGCTGCTGTTCGTGGTCCCCATGTTCATGGGCATGTACCTGCCCAACATCTGGTTGCGCATCAAGGTCAAGAAGCGCCGCCGCGAAATCATCAACGCCATGCCCGATGCGCTGGACCTTTTGGTGGTCTGCGTGGAAGCAGGCATGGGCCTGGACCAGGCCCTGGCGCGCGTCAGCAACGAAATGCGACTGACCAGCCCCATCCTGGCCAGCGAACTGCACACCGTGATTCTTGAACTGCGCGCAGGCAAGACCCGAGCCGACGCCCTGCGTAACCTGGCTGGGCGAGTAGGCGTGGATGACGTCACAAGCCTGGTGACGCTTCTTGTCCAGGCCGACTCCTTCGGCACCAGCGTAGCCCAGACTTTGCGCGTGTACTCGGATGCCTTGCGTACCACCCGTTATCAACGCGCCGAGGAAATCGCAGCCAAGATGCCCGTAAAAATTCTATTCCCGCTGATCTTCTTCATTCTGCCCTCATTGCTCGTGGCCATCATGGGCCCGGCAGGACTGAAGATGGTGAAATTGTTTGCAACGATGAAATAGGAGGACTCCGCCATGTTAAGAACCATATCAACCATCGTGATCATCGCCGCCCTGACGGCCAGCACGCTGCCAGGATGCTCCTCCAAGGCACCAAAGGCATCCGACCTGACGCTCATGGAGCGTTACCACAGCGGCATGTCGCTGGTCGGCGACGACGGCAACCTGAGCAGTGAGCAGGAACAAGCCAGAGCTCACCTTTCCCGCGGGATGCACTTTGCCGGACAGCAGCGCTATGAGTTGGCCTTCGAGCAATACACGAGAGCCACGGTCCTCGACCCGACTCTGGCCGAAGCCCGCTATCGCCGTGGCCTGATCCTCATGGAAAACGGCATGCACGACCAGGCTCTGGCCGAATTTGCCGCCGTGAGCGAACAGATGCCCGACTTCGCCCCCGCCCATGAGGCCGCCGGACTGGTCTACTTCAAGAGTGCATTGTATCTTGAATCCGAGCAGCATTTAATCCGCGCCCTGAGCCTGAATCCAAACCTGGTGAGGGCCCACGTGCATATCGGCGTGATTCGCAATTATGCCAAGGATTATGAAGGAGCGCTCAAGTCCTTCAGTTCCGCCCTGATGGTCGCCCCCAACGATGGCAGCATCTACAACAACATCGGCATGACCCAATCCATGATGGGCAATGACGAAGACGCCGTGCAGGCCTTCAACATGGCCCTGCGCATGGGCGCTCCATCGGCCAAGGCATACAACAACATGGGATTGGCCCTGGCCCGTCTGCAACGCTGGGACGAGGCTCTGGAAGCCTTCCGTTGCGGCAATGGCGAGGCCGCAGCCTATAACAACATCGGCTATCTCTACTTCCTGGATGGCATGTATCCGCAGGCCATCGCCTCATTCGAGCGTGCCATTGAGCTGGAACCTCAATACTACGTCCGCGCCAGTGAGAACCTGAAGCGCGCCCGACTGGCACTGAGTTTTGCCGATAACGCTGCCCCGCGTAGCGCCCCGGTCCGTGGCACGACCTCCATCCCCAGCCTGATGGCCCCCGCTTCCGTATCTCCCGGCCCGCTGGTGCCCGCTGGTGGCGCCCCCGGCCCGGAGCTGGAATCGGCCTACCCCACACCCGGTGCCCCGGCCATGAAGACACCTCAACCCCAGTCGTTCGACTCCGAAAGCGTCAAGCCCGTGGTACCCATCGATCACAACTCCGGCCTGACAAGCTCCGGTCTCGTGTCCAAGGCGCAGGCGGTGGTTACGACCCCAATCATGCCTCGCAGCAACGGGCTCATGACCACTGCATCGGTTAGCCATGCCTCCCTTTCCGGCAGCGGACTGCCCATGGCACAGACCGTTGCTTTTTCACCTGTTCCGTCAACCATGAACCGGCCGCCCATGGCCTCTCCCGTTGCGCACCCCATCGCCACTGGGGACACCCCGGAACCGACGCCCAGCGTTGATTTGTCGGAATACATCCCGGGACCCATGCCCGCAAAGCCAGTGTACACATTGCACGTCAGCTCCTGGCGGACCCCGGAACATGCCTTACGCCATGCAGACAACCTGAAGGCCCAGGGCCAGACGCCCTACATTCTGCATGTGCATCTGCCCGAGAAGGGCGACTGGTATCGCGTGACCATCGGCATGTACGACTCATTGGCCACCGCACGGGAAAGTCTTGAGTCCCATAGGCAGGAAAACGAATTCAAGGGATTGCGCATTGTCCGTAGCCAGCGTCATCTGCTGCCCCAAGGTTAGGAGCGCAATCCCATGACTGGAGGAATTGCCATGCTACGCAAACTCATTGGATCCAACAGAGGCGTCTCGGCCCTGGAAGCGGCACTGTTGCTGCCGGTCCTGGCAGGACTCCTGTACGTGGTCGTCGAGGGAGCCGGAGCACTGATCACTTATTCATCGCTGTCAGAAGCCAGCAGTGTGGCTGCTCGCCAAGTACTCATGACCGGTGAAAGTTCGCACATCCCGGATCTGGTCAATGCACTGCTGCCAGACCTTGATCCCTCAGACATCGTCACAACCGTAACTTTTGAAGATGCTGGAAGCACAGTGACCGTGGAGGTGACTTATGACTATCAAACACAGCTCGGTGGAAACCCGCTTAGTGACACGAGTTCTGACCTGCTTACGCTCGTTGCGAGCACGAGCATGCCGGTTCCCTAAGCAACTCATCACCGACACACGTGGTGCGACAGCGGTCTTCGTGGCAGCTGCCATCCCGACTCTGGTCGGCCTTGCCGGACTGGGGCTGGACTCGGCCCTGCTGTATCAGGCCCATGGCCGCCTGCAATCCGCTGTGGATTCCGCAGCACTGGCAGGTAGCCTGGAGCTGCCCTACGATCCCGACATGACCAAGGGCATCGTGGAAGCCGCTGCCGTGGAATATCTGGAAAAGAATTATCCCGAAGCTCAACTCAAAAGTCTGGGTTCCGGCACCGAAGCCCGAAGCGTGACGGTTGAAGGCGAAGCCGTGGTGGACCTGTTGCTCCTGGATGCTCTGGGCCTCTCGGATACGGTCATCACCGCCAAGGCCACTGCCGGATTCAACAACCTGGAAATAGTGTTCGTCATTGACAACTCGGGCAGCATGAAGGGCGCCCCCATCACCGAGACCAACGAGGCATCAGTGAATCTGGTGAACCTGATCATGCCTGCGGGCATGGAGTCTTCGGTCAAGGTCGGCCTGGTGCCTTTCCGCGGCAAAGTTCGCATCCCGGCCAACGTGGACGGACTGCCTGCTGGTTGCCGGAATGCGGACGGTACATTCAACTGGGACCTGGATGAAGAATACTACAAGACTGAGTATCGCTATCCGGTCGGAAGCTACCTGCGCGTGAGCAGTGGCACCTGCTCCGGCATCCCCGAGACCCAGGGATTGACTCATGACCGCAGCTCCATCGTTACGGCCATCGAGGATCAGGATGCACGAGGCACGGCTTCGGGCACGGTCATCTCTGAAGGGCTCAAGTGGGCGCGACACGTTCTGACCCCGGAAGCTCCGTTCACCGAAGGTTCTGACAAGGATGATATGCGCAAGATCATCATCCTGCTGACCGATGGCGACACCGAAGACGGCATGTGCGGCGGCAACTATGACGTCAGTTACACACCGAACGTCTACTGGACCAATGCCTATTACGGCATGCTGGACATGGAGTCGCACTGTGACAATGGTGGCGTACTAAACCAGGCGATGCTTGATGAAGCCCAGCTCGCCAAGGACGCTGGAATCGAGATCTTTGCCGTACGCTATGGCAATTCGGATTCCACAGATGTGACGCTCATGAAGCAGGTGGCTTCGAGCAAGGCTGGCACGGATGATCATTTCTATGATGCCCCGTCGCCCTACGACATTGACGACATATTCAAGAAGATCGGGCGTCAGCTCGGTTGGAGACTGCTCAACTAGGAGCGGTCGGGAGAAATTGCCATGCGGCATCGGGCAGAGACCAGCTTGGCGGCACATTGCAGGGCTCGCCGTGGCGAACAGGGGACCAGCGTGCTGGAGTTTGCCCTGGTCCTGCCCGTGCTGCTGGCCATGATCTTCGGCATTGTGGAATTGGGATACATCTACTTCGCCCGCGCGACCGTAGGCAAGGCCGCCCAGGTGGCGGTCCGCTATGCGGTGACTGGAAACGGAGACGATGATGGAACACGCCTGACCAAGGTCATTGAAGAGGCGCAGCGGATCATTGAAGTCCTACCCGGCAGCGCTACGGTCACGGTCAGCAGTTGGGAAACCTATACCGGAGCCACGGGTACCGGCCGCATCAATGATGCCGGTGCTCCCTGCGAACTGGTACAGGTGGAGGTACGCTACCCGTATGAAGCACTGACCCCCATCATAGGGGATCTGGTACCCGATGACATGGTCCTGACAGGCAGAGAGCGAATGGTCAACGAGCCATGGCTCCCCTGCAACTGAATCGGCGGCCCGCAAGGGCCGCCGATGGATTCAAAAACGGGCTAAGCCATTCCGTTTTTCAAATTCTTCAGGAACTCACTGCGGCTCTGCACCGCCTGAGTGAACTCTTCATACGTAAAGTCGGAAACATCCTTTTCCAGGCCACGCAGGCGAAGGAAATGATTGGTGAAAGTCAAAACAGACCCGGGATACAAGGCCTTGCGCAGTTCCGCAGGGCTGCGCACGGCGTGAAACGGCTTGTTCAACCCGGCCATCAAATCGATATTGGCCTTGCCTTCGCCTTCCTGAATAAACCCCAGGATATTGAATTTCTTGACCTGATCACGGAAGGACTCGGGCAAACCGCCCTTTGAAAGTACTTCCTTGGCGGGACGAAACAGATACGCCGCCTTGAACTTGGGTGTGTTGACGGCCACGGCCACAAAGCTCGTTGTCTCGCCGCGGCGCTTGTAATCCATAATCATGGCGTACAAGTCCGACGCCTGAGAATCGATGATGTACTTGGCCACAAGCGGATCAATATTGGGGGCTTCCATGTCTTTTCATACTCCTTATGCGCTGCTCGATACCCCAAACAGGGGGCGAGGAACCTCCATAGCCCGCTGGTCGGCAAAAGGAAAGCCCGGGCCTACCGCCCCGCAAGCGACCTTTGATGTACGGATTGTCCTTCAACCTGCCATCTGATATCATGATGAATACCCAATTTATAGAAAACACAGGGCCTTCCGCCCTTGTCACGGCTACGGAGAACCTCTTAGGGGAACCCTCAATGGACGCTCGCTTCAGCCTGCTCATCGCCACATCATCCGAAGACAATGCAGCGGACTTGACCCAAATTCTGGGGCAAGCGGGACTTCGACCTGCCTATACCGTAGCAACCACCCTCGACGACTTCTCCCGCGCACTGGCTGATGAACCTTGGGACATGGTGCTTTGCGACGAATGGCTAGGCGAACTCAGCTGGACCGAGGCCATGGCCATGGCCCGTGCCGAACGCCAGGACGTTCCCTTTCTCCTCCTGACGAATGAGGCCGACCCCAAAGCCGCCCTTGCAGCCATGGAAGCCGGTGCTGACGATGTGCTCATTCCTGGTGACTGGAAAACAGCCGGCACCATGACCCGAATTCTGCGCCAGGCCCGAGAGCACCGCACCCTATCCGACCGCTGGAACAAGCTGCGCAGCAATGAGCGTACCTACCGGGGCATGATCGACAACTCCGTGCTTGGCATTTTCCAATGCGCCCCGTGGGGAGACCTGATCGCCTTCAATCCTTCTTTCGCCCGCATCCTGGGCTATGAATCCGTCGAACAGTTGGACCAGACCCTTCAAGGCAACAGGCTCCTGCCCCACCTGGATCCCCAGGCTATGGAAGCCCTGTTGTTCATGGTCCGCTCCCATGACAGGGTTTCGGATTTTGAAACCATGATCACCCGTCCCGATGGCTCGCGCATCTGGGTCTCCATCAGCGCCAGGGCGATTCGCGGCGAAGAAAACGAGATTTCGGCCATCGAAGGCACCTTCGAGGATATTCAAAAGCGCAAGACCGTCGAGTCGATGATCATCCGCGCCAAACAGGAATGGGAAAAGACCTTCGACAGCGTCCCGGACATCATCCTCATTCTGGACCAGAATTTCCGGGTACGGCGAATGAACATGACCTTGGCACAGCGCCTTGGGGTGCACCCCAAGGACCTGGTGGGCAAGCCATGCTCGGAACTCTTCCCTCTGCAGGGAGAGGAAAACGACATCTGCGACCGCGTCAAGGTGATGTCGAAAAGTGGTTCCCAGGCCGAGGAAATGCAAATCCCGGCACTGGGCGGCTGGTTCCTGGTGACGGTTTCCCCCTTCTTCGTGGACGGTGACACCGAACAACCCGCAGGCTCGGTGGTCGTTGCCCACGACGTCAGCAATCGCAAGGACCTGGAGATCAAGCTTCGCCAATCACAGAAGATGGAAGCCATCGGCACCCTGGCTGGCGGCATCGCTCATGATTTCAACAATATTCTCGGCGTCATGATGGGCTATACCGAAATGAGCCTGGAAGAAGCCGAGGACGGAGCCCCGGCCCAACGCAGGTTGACCGAGGTGCTCTCCGCCGGACGACGAGCCCGAGACCTGATTCACCAGATTCTGACGTTCAGCCGTCAGGAGGAACTGGACCTCCAGCCCCTGGATTTGGGCAGCGTGGTCAAGGAAGTGGTCAAGCTGCTGCGGGCGTCTCTGCCCTCGAGTATCGACATCCGCCTGGACCTCAACGACAACACGGGCACCGTGCGAGCCAATCTGTCCCAGATTCATCAGGTGCTGATGAATCTCTGCACAAACGCCGCTCATGCCATGCGAGACAACGGTGGCACCCTGACCATTAAACTGTCTCACGTCCCGGCCGGGAGCGCACTGCCCGGACAGGACGGCAACATTTCCGACGCGCCTCATGCTCGCCTGTCTGTCTCCGACCAGGGGCACGGCATTGCTGCGGACATCGTAGACAAGATCTTTGATCCTTTCTTCACCACCAAGGGACCCGACGAAGGCACGGGGATGGGACTGGCCATGGTGCATGGCATCGTGACCGGGCATGGTGGCGTGGTCACTGTTCAAAGTGTGCTCGGCGAAGGCACCCATTTTGATATCCTGCTGCCCGTAGTCGAAGACAACGATCAGAGCCTGCTGCGCGTTCCGCATTCAGTGCCACAGCAGCACAGTGGTCGGGCCTTGTTTGTGGATGATGAAGCTCCTCTGGCAGCCGTGGGGGGCGAGATGCTGGAGACCATGGGGTTTACGGTGGATGTGGAAACCGACCCGAAAGCCGCATGGAAACGGTTCCAGTCGGCTCCCCACGACTATGACTTGATCGTTACCGATCAAACCATGCCCGGTGTCACCGGAGCCGAGCTTGCACAGCAAATTCTGAACCTGAGGCCGGATATCGCTGTCATCATGTGCACTGGTTTTTCCGATGAAATGTCAGCCGAACGAGCGAAAAAGATGGGCCTCAAGGGGTATTTGCTCAAGCCGGTACTCAAGAAAGACCTCGCCGCGTCTGTCCACGAGGCTATGAAAACGATCATCTGAAAGCCCAGCGACCAGTGATGGCGCTGCGGAGCTGCTCTCACGGGCACAGAAAGAACCTATCCCCTTAGTTCAAACAACAGAACGCCCCGGACGAAGACTCGTCCGGGGCGTTCAAATTGGATAGGTCCCCGTCAATATAATTGCCGGGGACCCTTGCTGGTTCGATCTGTCTCGGCTGTGGCGCCGATGTGCAGCCACAAGCCAGACTGGTCCCCCCCCCCTGCTAAAACAACGCTAGCAAATAGCGCCTTTGACCCGTTTCCCCATGGTGTATTTGACCACTTTACACTCGGGAATACGAATCATCTCACCGGTACCGGGATTCCGGCCGGTGCGGGCTGCACGCTGAACGACCTTGAAAGATCCAAAGCCGGTAAAGATTGCGCTGTCCCCTTCAAGCAGAGCATCACGGGCGGACTCGACGATCGTATCCAAAACCATCTCGGCCTGGACCTTGGTGTTCAGGCCAGCTTTGTCCTTGATCCTTTCGACAAGTCCAGCTTTAGTCATGATCCCTTCTCCTTGTTTGAAACTGAATGTGGCTTCCCAATGCGATCTCTACGAAATCACCGTGCTTACTGTACATAGGGAGATAAACCAAATCTCTGGGGCTTCTCCTCAGCACACAATGGAACATCTGTGCATTTCCAAGCACAAAACAGAAAAAAACCCTCTGGCCACAGGCCTTCGGGCTTATTAAGCAACACAGAATAGGGATTTTCCCTAGGAGATGCCGGGATATCATCCCGTCACAAACAACATACTCCTAGTAATGCGCAAGGATTAAAGCGGTTCTCCCGAATCAATCCATAAATCGAGATCAATGAGCCCCAACCGGGCAGCATAACGGATTAATTCAATATTACTATGGAGATTGAGCTTCTTCATCAGGTTTGCCCGATGGTTCTCAGCAGTTTTCGGACTGATGAACAATTTTTCAGCGATTTCACGTGAAGACAACCCTTCGGCAAGCAGCCTCATGACTTCCTGCTCACGCGGGGTCAACGTCCCGTAGTCAACATCACGGGACGGACCTTTTTGCAACGGGGCATTCATCAAACTCTCCACCACAGTGGGCGAGACAGAACTGTCCAGGAAATATTCGCCCCGAACCACATTATTCAGGCCCTTGAGCAACCCCTCAGATGCAGATTCCTTGACAAGATACCCCGAAGCTCCGGCTTTGAAGGCCTCGGCAATATGCTCAATCTTGGAATGCATGCTGACAATGATCACGCGCAGTTCAGGGAGTAATTGCTTGAGGTCGCGGGTCAGACGAATACCATTCAGATCAGGAAGCGAAATATCCACCAGGGCCATGTCAGGATGGAAATCCTTGGCCGCGACCAGCCCATCCCGCCCATTACCGGCTTCAGCAACAACCTCGTAGCGGGAATCCCGCTTCAGGATGGCTTTGAGTCCTTCGCGAAACATTGGGTGATCGTCAATAATCAGGATGCTGATGGTCTCCTTATCCACGCCTCTTCTCCTTGTACGGCACTTTTACAAAAATTCTCGTCCCCTTACCGGGAACAGATGTGATGGAGAACTCCCCATCCAGAAGTTTCGCTCGTTCTTCCATGCTCTGCAACCCCATGCGCCGCTCATCAACGGCTTCGGTCTTGCGCTTGGGGATATCAAATCCATTCCCGTCGTCCTCCACACGCATCAAAATATGCGGGGAGGACGCCACGAGTTTGACCAGAACCGTCTGGGCTCCAGAATGCCGGGCAGCATTGCGAAGTGCCTCCTGAGCCAACCGGTACAAATTAATCTCGATATCGGAGTCCGGCTCAAGGTTGTCCATTCCGGCTGAACTTAGAACAATTTCCATCTCTCTGCCACCGGAAAGCTCCCGGCAGAACTGATCCAATGATTTCACAAGCCCAAGCTGGTCCAGCCCGGAGGGACGCAAATCGTAGGAGAGATTGCGTACCGCCGCAATACAGCCCTGCAGGTTGCGGGATAACTCACCGGCCCGCTTGCGCAATTCGGAGGAAACCCCACTGACCCCATCAAAAAGAGTCTCAGACGAAATCTTCAATGAAGACAGATTCTGTGCCACATTATCGTGCAGGTCTAGAGCGATACGTTGCCGTTCGCTCTCCTGGGCGCGCATCAACTCATGAGTCAGCGTGTGGATACGCATCTCGGATTTCTTGGCCCTGGTCACATCAATGCCCGTCTCCCAGGATTCCCACCCCGGTTCAGGCGATGCGTATTGGACGGTGGACCATTTGATGGTGCGCACCTCGCCCGAGGCTGTCACGACATCCGTCTCCATATCAACAAAGGGTGTACCGTGCATTCGAACAACCTGAGCTCTGTATTCCGGATCAGGATATAGTTTACTCTTAAAATTCGGTGTATTGACAACGTCCTGCGCCGAATATCCCAGCACTCGTTCGCTCTCTCTGTTCCAGAACACGAAATCCCCGTTCTGATCATGGGCATGAATCAAGACCGGCATGGTGTCGATAATCATCCTGTGGCGCCGTTCGCTGTCCCGGAGTTGCAGTTCAACCTGTTCGCGATCTGAAATCTCCTTTTTCAGCTGCCTGTTGGATTCGCCAAGTTCCAGCGTCCGCTCATCGACACGTTGCTCAAGTTCATCCCGAGCACGCTCCAATTCGCGCTCCATATGCCTGCGCTCTGAAATATCGATCAGTGACACCACAACCCGGCCCAAGGTCTTGCGGTCTTCAGGGGCCACGTTGAAATGGACAGCCACTCGGATTATGCGCCCCGTAAGGGTCATGTGGTCCAATTCGCCAGCGTACCTATGTCCGCCATTGGCAAGCAATGCAAACTCGTCACGCGCCACCCGCAATGAATCCTCGGTAAACACTTTGTCCAGGCCACCGAACAGCTCGTCCTTGCTCTGCGCATCCAGCATGTCCAAAGTCGCCTGATTGACGTCGATGATTTTCACCCGACGCACGCACTCCAACAAATCCTCCACGTTCGCGCCGAAGTGTTCATGAAAGTCCTCAACGCCACGCTCACGCAGTTCGTCAAAGAAGGCCTTTACGTCTGAAAGGTCCTCCTCCCACAATGAAATCGGGCTATTATGAAATAGGCTGCGATAACGGTTTTCCTCGCTGGACAGTGCATTCTGCACACGAATGCGTTTGGTGATGTCACGCACATAGGCAGTCGTGTATTCCTCTCCGTCGAGCACCAGCATGTTGAAGACTACTTCGACGGGAATCAATCTTCCGCCGCTGGCCAACAACTGGGACTCGGCCACAAAGGACTGCTCGCGCCGAAGGCGTTCCCACACCTCGGGCCAGTCACTACGTTTGAGCGCATGATCGATATCGAACAGGCTCATGATCCTGAGTTCTCGTGGTGCGTACCCCAGCATCCTCCCGGCAGCGTCGTTCACATAGAAAAACCGCCCCAGAGAATCGATCCAGAACACCGCCTCGGCAGCCTGCTCGATGGAAAACTGGGTAAATCGAAGGAATTTGTGTTCACGCGCCTGGTGCTGCACTCGACTGGAATACTCCAGAGCGGAATTCACAACCTCGTTCAGGCGGGACCGTCCATCCCAAGGCAAATAATCGAATGCACCCTGGCGCATGGCCTCCACGGCGCACTCCATGGCGGGACTTCCGGTCACAACAATCAGCGGAGGAGGAGACTTGCGCATTGCCAGGCTGGCCTGCACGTCGCGCAACGTAATACCGGACATGACCGTATCCGAGATGATCACATCCCACGGCCAACCGATCACTGACCCCAGGTCGTTTCTATCACCCGCGCACACGTATTCGGGTTGATAGCCACCTCTGCGCAGCTCAGCGACGAGAATCTCGGCCCGGTCCAACGACCCGTAAACGAACAAGACCTGTAGTGGTGTCTTCATCAGTCCCCCAACCTCTGCCAGCCCGGCACGAAGCAAGGGCAGACTACACGCCCCGAATAGGGGACGCAACCCGTTGAGCCTCCATGGTTGCTCATGAGAATCAACGGCTTGCGACAACGCTTCAGCCCTCTTGGGGGAAGCGGATTTATTCGGATTCAATCAAAAGAGGCAATCGCATCTCATTGGTGGGATCAAAACCAAAACGGCTGTATACTGACCGGCCTGCCTCGGTGCTATGCAGCGACAGGTGTGACGCACCACATTGCCGGGCAAACTCCACAGCCAGTTCCATGATCTGACGTCCAACCCCCTGCCGCCGATATTCCGGCTCCGTCCACATACTGGACAGGTAGGCATAGGGAGTCTTCAGCGAGAACGGTTTGGGGGGCAAGTGATACAAGCTCAAAGCACCGCAGGCCACCGCCCGTGCTTCGTCTTCGGCCAGCCAGAAGGCAGCATCTCCCCGCGACATGGCAGAAAGAAAGAAGTCCTGATCGGCAGCAGCCAAGGTCTGAGGATCAGTGTCATAAAACGTGGCGAACATCCTGGCTCGCAGCATGGACAAAGTCTTCAGATCATCGGGCCCGCCCCGGCGAATTTCGACCATTGCATCCCCTTCATCGACTTATACGGATCATCAAAAAACCCCGTCGCAACCAACGATGGTTGCGACGGGGCTTGAATTATTCAAATGCACAAAGAATCATCCGAACAGATTTCCCCGGTCATATTCCGCCCACAGGCGTTCCAGCGCCACGGCAGTCAAGGCAGCGCGCTGCACCAGGGACTCAATGACCATGAATTCCTTGGGTGAATGATCTCCTGCGCCGATCGGTCCCATGCCGTCTATGACCGGGCAACCCACGTGGGCGATATAATTGGCATCGGAAACACCGCCACGGAAATCCTCCTTTACGGGGACGTCCAGTCCGGTCCCGGTTTCGCGCACAAAGTCAAACAGTTTGCGGTTTGCGGCGGTCTGTTCCATGGGCGGTCGCCCGGGGATCACCTCGACCTCAAGAGTCGTCCCTAGCACATCGGGCGAAGTGGTCATGGCCGTCACGGCAGCAATCAGACCATCGGCGTCCGAGGCATTCCGATACCGACACTCCACAACAGCTTCGGCGCTAGGTGCGATGGTATTCGGGCCAAGGCCACCAGAAACAAGCCCCACATTCACGGACACGTCGCGCGCAGGATCATTCAAGGCTTCCAAGGCTACTGTCTTATGGGCCAGTTCCAGAATCGCCGTGGGCTTGGGCCCGGACAAATTCCCAGCATGCCCGGCCTGCCCCAGAGCCTTGAGCTTGAAGGTCGTCTTCCCCTTACGCCCTGTCGTGGTCTCACCCTCGAGCCCGGCGCATTCAAAAACCATTGCAAACGCGCTCTTGCGGGCCTCGTCCATCACCAGATCGCGAGACTGGTAGGACCCTGTCTCTTCATCTGAATTAAAGATGAACGCCACAGGCATCTGCTCCAACAGACCGGTTTCGGCAAGGGCCTTCAGGGCATAAATTCCCACGACCAGCCCGCCTTTCATATCCACGATACCGGGACCGATGACGCGCTTCTCACTCCGCTCGAAGCAATCAAAACTCCCGTCGTCGGGAAATACCGTATCCATGTGCCCACAAAACAGCACCTGCCTCGCGTCTGGGGCCAGACTCCGCGCAGCCGCATTGCGGGCCACGAGATTGTCGCCCACTTCACCCTGGACATGGACTTCCACATCAAAGTCCATGTCGTGCATGACCTCGGTCATTACCGCGCCCACAGCGTCCACCCCCGCCTTGTTCGGCGTGTGGGAATTGATGCGCACGATACGCTCCAGCAGCGAAAGCATCTCCGGCTCCCGCTGCTCAAGCCATTCCATGATCTTGGCCGCGGCAGGCGCACTCATCATCTATTCGTCCTTGCCATATTTGTTGAACGCGAAATCCGCATCTTCATTATACAGTTCGGGCACGGCGTCCGGATAGGCGGTTTCCTCACCACTCCAAGGCTTGCGCAGGATGACATTGCCATCCTCGTGGCGAACCAGATTATCGCGATGCAGTGGAATCTTGCCGCCCGCAGCCGCGATATAACGCGGGATGGCATCACCGGAGATATTTCCGTACATGCCCTCGATGATATCCCTGCCCTGCTCCACGGGGACACGCATATGCGTGTACTGGGGATTTCGGTAGGAGCAGTTGAAGACGTAGTAAGGCCGCACATAGGCTTCCTGAATGGTCTCCACCAGCTTCCACATCTTGGGTTTGGAGTCGTTGATGCCACGCATCAACACGGCCTGGTTGAGCACAGCCATGACCCGCTTACTGATATCCTTGAAGGCCTGCTTGGACACGGGAGTAATTTCCTGAGCCGTGTTGATCTGCGTGACCACACGCACCGGTCCCTTGTCGTTGGACTCCTCCAGAATATCGAGAAGTTCGTTGTTCACACGCTGGGGGTGGTTACAGGCACACGGGTACCGAGGCGCTTGATCTTGATGTGATCAATCTCGTCCAGACGGCCCAACAGCCAACGCAGGTTCTCGTTATTCAGCATAAAGGCATCGCCACCGGTAATCAGCACGTCGCGGATTCGATCATTGGCGGCAATATAGTCCAGAGCCTCGCCGTAGGCCTTCTTGGAGAAGGTACGATCGGACTTGCCGATATGAGCAATGCGCAGACAATGCGTACAGTACATGGCGCAGATATTGGTCACCTTGACAGCCACGACCCGTGGATAGAATTGGTCGATCAGGCGCGCGGGGGAATGGTCGGAGGCCACAGGGGGCAGTTCCACGCCCACATTGTCCACCATCTCTGCGGTGGGCACGGCCTGCAGCAATACCGGATCGTTGGCAACACCGGGCTGAATCAGGCTGGCGTAGTAGGGGGTCAAACGCATGCGATATTTTTCGGTAATGCGGGTCACGTCCCGAATGGCATCAGCCGGGAGATCAATACACTTGGCCAGAGTCTCCACGTCGTTGATGGCATTGCCGAGCTGACCACTGAAAGAATTCCAGGTGGCGTCATCCAGATTCAGGGCTTTCTTGATGCGGGCCTGATTCTCCAGAATTTGATCCCACAATTCGATACCGCTGGGAGCCTCTTCGGTTTTGGCGGAGAGATATTCTTCCACACGGGGATTAGCCTGTGCCATTACTTCCAATGCACGGCCCACACGACCGCCCACGGTGACACAATGCTCATCGATCTCTACATGCTTGGAACACAGGGCAAGCAGTTGCTCACGGGAAAAGCCCAGGCCCTCGAAGCCGACGCCGGCTTCACCCTTGGCGTCCTTCAGGGCACTGAAGAACCGGACAATGGGGGCCGTACCCTCGCCTTGTTCAGCCGCTTCGTGCAATTCGGTCAACTTCTCGACCAACCCGGCCGGAGCGTTACCGCCCCCGGAAATCTCCTGCAGCAGATCCTTGGTAAAACCGTCCAGGCCTGCTTGGTTGTCCAGCGCCACGTGAATCCCTCCTAATGTATTATGCATCCGCAATACAGGATGCGAGCTTCTTCTTACCTCGATTCAGAGCCATCTGCATACCTCGTCGCGATGAACTCACTGCCGCCACTCGTCCCATGAACGTTCCGGGCAACACATCAACATCGGCACCAACATGCTCCAAAACAACATGCCCTCCGGCACCGCCACTGGCGACTCTTTTGAAAAGATCGCGCTCCTTCAGGCGTTGTGGAAGTTCATCTCTAGTGCGAACACATTGCCCCTCGACCTTATAATTGAACGTCCCCCAATGAATGTCCAACTCAGCTGCACGATGCTGATCGGGGTAAACGGTGTTCCCGGGGAACCGGTTATCCAGCACAGCCCCAATCTCCAGCGCTGGCAGATTTGCCGCGCCTTCGGGCAACAGGTGCTCCATGGTACAGCAATATTCCATGGTCGTACCCTGTTTACGGGGGTTAACCTCGATGAAAAAAATATTACCTTTGGCATCCACGATATAGTCACAGCCAAAAATGCCTCGGAAACCAAGAGCACCGAGCTTGCGCCCTATGGCGGCAGTATACTCCGCCAGTTGTGTCTGGACGGCAGCGGACAATTGCGAAGGGTAGGTTGAACCTCTGAACTTGTTTCCATCCACGATGGTCATATCAGCCACGCCAGCAACAAAAACATCGTTCTCGTTCCCCACAACCCCCAGCACCGTGGGG
The DNA here is from genome assembly GCF_003966735.1 of Desulfovibrio ferrophilus. NCBI lineage: Bacteria > Pseudomonadati > Thermodesulfobacteriota > Desulfovibrionia > Desulfovibrionales > Desulfovibrionaceae > Desulfovibrio > Desulfovibrio ferrophilus. Next base: position 1,520,788 of record NZ_AP017378.1, read on the forward strand.
TCCCAGACATGGGGCTTGTAGGCGCTGACCAGATATTTCCCGCCCGGGTCCGTAAACTTACACTCGGCGTCCTCGATTCTATGCACGACCTTGGAGGAGACTCCGCCAGCGCTGTAGTCGCAGGAGACGAAGACTCCATGCGGACTGCGCTTGGCAAAATCGGCACAGCACGAGAGCATATCGTCGCGGCCTCGGCAAATCCTGAAATCCACCACAGGGGCAATCTCTTTGAACGTTTCATACTGCCAGGTCTTGTCATTCAGTTGGTGAACCAAGGCGGGGTCCGGCCCCAGCAGGGTGACTCCATCCATCTCCTGAAGCAGAAACTCGGGGCGTGATTCGAACATCCAGACGTAGACCCCGTCCTGTCGTTCACGCAATAGTCGCACCAACGACTTCACATAACGGCTGGCAGAAACATGAGCGACAAAAGGCCCCACGCTCACCCGCTCAGCCTCGCCGCGCTGTGAGATCACGCGCGGGCGTTTGGCCCAGGGGTTGATCACCACCACATTATCATAAGGATATTGGCGCAAAATATCTGGACAGATGCCAATGGGTCTGACTGGTCGTCCAAGTCGGCGCTCAAGCCCCTGGCTGACAAATTCGCTCAGTCCAAAGGCCTTGATCTCACCAATATACAAAAAATAATCAACACCCGACTCCAGCCGGATATTTTCAAAACAGACGTGTTCCATAGGGCCTCTCTAGCTTTGTTCCAACCGTGATATGGACTGCCCGGTCGGAACGCAACCCCGACAGGACAGTGGGGTTGCCCCCCCGGTCCGGTTTTGGCCCAAAGACAAGTACCGGACGCCACTGCATTGGTATTTCACAGTTTTTCATCGATTATCTTCAAATTCAATTGGAGAACGCCCAAGAAGACCCCTTCCAAAGTGGCGTACGGGAGTGCCGATAATCAAATCATCGGCACCAATCAGCTTGAATCATGTATAAAAAAGGGCCAATATTTCAACCCTGCAGACCTCAAAAAATCGACAAATTGGCCGACAAAACGATGCGATCACGATCATTACAAGTTACATTATTCGTATTTCCTCTGCCAAATTTTCACCAAATTGTTCACGATCACACATCAAAATTCACTTCTCATCGCCATGAAAAATGAGTCAACCATCCGCGATCAAAATTTATGCAAGCGACTACACCGCTCTCTCAACACGAGCACTATCCATCCATACATACCACCGCATCCTCTTACATATCACCGAAAAACGTTCGGTAATTCCAACAAACAAGCAATCAAATATCGAGCCAAAGCACTGACGACTAATCCAAATTTATCAGAACAACATTGCTTTTTGGCAACAGATTTGCTAACCATTTTGCTTCAATAGGACGATTTCCACCCGTCATATCCTGCTGTAAACGAAGGATCGTACATGGGGAATCATCCCGGGGGCTTTCCTCGGGACTCTGTTTTAGGCCAGCCCATGGGGGGACGGCCAAAGTTTTTAACAAGGACAGGAGGCTAGAATGCGGAGAACTCTCTCTCTCGTAGCGGTCATGATCCTCGGCCTGGCTCTGTGCGGCTTCGCTCCGGCGCCCGCCCAGGCCAAGACCACTTTCGTGACCATCGGAACCGGCGGCATCACTGGTGTGTATTACCCCACTGGCGGCGCCATCGCCCGTATCGTCAACAAAAAGAAAGACCAGTACGGCATTCGCTGCACCGTTGAATCCACCGGTGGCTCCGTATTCAACGTGAACGCCGTCATGGCCGGCGACCTCGAGTTCGGCGTTGTCCAGTCCGACCGCCAGTACCAGGCCATCAATGGCATGGCTGAATGGGAAGGCAAAGCTCAGAAAAAACTGCGCGCCGTATTCTCCATCCACCCCGAGACCGTGACTCTGGTCGCTGCCGAAGATGCTGGCATCAAGAACATTGCCGACGTCAAAGGCAAAGTTATCAACATCGGTAACCCCGGTTCCGGCCAGCGCCAGAACTCCATCGATGCCCTCGAAGCCGCCGGTATCAATTTCGAAACGGACATCAAGGCTGAAGGTATCAAAGCCGCTGAAGCTCCTGGCCTGTTGCAGGACGGCCGTATTGACGCATTCTTCTACACCGTTGGTCATCCCAACGGCTCCATGAAAGAAGCCACTGCTGGCGCACGCAAGGTTCGCTTCGTGTCCATCACCGGCGCTGGCGTTGACAAGCTCATCAAGGCTAAGCCTTACTACGCCAAGGCTTTTGTTCCTATGAAGAACTACCCCGCTGCTGTGAACAAGGAAGACGTGGACACCTTTGGCGTGAAGGCCACCTTCGTGACCTCCGCCGACGTGCCTGACGAAGTTGTTTACGCCGTGACCAAGGAAGTTTTCGAGAACTTCGAAGACTTCAAGAAGCTGCACCCCGCGTACGCAGTGCTGACCAAGAAGGCCATGCTTGAAGGCCTGTCCGCACCGATTCACCCCGGTGCCATGAAGTATTACAAGGAAGCTGGCCTGATGTAGTTTCCTTTGCGGCCGGACCTTCGGGTTCGGCCGCATCATTTTTTTCGCATTTTTCAGGGGGCACACCCCATTTGAGCGCGATGCATGGGTATGGGTAGATGCACCGCCCACCAGTTTACATTCACAGGCTACACCACAATCCGGAGCGTCCAGATTCCATGGAAAAGGTAAAAAAACACTCCAAGGATAAGAAAGCATCCTACGAGGATAACGACATCAAGGGCGTCGAATACGCCAAGGAGTTGGCCGAGGCCGAACACGGTCTCCAAGGTGAAGCCGCAGGCATCACCGCCAACCTGACCATGCTGGTGGCCATTACATGGTCCCTGTTCCAACTTTCCATTGCCAGCTGGTTGCTTATCGACACCGTCTTCATCCGAGCCATTCACCTGGCCTTCGGCATGTTCCTCATCTTCCTGAACATTCCAATGTTCAAGTTCACCCCGACATGGAGGCCGGACCTAAGGTTCTTCCTGGCCATGCACCGGGTCACTATCCTTGACTACATCCTAGGAATTCTGGCGGTCATCACAGCACTCTACATTTTTATTGATTATGATGGCATTGCCACGCGTTATGGGCAGCCCACCACACGAGACATCGTGATGGGCCTGATGCTTGTCGTGCTGCTGCTGGAGGCCACACGCCGGGTTATTGGCCCCGCGTTGCCCCTGATTGCCCTCATGTTCGTCGGCTACAGTTTTGTCTCAGAGATGGATTTCATGCCCGAAGTCCTGCTGCAAAAGGCTGTATCCCTGAATCGTTTCGTGGGCCAGATCACCATGTCCACCGAAGGTATTTACGGTATCCCACTGGATGTTTCAGCGACCATTGTCTTCCTCTTCGTGCTGTTCGGCACGATGCTGGAAAAGGCAGGAGCAGGTAACTTTTTCATTCGCCTGGCCCTATGCCTGCTTGGCGGTTTCAAGGGTGGCCCGGCCAAAGCCGCCATCCTTGGTTCAGGCCTGACGGGTATGGTCTCCGGCTCATCCATCGCCAACATTGTGACCACCGGAACCTTTACCATCCCGCTGATGAAGAAAGTCGGCTACCCTGCGACCAAGGCCGGCGCCATCGAAGTGGCCGCCTCCACTGACGGCCAGTTGGCTCCGCCCATCATGGGTGCAGCGGCGTTCATTATTGCCGAATACGTCAACGTTCCCTACATCGAAGTGGTCAAGGCTGCTGCAATTCCAGCCTTTGTATCCTACGCCGCACTCCTCTACATCTCGCACATCGAAGCTTCCAAACTGGGCCTGGAAGGCATCCCCCGCAAGGAACTGCCCAAGTTCTTCCCCACGCTCATTTCCGGTCTGCATTTCATGCTGCCTCTGGGCATGTTGCTCTGGGAACTCATCGTGACCCGGCACAGCCCGGAACTGGCCGCCTTCCGCGCCATCATGGTGCTGGTGGTGATCATGCTGGTCCAGCATCCGATCCTCGCAATCAGTAAAGGCAAAAAGAACGGTGACACGAGAATCGACCTCAAGTCCTTAAAAGATCCGTTTATTCTGGGCTGCAAGGAACTGATCAACTCCCTGGCCGAAGGTGCTCGCAACATGGCCGGAGTAGCCATGGCAACAGCTGCAGCAGGCATCATTGTCGGTATCGTGGCTATGGGACTTGGCGGCCTGATCACTCAGGTCATTGACGTGCTCTCGGGCGGAAACATCTTCCTGATGCTTGCCATCACGGCATTTGCCAGCCTGCTGATCGGCATGGGCCTGCCCACTACGGCAACCTACATCGTCATGGCTTCGCTGACGGCTCCGGCCATTGTCAGCTTGGGCGGACTGCACAACTTCATCGTGCCGCTCATGGCCGCGCACCTGTTCTGCTTCTACTTCGGCATCCTGGCGGACGACACGCCACCTGTGGGGCTTGCGGCATACGCCGCAGCGGCCATCGCCGAGGCAGACCCGATACGAACAGGACTTCAGGGGTTCATGTACGATATTCGAACAGCCATCCTGCCGTTCATGTTCATCTTCAACACCGAACTGATCCTGCACGGCGTCAATAGCTGGGCACAGGGCCTGCTGATCTTCGGCATGGCCTGCATCGGCAACTTCGCCTTTGCCTCGGCCACGCAAGGCTGGTTCATCACGCGCAACAGGATATGGGAATTCCCACTGCTGCTCTGCGTGACATACATCATGATGCAGCCACAATACGTGGCTGAATTCATCGGACTGCCGCATGACCTGCGCTATCTGAGTTACCTTATCGGTCTCACTCTGTGGGGTCTGATCTGGCTGATGCAGCGCCCCCGTGCGGCTCAGGACAAACTCACCACGGCGCAAAACAAACTCGTGGCTCAATCCGCATAACCTGCTAGGACAAGGAGATACGCTATGGCAGTTCAGTCAGACGTGATTATCAAAACCGTCCTGCGGTGCGAAAAGTGCGGGGAGTCCTTCTCCGACTCCTTTGAGCAATGCCCCAAGTGCGGGAGCAGACGCTTTGAAGGATACACCGTGGTCAATCCCATATCCCGACTGCCCATGGAATCCATGCTGCGTTTTGTTGGGCACGCCATGTGGCTGATGGGCACTGCGATCTGCATTGCCTTTCTGTGGAATACCAACACGAATGATCTTACCCACAACTTGTGGATGATCGCGGCAGGATTCGGCGTTCTTGGGCTCTCGGTGGTCGCGGCCATCGCCCTCTTCGCCCTTGGAGAAATGCTCAAACGCATCATCCGCGTGCAACGGCGTGTTCGAGCCATGATGGATGAACACTCCAGCCAGGGCGGTTAAACCGCTCCGCAATACCAATATAGCCCGCCGCCAATAGGCGGCGGGCTATCACGACTCAATCATAAGACCCTCAGTTTTGGGTCCCGGTTCAAGAATCTACATCTGCTCTGCTCTGCCATCCCGCCCCCTGAACTCTTCTCCGGGATGGACCATAGAACCAGGACATCCGTGCACCCCAACCAAGGAGACGCGCGATGGCCATACAAATCACACGCATCCTCGCCATAGCATTCGCAGTCCTGCTGCTTGCCCACGCATCCCTGTCTGCTGGTGACCGTTTTACCGACAATGAAGACGGTACCATCAGCGACCATGAGCTTGGATTGATGTGGTCCAAAATCGATAATCAGGGGAATGTCACCTGGCAGGATGCCCAGCGCTGGGTCCGATTCACCTTTCCCACCACCATTCTGGCCCAGTATGACGATTGGCGCCTGCCAACCACCGAGGAACTGGCCAGCTTATATAACGACAGCAAATACTACGATGGCTACGAATCCGACTGCGGAGCAGAGGTCAAAATCGTCAGGCAATTCGATTTATCCTGCGCCTGGGTCTGGGCTGCGGAAGAGGCCCCTGTCACAGCAAGGCTCTATGACTTCCGCAAAGGGCAAACCTACATGGATCGCAAGGCCAAAAAACGTGGATACCGGGCACTGGCCGTGCGCCCACTCGGGCCAAACAAAAAGTAACCGCTTAGGCAAGATGCCATCGATAAATTCTTGTGCCTGCACATACGCAAGATCATGAGAACTCGATGGATATTGTTTCGTCATCATTTTCAATCAAATCATACTGACCTTTCGGGGTCACGGTCAGACCGCGGCAAACGCCACCTCTGATGATGGCTGAGGCAAGCCGTTGCCGTTCTGCGTCCTTACACTGGGTATTGAAATACAAATCCACAAATGCCCCCTGCCCCGTGAATTGAAACAAAAAAGCATTATGCCCCACAAAAACCAGATCATCGTAGGCATAACTCACTTCCTGTCCCAAATCCTCGAGGAGATCCTTTATCAACCCAAGAGGTCGTACCGGTGTATCCATTGTCTGTCTCCTTGAATGGTTTGATGACAGCGTTGGTATTACTCGAATCATGCCAAAATATGAGTTTCACCAAGACAACGCCCCTCCAAGCCCCATGATCATCCTAACATCCTAGAAAAACACACCATCTAAGAGCCAACAAAGCAGGATAGAACGTCGACTGAACCAACAGCAAGAGCCACCCGCCACAAAAACAGACATATTGGTAGGCCACGCCTCAAAACAACCTACAAAAGTGTTGGTCGTACTGCTCTTGCCCCCCGAGCATGATGCAAGCTACAACCTCGCCATGCTCATCAGCCACACCATCAGCTTCGTCAAAATCATCATGGAAAAGGTCATCCTGCCCGGTGACATCGTTGTTGATGCCACAACGGGCAATGGAATCGACACCCTTTTCCTGTCCCAATGCGTTGGCCCCGAAGGCCACGTATTCGGGTTCGATGTCCAGCAGCAGGCGCTGGACCAGACCCGCAAACGACTCAACATCAAGAATGCCCCCGACAATGTGACCCTGCTCCAGGTCGGGCATGAACTCATGGCACGAATGCTACCCGACGAATTCCATGGGCAGGTCATGGCTGTCATGTTCAACCTCGGCTACCTGCCCGGCAGCAATGAGAACATTGTCACCTGCGCTGCAACCACCTGTCCGGCCATTGATTCCGCACTATCCGTCATGAAGCCCGGCGGAGTCATCTCCATTGTCATGTATACGGGCCACCCAGGCGGTCAGAAAGAAGCAGTCGCCGTGGACAAACATTGCGCCACGCTGTCACCCAACCTAGCGCGGGTCAGGCGCTGCACCATGCACAATCACCCCGCTGCTCAGACCCATCTGCTGCTCATCGAAAGACGCTGAGCGTCCTCACTCCTCTCCAAACCTCCCATGTTTAAGACATGTTAAGCGGCACAGCCTGTGCATTCAAAGCTGTTCAACGGCGTATATCCTTTTCATGTCGGGAGGGGACAGAGGAGGAAAAGCATGAGAGTTACAGGTGGTTACGGGATGAATCAGTCAATGGACATCCCCATGACCGAGGAGCAAAAGACCACTGCAGAGGAAATTCTTGCCAAGTATGACCCGGAAAATATGACCCGGGATGACATGTTGGCCATGCGAAAGGAATTTCACGAAGCCGGAATTCCGCGCTCAAGAGAGCTGCAGCAAATGTTGCAGGAGAGCGGATTCAAAGGCCCACGCAAGGAAAACGAAAACGCATTGCAGGCTCAGGGCAACCAGTTCGGCACCAAAAGGGGAGCCCTCTGGCAATTGTACCAGCAGTTCCAATCCGGTGAACTCAACGAAGAGGAATTCATCGAGCAGATCAAGAACACACCCATCACCGGGCAATTGGTCAACTTTCTTTCTTAACCTGCTTCACGGCGCGCATGAAAAAGCCCGGAAGGATTATTATCCTTCCGGGCTTTTCGTCTGGCGTTGGCAGGTAAACTAATTCTTGCGGGCGGACATGATCACATCCTTGCCAAGCAACAGCTCGGTGGAGGTGATGGCCTCGTAGATCTCTCGATTATAGGCCACGAATTCCGGCTTGTCCTTGCGGTGTTCCTGAGCCTTTTTCTTGTACTGAAACAGGAAATACCACGTCAGCAGGCGCACAACGGGAATCAGCGGCGCGGTTAGCCAGGCTCCGGGGCGAATGTCACTGGAACGACCGACCACCTGAGACATGCCGCTGTCGCGCAGTAGGTAGTCCATCTCATGGTAGGAGATCAGATTGACATGGGCCTCGCCAAAGAACACGCCCGGATTGATGGGCGATTTCAGACCGTTATAAAAGCCCGTAAACAGATGGTACAGGCGCGATGGCAGCGAAAGTTTATTTGGGAAGGTCAGAATCAGAGTTCCACCGGGGCGCAGGCAACGGGCGAATTCCTTGAGCAAGGGCAGATTGCAGGCGATGTGCTCGATCACCTCGCGGCAGATGATGACGTCGAAGCTGGCGTCTTCATAGGGCAGTCCGGCTTCCAGATTGACAATGTCCTCTGGGATATCGAACTGGAGGGAACCAGGCTTGAAATTGGAGACCCGGACCCTGTGCTCGGCGTCTTGCAGTTCGATGGCCAACTCGCCACGCCCGGCGCTGCTCTCGAAGATGTCCAACCCCGTATTGGCGGGGAGCATGGACTTGATGATGGAATCCTTTGCTACGTCTCGTCTGTGCTTGGCCACGGTTGCTCCTTTTGGGCTCCTGGCACCAGCACGGACAAACGGCGGCACCAACGATGCGCTTCATTACCTTAGTCACCGTCGATACTCAACCATCAATCAGGAAGAAGCTGTGCCCATAATCGGATGACTTAGGCAGCCATGAACGGCCCAAAAGGCTAGTCTACTCACTCCGAATCAGTCTTCGCGCCCTGTCGCGCCCCCTGTCCCCGCACACAAGAACGGACACGATCAACCCAGCTCAAAAGATGTCACCCCGAAGATACGATCTACCGGGATGTCCGGAACCTGCCCCGCATACATTCTGGCTGTCTCAAACACCACCGACATGTCATGGCCCTGTGCCAGTGAAACAGCCTGCGAGTTCACCTCCGGCACATCCAGATACAGAGGGACTTCAGCGCTATAGCCCGATCGCAACGCCTGAAACAGAACTTCGGCATAGTCATCATTATCGGCAAACAACGGGCCTATCTTGTAGCCGGACCGGCATTGTCGAATCACGCCGTATCCCGCCAACCTGCCCTCAGCCAGTATTCCGAAAGCCTTGGCCCGAGGTTGGCTAAGCCATGCCCGCAGAAACTGCGCCCGGTCATCAGGGAAAAACTGCCGATCATACGCCACCGCACTTTCCAGAGACTGACCAGAGATATCCACGAGCCCGGAATGCTCGGGGGCAACGCCTCCGCATCTGCCCTCGTAACGAACATTGCGGTAAGCCGGTTCAAAGCCTGATTTCCTGTAGTTACCCTGCTGCGCCACAACACCATCAAGACCTACAACCCGTCCGGCAAGGGCCTGCATGGCGGCGTCCCAGAGCCGAAGGCCATACCCCTTCCCCCGATATTCCGACTGAACGATATAGAACCCCACAAACCCAAAAGTCTTTCCGTATTTCACGGCGGAAATCGTGGCGATGGGTTCACCATCCAAAAGCCCCACAAGAAATCCCTGCGGATCGGCCTTGAAGAACAGTCCGGCATCATCCAGCCCGGGATTCCAACCCTCCTGCGCGGCCCACTGAACGGCCAGGGGAACCTCGTCCGCACGCATGGTCCTGACGGTGTAGTTGTCCTGCATTTCACTCTCCTCTCCTGACGATCCAATTCCCGGCGCACGGTCCTTTTCCCCAACGGACAATCGCTATGGTTCACGTCTGTCCCGGCGCGGAAAAATCGCTCCAGTACGGCGATAATAGTTCACATAGACATCCCCATGGCGCAGAACAAGATCGCGTTCTTCGGCCTGAACCATCATGACCCAGACAGGCAAATAGACAAAAGAGAACACAAACAGAAAAGGCGAGTGCAGGACGAGAGCCAGCCCCCACCAGAAGAAGACCTCGTAGAACTGCGGATGGCGTATCCATCGATAAATACCACCGAACAAGCTCTGATCCTTTTGCGGTGTCATGGTCTCCCGTCCAGCTGCTCTGGCCCCTGCCATCATAATGCCCCCCGCCGGCACCATGATCAGCAGAGCCAAGACCAGGGAAACCCACCAGGGCCAGGGGAAGTCCTCGGGCAGAGGCACGGGCAATGGAAAAATACGATAGAGTGCAAAGCACACGACGCTGAGCCCCATGGGGATCACAACCAACCATCGTAACCGCCCGCATCGTTTGTACGTTTCGGATTCGCCAGTCAACCGTTCTCTGGCTGCCGGGGAGACACTCTGCTCATAAAGATAAAGAATCGCCACAGCGCTACCCAACAGCACCGCAAAATTGATCCAGGCAATGACCATGCCTCCTCCTTTTTGCCGAGTGATATTCAAAATTATTAGGTTCAGCATACTGGAACCGGAAATCAAGGCCAAGCGTGGCCGTCCAACTCGGCCCACCCAAACGCACAGAGGCCCGAGGATTTCTCCTCGGGCCTCTTAGGGCCAGAGCGTAAAACATGAAACCTGAGGATTGGCATCAACAATCCAATTTCATTTGAATTACTCGGGTTAAAAGAGACTCGACAAAGCGATTCCAAGACAATATTGAACCGCTTGGCCAAACTGACAACCGCAAAACGCGGCGCAACTTCTTTACGCCTTCAGCAGACAGCTTTCATTGCAAGGACATGACTCAAGCCATGAAGACCAAAATCGCTGCCAGACTCGTACTCGTACTCATCTGCCTGATGAACCTTGCTTTCCCGTGTCAGGCCAAAGAGCTCTTCCCGCCCAGTGAATTCAAGCTGGCCTACGAGACCATGTACATGTTCTATGACGAGCCAAACGTCATGCACGAAGAAGGGTTTCTGAACGGTCTGTCCGGTTCGTGGACCGGCGACTTTACGGACAATCACCTCATGGCTTCGGTGGAGCTCGGGGCCGTCGGTGGTTCAATGGATTATGTCGGCCACTACTCGAACGGCACCTCATTGCGCTGCTCAACCAACGACACCCTGCTGACCGCACGGGCCATCGTAGGCAAGGGGTTCGACTTCCGCGGGACCGGAGTCACGCCATTTGTGGGCCTGAGTGCCCGCCACTGGTATGACAAAATCAAGGTCCAGGGTGGTTACGAACGCTTCATCACCCAGTTGCATCTGACTGCTGGAGTGAACGTCATTTCACGGCCCTGGGAGAACTGGTCCTTGGGTGGCTCATTGGAAGGCAATCTCCTGCTCATGGGTGGAGTGGAGTCCAAGCTTTCCCAAGCTGGCCCCGGTTACGAAGATGCCTTCAACAGGCAACGATTTGGCAACGGAGGCGGGGCCCGCCTGTCCATCTTCGCTGAATACGACTTCGGTGATTATTCCCTGGGTGCCGAGCCGTATTTCCGGTATTGGCACTTTGCCGACTCCAAGAAGGATCGCATTTCCTTCGGTGGAGTGAAGGGGAGGGTCATGGAGCCGGAAAACGATTTCTATATCAGTGGACTGAAGCTCTACATCAAATTCTAATAACATCTTTGTCGTTTCCAAATCGAGAAACAACAAGGCCCGAGGATAAACTTGGGCCATGGAAAGGTAGTATTCTACCAAAAGAGATGTCCGCCTCGAGAACTCGCCGTCGTTAGCTACTCATGGGGCAGAACCGAGGCCAGCCCATCAACTCCGCAGCAGCGGCAATGGTGGTGCCATAAAAGAGTACATCGGCACCATTTTTGGCCTTGCCTGAAAGATCAATGAAATCATCGATGCTGCCATTGGCCAGGGTTGTACCTGTGATCATCAACAAATCAGCCCAGGCCAGGGCCTCCGCCGCAGTATCCGGGCCTTCCACCAGCACACCGCGTTTGATTTGCCCCACGTTGTCGGGGTCCAGATCAAGCACCCGCAGCTTGAAATGCGCATTAACGGCCTCGATCATGGCTGGCTGAAACCCCACCAGCGTAATGCGAGGCTCTCCATATTCTCCACGCAAATATCCCGGCAAAGCCAGGGAGCATTCGTGTGGCCCCTGATCCCGGCAATGTACGGTATTTCCAGCTCGGCCCAGGCTGCACATGGCAGCATTGAAGGCTGCAACAAACACAGCCCGATTGAAATTGGAATCAAAAGGCAATTGTGCGATCTCTCCCAACGTGGCGGAATGGGCACCGAAATCATCGGTAAAAGCCTGCCCGCGCGCATCCCCGAATCCGGCCTCCATTAGCCGCTCCTTGCCCTGCTGAATGGGAAAATCATCACCCTCTGGGTTTCCAATGGCTTCCTTGACATTCAAGGGACCGGTGAACACTCGGACGCTCCGGTCCAGCATGTTCTCCTGCTTCCACACCTTGACGGCCCGTTCCCGGACTTCATTGAGAATCTGATTCATATCAATACCACACGCGGCTTTACCGTAGACTAACGTTTCAACGGGAAAAAGGCTCTCAACACGAGCACACCAATAAGGCCCGACAGGACCTCAGCAACAGTTTCAACTCCCGCGGCGCAGACATGTATTCCCGTCTTTTCACAACAACCCGACGAACTCTGCCAAACACCGAAACAGACAAAAATCACATCCCAGTGACTAAAACACGCACATCCAGATTCAGCCGCAGTCCACGCCTTGTAATCAAAAGACAAACGACGGAATAGATTACACCTTAGGAGCCCCACTCCTTGACCACAACCAAGTCACGCCAACATCTATAAGCGTGACCGTGCCGTCAGGACAGAGGCAGATGGCCACAAGGACGGCATTGAATTTTAGATGGAACCGCCACCACAAACGCTCTCATTCCCCAACAAAAGGAGCCCATGCCCCCTTCTTTCTGAAGCCCCTGCACACTAAAGGCCCGGGGACGAATCCCCGGGCCTGTGTGAACATCGCCAGTCGAAAGTGTGGGTTGGTTTCGCAGAGCCCAAAGAGGCTCAAATAAGTGCTCCCCCGCACAATGGGGAGCCCATACCCGTCACACCGAACCACCCGACAGGAGCCAGCCAGGCAGTTGGGGGTGACCACTTCCCTGGCGTTATTGTCTTATGGCTTCGACAGGTTCTCCCATCAGGTCCACATGCATGTCCTCCGAACGCAAGGTGCCGATGATGCCCTGCAACTGCTGAGACATCGAAGCCAGCTTTGTGGTCGAGTCGTTGGAGACATCCACAATCTTGGCAAACTCACCGGCAATGGTCGCCACTTCGTTTACCACAGCACTGATTTCATTGGAGGCCTGGGATTGTTCCTCGGAAGCAGAAGCGATGCCCTGCACCAGCGAGGCAGCAGCTTCCGTACTATCCAGAATATCCATCAATGCCTGCCCTGCTTCGCGAACAGTGGCATTGGCTGCGGCAACATCCTTGCTGGTCTTGTCAACACTGGCCATATTCCTGCGCGTCGCCTTCTGGATGGTACTGACCTTGGTTTCCACTTCCTTGGTGGCATTCATGGTCTTCTCAGCCAGCTTGCGCACCTCATCAGCCACAACGGCGAAGCCCTTGCCCGCTTCTCCTGCCCGAGCGGCTTCAATGGCTGCGTTCAAGGCAAGCAGATTGGTCTGATCGGCAATCTCGTTGATGACTTCCATCACCTGCCCGATGGACTCGGCTTCGGTGTTCAGTTCATTCATATCCCGCAACAGCAAGGCCGTGGCTTCAGCCACCTCTGACATGACCGTTTCCGTACCACCGACGACCTGCCTGCCGTGCTCAGCCTTGGCCCTGGAATGCTCCGTGGTTCCGGCTGCTTCCAGAGCATTTCTGGAAACCTCAAGCACCGTCGCATTCATCTGATCCATGGCCGTAGCCATTTCAGTCATCCGATCCCGCTGCACCTGTGCGCCCTTACTGATCTGCTCCGATTGGCATGAGAGTGACATTGCGGCATTCGAGAGATCGCCGACAATATCCTCCGCTTCCATCGAGGACGACTCCATCAATTCCACAAGGCCTTGCGAATGCTCGGTCTGTTTGTCTGCACGGATTCTGGCCTGTTCCGCAGCCTTGGCCTGTGCTCTGGCCTCCGCTTGCTTTTCCTCGGCCTGGGCAATGAAATCCTTGAGGCTCGTGACCATTGCCGTAACATCGTTGGTCAAATCCAGGAACTCGGCTGAGAAGTCACCATCCGGCTGCTCCTCAAGATTTCCTGAAGCCACAGCCTGAGTATAACTACTCAATGCTTCCAGCTGCTTCGAAATGCTGACCACAAGCATGAGGATAAGGAGGATAATACCCACTGCCATGGTCCCCTCGACGCCATAGACGCAATACTTGACGATGGTGGCCGTACGCTTTGCACCTTGAGCGAAGTGTTCTTCAACGGAGACAAAGAATGGTTCAAGAGCGGAGGCGTGCTCTTGCAGTTTTGCCATCAAGCCTGTCATTGTCTCAATGCTTTCGCGGTATTGGCGGAAAGACACAGTATAAGCCTCCAGGGCGACGAGAAGATCCTGGCGGGTCGCTGGCGGAAAAGCAGCCTGCTGGATTTGCTGTTCCAGTCTTTCGCGCTCGACCATGGTCTTGTTCCAGTACTTTTCAGTAACCCGGATCATGTAGTTCTTTTCCTGCCTGCGAAGCTGCAACAGGCGGATGGTAAATCCGTCTTCATCCGTGGCATCCTTGAAGACAGCCTCCAGATGACGGGCAGCATCGACAAAAACCTTTCGCAGGCCCTGGGTTTCGTCATAGCCGATGTGCTGCTGCAGGTTCACGACATCGGTAAACGTGCTGCGGTAGGCGGAAAGCAGCGACTGGGCCTGTTCGAAATTGACATTCGTATCCGAAGCCAAATCGCGGATGGCGGCTACATCCTCACCAGCGCGCACAATATCTTCACCCACACGGATCGCGGCCTCCTTGTCCTTGAGCAGGAGGTAGCTTTTCTCCCAACTCCGCGCCTGAAGGATCAGCGTGTTGCTTTCAGCGGCCAGCGCAAGGGCATGGTCGGCCCTCTCCAGAGTCCTGTCGCCATACCAACGTGCAGCAAAAACGGCAGTAAAACCGAAGAATGCCACAAAAAGGACGGTGAGTAGTTTTGCTTTGACTGTCATTGTCATCTCCTTACAAATGAGGCGCGACCATCAAAAAATCATCATGATGTCAGGTAGGTACAACTCACGCTGCCTATGCCTAACGCCGGTGCACAAACCGCACTCTGGGGCAATTGGCCGCAGGGCATTCTCACGACAGAGTCCACCCTGCCCCGGCATACGTTGTCGCAATCAGTCCATGTCCGACTTCATGTTTCTTGAGGCCGAGCGTTTATTACGTTGTCTTTTCTTTTCTCCTGCCAGCTTGACCTTACGCAGCATCTCACTCACGGAGGCCGGCTTGAGCAGGTAATCAAATGCGCCAAGTTCCATCATGCTGAGCGCCCCTGAAACGGAGGCATGGCCCGTGAGCACCACAACTTCGGCATCGATGCCAGTGCTGCGCATGCTCCTCAGGGTTCCTTCGCCGCTGAGCCCCGGCATTTTCATATCCAACAGGATCACGTCGAATTCATATTCCTTCACAAGGTTCAGGGCTTGTTCCCCGTCCTCGGCACCTTCTGCTTCCAGACCACAATCATTGAGAATTCGAACAATGTTCTCGCGGAAACGATCTTCGTCATCTACCACCAACACTCGAATACTCTTATTCATGGATACCTCCCGACCGACTCTGCGGTTCACAATGCCTCGTCTGTTTCAGCGGCTGGCAGAGTAATGGTGAATTCCGAGCCCTGCCCAAGCTTGCTGGCCACAGTTACCTCGCCACCCAACCGCTGTATGGTCGAATATATGATTGAAAGTCCCAGCCCGGTGCCTTCGCCCACCGCCTTCGTCGTGAAGAAGGGGTCAAAGACCTTGGGCAAATTTTCCTCGGATATCCCCACCCCTGTGTCCTGAACGCTCAAGGCAACGGCCTTGCCCATGCGATAGGTGTGCAGGGTAAGAACTCCATCCTGAGTCATGGCGTCGATGGCGTTCTCCATGAGATTCAAGATCACCTGCTGCACCTGGTTGGCATCCGTGGTCACGCCGGGAAGGGCTTCATCGAGATTGAAAACGATCTCGATGCCGCGGTGCAACGCCTCACTTTCAAGAAAAGCAAAGGTCTGCCTGGTCAGCGCATTGATATCCACGTTCTCCTGAAGAGGTTCCATGCGCCGGGCAAAGCCAAGCATTCGATGTGTAACCTTGCCAGCCCGCTCCACATGGCGATCAATGTCATCCACAGCTTGGGCCAGTTCCTCGACAATCTTCGATTCACCCAGTTCGCCGTCACTGATGACGTCACGCATCCATCCGGCACTTTCGCGGATGATCGTCAGAGGATTGTTGATTTCGTGCGCCACGCCAGCAGCGAGCTTGCCCAACGAGGCCATCTTGCTGGACTGCACCACAGAGGCATCCAGCAAGGCTTTTTCCTTTTCGGCCTGCATGAGCTTCGTGATGACTGATCCGGTGCTCAGGTATGACCCACCCAGAATGGTGAGCACACCCAGTCCCAACAGCCCAAGTGTTATGGATTGCGTCTTGATGAGTGGAGACATCTCTTCGGTCGGTGATTCGGCAACGACCAGTCGCCACCCCGTCGCGGGTACATTCGTCACCCCCGCGATCATGATATCCCGACCATCCATCCACTCCATGAAATTAACACCCTGCCCGGGATCGACCACGGGAACAGACACGGAGGCCACGGACAGAACATTCTCTGCAAACCGTGACGGAGTTTGAAGAATCTGACCACTATTGACTAAAAAGGCATCGCCCTTTCGCCCCACCTGAACACTTCGCACCAGCGACGTGAACACGTCCGAATCAATGGTCGCCCGCAAGATCCATGAGCGCTCTCCTTCCTGACGGCGCACTGCGATGATGAAATGCGGAAAATTGCGGAACCCCATAAACACATCGCTGATGAAGACCCCCTTGAGCATGACCTCGTGGAACCACGCTTCGTGCGAATAATTCACGTCATGCAGGGGATAAGGACCAGCATACGCAACATGCCGCCCGGTATTGTCCACAATGCCCAGGTCGATGAACGAGCCTGAATTGGATTGAATAATCTCAAAGATACGAGCCAGTTTTGAATGATTACTGATGCTTTCCAGACTATGCGAATAAGCCATGTTCTTGAGTTGACTGACGCGCTCCTCAAGGAACATCTCAATGGCATCGCGCTTGTTTTCAACCATCAATTTGAGATTACAAGTGATCTTGTCCTGATAGGTGGAACTGAATTGGGAGTGGATGAATTGCCCGAGAGCCACCAGCGGAATGAGCGCAAAGCACAGGGTTATCCCCATGAGCTTGAGCCGCAGAATGGCATACTTGCGGTTGAGCTTGATCATTGCACACCATCCGAATCTTCCCGCCCAGAACGGACTCCGAGAGGCTCGGAGTCCGCTGGGGTGGGGAAACAGCCCATGGGGGTACAGGCTGTTTCGAGTAGTGAGGAGATATCTTCCAGCAGCTTATGTTCATGCTGCTTTGCCGCATTGGGATCAGACATGGCCATGTCCAACTGACGCGTATGAACAATGACATGCCCAAGGATCATCATTCCCCGCAGCACACTTGCCGCCGGAATATTCTCCATTCGGGCAAAAACCGCATCATCCTTGGCTGTTGCCGTGAATCCCTTGCGGGCCAGCACATTGCTGATCATCGACGCCCGCAACTTCCGCCGCTTGGAATCGGCTCCGCCCCCCATGAGCTGGAGATAGACATAATTCTCGTCAGTAAACGGCCCGGCGTGGCCCTCCACGGTGCTGAAGTGGAATCCGAAACGGGACTGCAGGTTGCAATAGTCGCTGCCGACCATGAAGTAATTGCGCTGCCCCATGGCATTCGATGCACCGGCTTCAAGGGCCGGATTTGCCGTAGCCTCCATGACGACCGACAAAAAGCCTTGGGCATCCGGGGGCGGTGGCCCCTGCCACGGCATGGCGTGCATACCCTGCCACAGGGCGAGCATGGGTTCGGATCTGATATCATCAATGGACACGGCCTTAGTCGTCTGCCCGGCAATCCCTCCACCAAGATCCAGCATCCAATACTGTGTGGGGACGTCGGTGCATAATCTTCGGGCTGACCCCGCCGGAATATCCACAGGGTTGTTGAACATCTCGTCCACACCCTTTTCATGACAAAATCGCGTGATATCATGCAGTGTTGAACAATTTTCAGGCACAAAATCGGGACTCTTTGCGTTGGTCAGTTTGAGAGGGATGATCTGTTCCGTCACCTCTCGCAGGCACTGCATGACCGGACTGTTCTCCATGAGGATCGGCTTGGGTTTCCGATTCAGGAAAAGCTCCTGACGAACACCGCAATAGATGGAACAGGAATCCGCATCCACGGTAATCTCCGCCGCGGCTTCGCCCTGTTCACTCAGGACTTCGATGATGTTCTCAATGCCAAAAATTGCCGGCACTCCGAATTCTCGTGCCACATTCGCCAGATGCCCTGCGATGCTCCCATGCCCGGCCACAATCGCCTCAACCCGGTCCAATGCCGAAGCCCATGCAGGATGTGCCTGATCCGTCACCATGACGGCGCCACGAGGCATGCTCAGCAAATCGGCATCACAGTTAACGATATGCACCGGCCCTGCAGCGATGCCGGAGCTGGCCGTTGTGCCGCATTGAAGCAGGACCTCGCCACCGACACCGCGCAAAGAAATATCATTTTTAGTCAGTATTTCCAGAGGTCTGCTCTGTAAAATGCACAGCTGGCCTTCAGCATCAAGAGCCCATTCAACGTCCTGCGGACAGCCGAAATGCTGCTCAATGCACCGCCCCATGTTGGCTAGTTCCAATGCCTGCCCGGAATTCAGAGACGGTTCCAGGCAGTCCCTACCCTCAAGACGCACTCGACAGGTGCCCTGATTCGCATCACTTCGCCGAATCCATTCCTTATGCCCGATGGTGACGCTCGAAATCTTCAGGGGGTTGCTGTTGACGCACCAGACATCAGGGTCACAGGCCCCATCCACGATGGAGACGGGCAACCCGGGCACAGCATGAATCTGAATGACATTTATCTCTCGCCCCAAAGGATCAGCCGTATACATCACACCGCCAGCCTGAGACTCGATCATTTCCATACAGGCAACGCACATGACCGTGTCGTCATCCCTGAGCCCACGGTTGCGTCGATACGTCATGGCCGTCACCGAATAGGCACTGGCGACCACCTCGCGAAAGGCATCAAACAGTTCTTCGGGGTGAACATTGAGTACTGAACTGTACTGCCCGGCAAAAGACACACCGAGCATGTCCTCGTCCATTGCGCTGCTGCGGACGGCAAAACGGACATCGGGAGGTGTCCGCTCAAGAAAGGAGGCCGCCAATTGCTCCAATTCCTGTGGGATGGGAGCTGAAAAAATCAGATCGGAAATTCGAAATGAGAGGGTATACAGCCCCTTCAAGGTGTCGGAGGGCATGACCATGCACAGTCTCTCGATTTCCTCACGCAGTCCCGTTCCCAGGAACAAGCGGTAGGCATCAGCGGTAAAGACAAACCCCGACGGGATCTTCAGTCCCAATCGCGCCTGAATTTCGGCCAGGCTTGCGGTTTTTGATCCGCAAAGATCGGGGCGCCCCGCCACATCCTCCAAGGCCAGAACCAACGGCCCGGCACTGCCGTCCTTCTTCTGAGTATGAATAATCGAATCCATGGACAAGGCGATGCTACGAAGCGAAGGCCTGAGTCCGTCGTACTTGTCGGGAGACATGGCACAAAGAGCCTCGACCATACGACCAACCGCAGCAACGGCACTGACGCATTCGGACCGGACATAATTCATATCCATGGGGCGCAACCCGGCAAGGGCGTCCCCCATATCCGACATGGCGTCCAGTGCGGCATGATTTGCAGCCAGAAGCTGGCGAAAGCGTTCGCACTTGTCGAGAAAGAGATTCATCTGCCTTCTATCCTTCTCGGCGATTGCTTCGCGCCTTCTGGTGATCATTTTTCTAACAGCATCAATGATAGCCATGCTGTTTCTCCTTACCTACACCGTGGCCCGTGCGGCCCTGGCGGCTTCGATAACCTTGAAATACAACTCTTCGAACTGCACGGGCTTGAGCATGTATTCAAACGCGCCCAAAGCCATCCCCTGAACCGCAGCTTCTGTACTGGCATGACCAGTCAGAAGGATGACCTTGGCCCTGGGTGCGATTTTCCTGATGCGCTCAAGGACAGTCATGCCGTCCATTCCGGGCATTTTCACATCCAGCACCACAACATCGAATTCGGTCTCTTCAAACAGGTCCAAGGCCTCCTGGCCCGATTGTGCCGTTGAAATCTTCACGTTGCGCCTCTTGAAGCGCCTGGACGTGTATGTCAGGAAATCCTGTTCATCATCCACAAGGAGCAATTGCATCGTCTCCATGAGAAACCTCCTTCAAGCACCCCTTTGTGCGGCCTCGCCGGGGGGCGAGAGTATATCCGGCGAGGCCGCTGCCTTACGGCTACCAAGGGGGAACAATGTGTCGCTTGGGCCTATGACGTCAGCAGGGCCTTGAGTTCCATCAGCACAGGATCAAGAGTCCAGAAAAACACCAGCAGCAGGACAGCGGTCATGCCCACCACACAGAGTGACTTGATCCACCCCATGCCGCATGCCCTGACCAATCCGACAGTGACCAGGGCGGCGCGAAACAACTCCAGAATCATGCTCAAGGCAGGAATCCAGGAAATGACCATGATCGCGCCAGAGGCATAGGCATAAACAGAAAATATCTTGTCGAAACGGACGTTGCTGCCGGGTACTATCCCTGCAAGAGTAAAGCTGAATATGGCGGCAAGCACGGGCATAACCAGGGCATTGAGCAGATAGACCCCGCCCATGGTCAGCGAATTTTCATAAAAGTATGTCATGCTGACAGTGGAATAGAACATGGCCGAGACAAACAGAAACAGCATTGCTTTGCGCATCCCCGTTTCTTCGGCAATCTCTCTGTAGAATCCTGCCGGTGAGCGCATGATATTGACCAAAGCGTCAAAGTAATCCTTCACGCCCAGTGTATTCCTGGCTGTTGTCACTTCTTCCACAGTCGTTGCTGGCGCTGTCATTGCTTGTGCCCTCCCTAGTTCATCCGGGCCATGATCATTTCGACAATGCCCCAGATCATCATTCCCACGGTCAGGACAAAAAAGATGGTCCGCTCGGTGCGTCTGCTGAAAGATGTCACACCTTTTTCATGACAGAAGCTCTTTCCCGTTTGCTCTTCCAGTTCTCGAAACATGCTCTCGCTCCTTTTGATCCCCTGAGGGAGCGGCGGCCCGGTTGCGAGCCGCCGCTGATAATCAGTTCGGGTTAGAATCCAGGCAATGCGCCAAAGCCTCTCCAACTCCAGTACACAGCCGTCACCAGAATGATGACGATGTTCGCGATAAACCACATCGGGACACCAACCCGCAGATAGTCCTTGGGCTCCAGATAGCCGGAGGCGTAGACGATTGCGTTAGGCGGTGTGCCAATGATGAGGCAGTACGCGAACGATGAAGCTACGGCAGTGGACATGGCCATGAATGGCAGGAAGGTCGTGCCCGGATGGACAATGCCCGCCATGTTCAGGCAGATGGGACCAACAGCTGCTGCTGCGGGGCCGTCTGCCATGAGGTTGGTGAGCACAGCCGTGAGACCATTGGAGGTCAGCATGAGTGGCAGACCATGGTCCATCCCGAACGGTGCCAGGAAGGAGACCACCGAGTCGGCCAGATAGTATGCTGCACCCGTGGAATCCAGGGTACGACCGAAGATGATGGCACCTGCGTACAGCCACACAACACCCCAGTCGACCTTCTCGTGATAGTCGCGCCAGTTGACCACACCGGCCAACAGGTAGGCCACCGCACCGGCAACCGCGATGACACCGATACCCAGACGCACGGGGTAGATGCCCATGTTGTAGAAGATCTTCTCCGTAAACCAGCCCCAGACCATCACAACAAAGATGATGACTGCCCAGATCTGGTTCCTGTTCCATTTGCCCATCTTGCCGATTTCGGCTTCAAGATGCTGCATTGCCGGGGCAAGGGACTTGATCCGAGGCTTGAACAGCGTATTCACTGCGATCCAGGTAATGGGGATCATGATGATAATGAACGGGAAGCAGTAGGTAACCCACTGGAAGTAACCGATATCGAAACCGAACATATCGGTCAGATAGGTCATCATGATGACGTTACGTGCGCCACCGGAGGGAGCACCCGGACCGCCGATGTTACAGGCCATGGCAATGGCGATCATGAGCATCTTCGCCAGTTCCTTGTCCTCTGGAATCTCATCGGTCAGGCTGTTCTGATAGAGCAGCATACCGATGGGCAGGAACATGGCTGCCAGGGCATGGTCCGAAATGAACGCAGCCAGAGGCGTGATGATCAGGAAGAAGATGAGCGTGATCCAACGGACATTGGGGACAGCTAACTTCTTGAACATCATCATGCACATGCGCTTGTCCACACCGGTCTTGACGAATGCCGCGGCAAACATGAGCGAACCCATGATGAACCAGCAGGCGTCCGACCAGTAGTACATAGCCACCTGCTTGCGCGTGACCACTCCGGTGAAGACCAGGATCAGGCCGATGCAGAATGCAACGCCGGGCAAGGGGATGCACTCGGTCATAAAGCAGAAGACGACGAAGACAACCATGGCGATGGCGACCTTGATATGCCAGGCACCCTTGTCGGCGGACTTCTTGTCGCTGCCCTTGAGTTCGTCATACTTCAGCTTCTTGATCCGCAGGTCGAAGCTGGCCTTCATGATAGAATTGAATTGCTCAGGTGACATCGTCGACTTCACGAATTCCTTCGCTCGATCAACGTTGGTGCTGCTTGCCTGGATCTTGTACTTCTTGCACCACTTCGCATTGCGCTTCAGGAAACGATCTTGAGTCAACGCGCCCATGCGCATGTTGCGCTCCATCATTTGGGCGGTGACCATCTGCCACTGCTCCACGTCGGAGCTATTCTGTTGAAAAAGTTCGTTACAAATAAAGTCGACGACTATTTTGGGGCCGACCGAATACTGCGTGCCAACGCGCTTCATTCCATCTGGCGTGGGCATGACAAGGATTGCCGCAAACAATATTACCGGTATGATGAAAAGCTTCCAGTTGACATACTTGTCATAACCAGTTGCTTTCTTTTCACTTTTAGCTTGAGCCATGGAGCACCTCTTTTCGTGTCGATTCAGGCTGTGCCTAGCTATTTGAAATGATCGACGCTATTTCGTAGAACACTTCCTGTTCCCTGATGACGCCAATAATTTTCCCGCCTTCCATGACGGCCACACGTCTGCGATGCCCAGTGGACATAGCGTGAGCGGCTTCCATGAGGTTGGTGGTCGAATCAACTTGCAATGGCTTTTCAGACATGACTTCTGCTACTTCGAGATTCATGATTTCATGAACCCGAGAGGTAAACATGCCTTGCCAAAACATCGGTGAATATTGGAGGGAATCGGCCATGGAAGGTTTGGGGGCGAAGATGTAAGCAGGCAGAGTCGCCTGAATCAAATCATTGGGAGACAAAATACCAACCAACTCACCGCTTTCAGTAAAAATCAGCAGCGAACGGTGTCGCGTATCCATCAGCCGATCTGTAACCACCATTTCACTATGCACCTTTTGCAATGCTGCAATGGCATCCGCCACAGTGCTGGTTTCAGTAATGGAGGTGTAGCTCTCGATGGGGATCATGATATCCTTCACCGTTTTTTCCCGACGAATGGCCTTTTGCCCGAAATGAAGGGCATCCTGGATTTTGGCGGTCAGCAGATCAATATCGCAAGGCTTTGCGAGATAATCATACGCGCCTTCCTTCAAGGCCTGCTCCGCACTGGGAACATCTCCATGTCCGGTAAGCATAATTACAGGAAGATCAGGATGTTGCTTCTTGATTTCACGCAAGGTCTCGTGCCCATCCATACCGCCCATTTTCACATCCAGCACCACCACATCCGGTGATTCTGAAAGCTTCTCAAGCGCTCGTTCACCACTTTCAGCAACAATCGTTTCGAACCCTTTCCGTCCGAGAATTTTCGCTGTTATGGTACGGAAACGCTCTTCGTCATCGACCATGAGAATCCGTATTTTAGACATTCCATGCCTCCTCAATTGATGTAACAACCCGAGTTATCATTCTCAGGAACCTTCTGACTTCTTTATTGACTCAAAGAGAACACTGTGACGCCTGACTTTCTCAAATGCTTCTTCTGCCTTTTTGAGCATATCTTTCATATTCAAAGGCTTTATAAGAAAGTCCATAGCTCCAAGTTTAAGGCCATCAACAGCATCCTCCATTGTAGCGTGACCAGTTAATATAACAACTTCAGTCAATGGATTGATCTTTTTTATTTCTTTCAAGGTCTGCATGCCGTCCAAACCAGGCATCTTGATGTCGAGAAAAATGACATCTACTTCATTCTTACAGACAATAGAGAGAGCTTTTTCACCGCTCTGAGCCGTAAACACACGAATATTCATTTTCTCAAAAAGCTTTTGAGTCGTGTCCAAAAGCCTCTCTTCGTCGTCTACGAGAAGGATTGTCATTGTTTCCCTTGTCATCATTCTCCAACCTGCTTTCCGATTTGCTGTTATCATGAGCAGTGCTTATTCGCGCAAAGCTTCAATTCCCAACCAGAACAAAGCAACCACCGTGCCAACTTAAATATCAATCATTTCATATACTTAAAGATTGCGAGAACGACAAATCGCGCACGAAACAACCAAACCAGAAGCCCCAAAAAAAATGCAAAAAAAACGACCCGCTGAAGCGGGCCGCATGTAAAGGCAATCGCACTCTCTATGAGGTCATCGCCCAACTGGAAGTGAAACTTTGAAGATAGTCCCTTCACCCTGCTTGCTTATGACATTGATCGAGCCATTCATGGCACTCAAAATCGCATGACAGACAGACAATCCCAATCCGGTGCCCTTACCTGGAGGCTTGGTAGTAAAAAACGGATTGAATATTCGCTCCATGTTTTCCGGAGGAATTCCCGCACCGTTATCCTCTACAAATATGGAGACATGCCCGCGATCATCCGCAAGAGTCGCAACCTTCAACATTCCACCCTCTGTGCCATGCCTCTCAACAATAGCCTGAAGTGCATTATTCATGAGATTAAGCATCACTTGCTGCAGCTGACCGGCATCACCGACGACGGAAGGAGTGTTCCCGGGAACAGTGCAGCTGAAATCAATTCCGGAGACCTGAGCCTTACGCTTGATCATTGCACACAACTCCGCGAGAAATTCATCCAGCTTGATCACAGTGTTTTCAGGCTCGGAGTTACGCCCGAACTTCAGAATGGAACGTGTGATAGTCGCGCAACGATCGATCTGTTTGTCTATCTGGCGCAACCCGTCCAGCACTTCGATTTTAGCTTCATGATTGATGGGGGCTTCAGGCTTGTCTGCCTCCGCAGTCATGCTCATCAACATGATCTCACTCTTCATGATTTGTAGAGGATTGTTGATTTCATGGGCAAAACCAGCGGACATTTCACCCAGCTCGGCTAGGCGAGCTGCCCGCATCAAATGGTTTTCCATCTCAAAACGCGCCTGCTCCTTGGAACGAATCAGGCCCACGACACGACCACTGACAATAAACGCCAACCCTACAATGAGGGCCCCTCCGGCCGCACAAACGCATGCAATGAGCAATGAAGCCCAGTCCAGCTCCTGAAAAGCCTCTTCGGTCTTTTGACGAACGACAAGAAGCCACATGCCATAATTAAGAGTTGCGGTGGCATAAATATATTCATCAGTGCGACTTGCCCGATTGCCCCTGATCTCCAGAATTGATCCGAGGCTGGTATCCTTCATCAGTATATCCCCGCCGGATCTAAGCTTCGTTTGGAGCACGCCATCCCTATTCACAATGTAGGCCTCGCCAGTCTCGCCAATGCTGACCCCCTGAACGAGATTCCCAAAAAGCCCCTGATCGACTGTCGCCCGGAGTACCCATTTCACATCACCCTTGATCGCAGCCACAGCGACTGTAAAATGCGGCCGGTGGCGATAGCCAAGATAGATGTCACTGACATGACTGCCCGACTCCAGGGTATTCTTGAACCATGAAGCCTGCGAATAATCCTTGCCCTTCAAATCAAACGGCCCCGCATATGCTTCCTGAATTCCTTGCTCATTAATCAAACCCAAATCCATGAAAGCTCGGGATGCTCTCTGAAGTGACCCAAGCAGGTCCTTCAATTTCTCGGGAGCATTTAGATCTGCCACCTCAACCGTTGTCAGAATCACGCTCAAATCCACCCTGCGTTCTTCCAAGAAGGACGAAATCAAAGTGGCATGGTCAGCGGCAATGCGCTTGGTAGTATTCAGAGCAGCATTTTCCATGGACTCCCTGTACGACGAATACCCAATAGTCAACGATGCCAGAAATGGAACCAGTGGAACCAGAATCATGACCGCAAGAAGCGTTTTGCGAACGTCCTTGTACATGTCGAGGTTCATCAGCCTCTCCTAGATGTTTTTTGTACGAGCAATATCAACACGCAGAGTCGCGCATAATAAAATACGCCAACCGTCTATAGCAATGGGTGTGCCAGATCAAAATACGACATTGATAGCTCATATGCCCCCTATAACGCTTGACATTCTTTGCGCTGCGCAATACTTGCGAAATAGGTTCGAGATATCTTACGGAGGATTCGACGATGAAAACCAGAGTCGGAATATTGAAAAACAAGTGGTTGCGCCTCACCTCACTAGGATTGCGCGGACGCCTCATGGCAGCGCTCATTCCTTCAGTTGTTGCCATCCTCCTGATTGCGGGACTGGCCAACTACGGAGTGGCGGAGCAATTCATCAATGTCGCCCTCGAACGGTTTGTCCGACTTCAAAACCTTGCTGTCGCCCATGAGGTCGAAACCTTCCTCGAGAAATGCAGGCAGGACATTCTTTTTGCTGCACACGGGCAACTCTCCGATAAAAGCATGCAAGACTTCCTCCAGAACACTGCCGCGGCAGGAGGAACCAAATATCTGGAATTTGCCTATATCGCGCCGAACAGCGACGACCACATCTTCCTCTATCGACGTGACGACCAGGTCATACGGGCTTCCGGCCGGGATTTCACTCGAATCACCCCCAACCCACTCCTGCTTTTCGGAGAAATACCCAAGCTCAAATCCGGCGAGGTTTGGATTTCACCTGTCATGGAAACAGAACATCCCCTGCCAAGACCAGGAGCCGAAAACACCATGCGTCGCGATCAAATCATTCGATTTGTAACTCCCTACCGCATGAGCAGTCAGAAAGATGCCGGGCTCATTATTCTTTCCATACGAGCATCGGACATTCGAGATATCCTGACACTGTTCAACTCCGAGAACTCCCCGTTATGGGCATTCCCCCGTAGCAAAGAGCTTCGCTATGACTACATGATCGACCCTGACGGCTGGATGCTCTTTCAATCTGGCGAACCAAACCAGACCAATCAGGAACTCACGACATATCTTGCTCGATCGGCTTACCAGGGAACTCTGGGCAGGCCTGGCCTGCGCAATGCCTTCCGCCCCAACAGTGAACATACTCGCTACTGGGACATGGTCCAGAGCATTCGTGGTGGCACCGACAGCCTGTCCAAGGTCCCGGAGCAACACATCACCTCCGCGGTGCACGACTATTACTTTGCCTTCTCACCCGTGCGATTCAATGGAGGCGGTGAATCAGGTCCGATCATTTATGGCGGAATTGTGCGGGTTGATCGAAGCATCCTGCTTGTCCTTGCGGGATACCAGTATCTCGATGTCATGCTGGTGGTCACCGTCTCGGCGATTCTTGTCATTGCCCTGCTGATCTATTGGCTCGGGCGCAAATTAACGGCACCTATTCGAATGCTCTCCGAGCAACTGAATTCACTCAAGGACCTTGAGAACATCAAGGAAATCGAGATTGCGTATGGCGGCCATGACATCAACGAACTCAAAAACGCCGTCAATTCCATGATCCGCCGCATCAGCAGACAAATGGAGGAAATCCGAGAAAAGGATGAAGCCATCCTGAATGTAAACCTGCGAGAACCAGCCGATCTCGCAGAAGAAGGATGCCTGCTCGAAGAAGCTCGTCTGAGCCTGTTGCCGGACATTATAGGTATCGGCCCGGAGATCATGTCACTCAAGAACAATGCTCTCAAAGCAGCCCAGGTGGATGTGGATGTCCTCGTTGTGGGTGAAACAGGCACTGGCAAACAGCTTGTGGCCGAAGCCATTCATAATCACGGCAGTCGCAAGAAAGGACCGTTTGTGTCCATCAACTGTGGAGCGCTGGATGAAAACCTGCTGCTCGACGCCCTGTTTGGTCATGTGAAGGGGGCTTATACCGAGGCCAGAACGGATCGCAATGGAGCTTTTCATGAAGCCAACGGCGGGACATTGTTTCTGGACGAAATCCAGTCAGCGTCCCCCAAGGTCCAACAATCGCTCCTCAGAGCCTTGTCCGTTCGCAGGATCAAACCACTGGGCAGCGACACCGAAATTCCCGTTGATGTCCGTATCATTGCCGCGGCAAACGTCGACCTGACAGAAATGATCAAGGAAGGGACATTCCGCGAGGACCTCTACTTCCGCCTCAAGGTCGTCTCCATTCAGACCCCTGCCCTGGCCGACCACCCGGAAAACATCCCTCTGCTGGCCTTGCATTACCTGGAGCAGGCTGAAACCCTGACAGGAAGAAACGGGTTACAATTGAGCAAGGGCGCCATGCGCCGACTTTGCGCCTACACATGGCCCGGAAACATTCGCGAATTGATCAATGCCATTACGCGCGCAGCGGTAATGGCCGAAACCGATGTCATTCAGGCCGAAGAAATCAGATTGGAAGGTGGCCTTGCCGAGCCACGCCGAGCAGCCCCTACGGCCGAAGAACCGCCGCCCACAAAACAGGAGTCAGTCCTCGACAAGGCCACAACGGACTCCCAACCCACAACGGATCTCAATCCGCGGCAGGCCAAGGCCTGGCCGGCAATTTTGAAAAACGGCGGTACGTCCCGTAGCGAATATCAGGAATTAGTGGGCGGTAATCTCTCGCCCCGAACGGCCAATTACGACCTCAATGAACTTGTGAGCAAGGATATGTTAAACAAGGTGGGAAAAGGCCCAGCCACTCGTTACGTGATCCCCGGACAGGAATAGCCCTGCAAAGAGCTGGCTTTGCCCGGAGAACGCTCAGGAGCAAGAATGACTATGGACCTATGCTTGCCCTGGAGAATCAGCCTGAGCGCACTTCTCGACACACAGGGCGCACCCCCAGAAGGTCTTTTCATTTCAGAAAAACAGAAAGGCCCGAGGAAATTAATCCTCGGGCCTTGGAATGATATCGCCCTGTCATGGGCGGTGATTAGCATGGCGGAGCCGACGAGACTCGAACTCGCGGCCTCCGGCGTGACAGGCCGGCGTTATAACCAACTTAACTACGGCTCCGCTATATATCAATTTGGCGGGAAGAACATACATACGACATGTCGCATGAGAGGTTCAGCAAGCTATGGTCGCATGACCATGGACTCCCCCTGGAAATCCGCACCTGCCTGGTGGGTCGCTCTGGACCCCAAACCCCCGCTCAAAGTTTGGGGCGTAAAATGGGCCTGATACCTCAGGCCCTTAGATGTCAAAGTGGCGGAGCCGACGAGACTCGAACTCGCGGCCTCCGGCGTGACAGGCCGGCGTTATAACCAACTTAACTACGGCTCCGCTCTTTTCCCGAAAAATGTGGTGGGCGGAACAGGGCTCGAACCTGTGACCCTCGGCTTGTAAGGCCGATGCTCTCCCAGCTGAGCTACCCGCCCAGAACCCCCGCATTCGGGAGAACAGTGTTTAGCTACCTGCCTTCAACTTGTCAACGCATTTTTACCGCTGAACCCAGTTTTCTTTATCCTCCCGAAATCCCGTTCCTTCCTCCAGCGTTCACTCAAGATTCAACAGCCTCAAAACACCGCCCTGAAAGAACTCATTATTCCGCATAGTTTCATTATACATAACGAGTCGCCCCCAAGGGGGGTTGACTTGGCTTTGAATCTATATATAGTTAACAGCATGAACGATAACACCCATAAAGAATCCGAGATCAATTCCGCCCAGCTCGATCAATTCAGAGACCTGATGATCTCGTTGATGCGTTGCTGCCAAGAACGCAATCAATACCAATGTGAGCGCTTCGAACTTCCTGATGCCGAGCTTCGCTGTCTGCTGCAATTCGAAGACGAGCACTACCTGACCCCCAAAACCATTGCACTGCGCATGAACATCGCCAAGAGCCGCGTAACGCGCATTGTGGATGGCCTGCGCCAAAAGAGCCTGGTAAAGCGCTCATCCGACCCAGAAGACTCGCGAATCTCACTGCTCAGCCTTACCCCCAAAGGCAAGCAGCAATTGGAAGAAATCGTCGACTTCATGGCGGAAACTCACCGCAGCGTACTTGAGCAATTCAGCCAAGAGCAACGGCAAACATTGATCAACTCGCTTGGATCATTGAAGCTATCCATGGAAGCAATCAAAGAGAGAATGATCTGATTGCATAAAAAACATATTATGCTGTACAATTTGATTTAAGCACAAGGTTCACACTATCAAATATTAATAGCGTCAACCTTCTCTACATAGACAAAAGGAGTTCCACTGAACCACAGTTCAACCCATTCACTTCAGACAGGAGGACAAGGGAATGCGGACGTGGCACCTGTTCATCGTTTTGGGCGCACTTCTTGGTCTGCTGGTCATTCCAGAACCAGCACACGCTACCAACGGAGACAACCTGATCAGTGTAGGTCCGGTTTCACGAGCCATGGGCGGTGTTGGCATCGCATCCCCACAGGATTCCGCCAGTGCCGTATTTGCCAATCCTGCGGCCATGTGCTTCGGTCCCTACTGCCCCAGCAGCGAAGCATCAGCCTCGATGACCTTGTTCAAGCCCACGGTTAAGGCCAAGGTCACCAACGGTACCGGTTCCTATTCTGCCACAAGTGAAGAGAAGACCTACCCCATCCCCACAGCGGCTCTGTCCTATCCACTGAGCAACAGCCTGCGCTTCGGTCTGGCCGCCTACGGAGTTTCCGGCATGGGCGTGGACTATCGTGATACAGGGCTTGATTCCATTTATGTGGGTGCCTTTCCTCAATCCACAGGCACCTATACCATTTTACAACGCATGAAGGTCGCCCCTGCACTCGCTTACCAAGTCAACAACGACCTTTCCATCGGCTTGGCCGTCCATCTGCACTACGCCTCTCTGGATCTGGGCAATGGCCCCAAGGACGGCATAACCGTTGGATTCCAGCCTGGCATCATCTACAAGCCCACCGACCAAATATCCTTGGGACTGACCTATATCTCGCCCCAAGAGATCAATCACGAAAACGTGGCGGATTTCAATAGCGATGGAATCATGGACGGCCTGAAGCTTGAATCTCCCCAGATATTCGGGGCAGGTCTGGCCTGGGAACCCAACATGACATGGCTCATTGAAACCGACGTCAAGTGGATCAACTGGAGCAATGCCACTGGCTATAAGGACTTCGGCTGGAAGGACCAGTGGGTCTTCAATATCGGAGCACAGTACCGAGGGTTTGATTCGGTTGTGCTCAGGGCAGGCTACAACTACGCGCCCAGCCCTGTTGATCTGAACGACAATTTTGACGGCACCGAGAACGTCATTGTCCAGGACAAGGGCATGCCCCGCTACTACTACGAGACCTTCCGCCTGGTCGGCTTCCCGGCCATCGTCGAGCATCATATTACTCTCGGTGCAACCTGGGATATCAGCAAGACCTTTTCCGTGGACTTGGCCTACATGCACGCATTCGAAAACAAGATTTCAGTCGATGGCACGGACTTTACAGGGGCAACGGCATCCATCGAGTCCAGCCTCTACGAAGACAGCTTGACCCTTGGATTAAGCTGGCTGTTCTAACCCCCTACGAGTCAACTGCGGGCAAACCGCAAAGGAGAATAATAATGACCACTGAAAACACTGAAAAGAAGAAGTACACATTCATCTGCTCCCGCGGGACCCTGGACGGGGTTTATCCATCCCTTGTCCTTGCGCTCAACTCCGTACGCCTCGGGCACGAAGCCACCGTGTTCTACACCTTCATGGGGATCAATATCGTCAAGAAGGGCTATCTGGAAAAGCTGAAGTTCCATCCCCCGGGATTCATGGGAGCCATTCCAGGAATGTCCAGCCTGGCGACCTCAATGATGAAGAAGCAGATCGAAGAGGCCAACATTCCGGACCCCGCCGACCTGCTTGAGATAGCCCAGATCGAAGGTGTCAGGCTCGTTGCTTGCCATATGACTCTGGAGATGATGAAGATGACCAAGGATGATCTCATTGAAGACGTCGAGGTCATGAACGCAGAGGAATATCTGAAGTTGGCCGAAGGTTGTGCCATCAACATGTTCACCTAGCCAAATTCGGCGATAGAGAACCATGGAGGAATAACAATGCATTCGGAAACCTGCAGCATGCACTGCGGCAACTTTACAGGCGTGGACGACAAGGCTTTCGCCAAGCGCAAAGGCTACCTGGATGATTTGTTCAATCTCGTTGAATACGAGGCCGACACAGGTGCTCTCAATCTATGTGGCGCCAGAGGCGTTAGTGATTCACCTGCAGATCTGACCAGCATATTCGACGAACTCGCCCGCGTTCTTGGCAAGACGGGCAAAGGGCGCCTCATGATCAATTGCGGAGGACTGTTCGAGGCCTGTTACTTCCGGGCAGGGATGTGGAAGCTCATGGCCATCGGGATGCCCGAAGACCCCTTCGACGGGCTCCACCTGACAGACTAGCCCTCACCTGAAACGACAAAGGCCCCACCCCGCGACAAGGGACATCGCGCGGGGTGGGGCTTTGCATTGACCGTCGTTTAGGTCGACGGTTACCGTCTTAGGCCATTACTTCACGTGGCACTGGCCACAGGCCATGGGGCCCTTGCCTTCGGCTTCGTGACAGCTCTTACACTGCTTGTGATAGGCCACCATGAGGCCAGGCTGGCGGCCATTGGCCTTCAGCATATGGCACTCGGAACAGGCGGTTCCGGCAGAGTCATCATCCGCCATGAACTTGCCGTCTTCGTACACGTGATGGCAGGCGTTACAGTCTTCCACTCCGGCCTTTTCGTTGTGTTCGTCATGGACGAAGACAGCTGCAGGACGGGTATGCGTAACAAAGGCATCGGCTTTCAACTGCACCATATCATCCTGAGACTGGGCTGCGCCCACAAAGAGCACGGTCAGGAGCCCAACCAGGACGAGGGTGACGATAGTTCTTGCGTTCATATCCCTTCTCCTTGAGGTTCCTATTCCACAGCCCCGGGCTTTTCCATGAGCTCATAGATCAGGTCGCCCAGGAACTTGAGTTCCATTTCCAAACCGTAGTGGTGGATGATGTCTTCCAAGCCACCGTGGCAGTTGTGACAAGGGGAAACAATGGTGTTGATCCCCCGGTCCTTCATGCGCGCCAGTTGTTCAGCTTTGATCTTATTAGAAAGCACCCGCTTGGTCTTCCACGGAGGACCACAGTTGATGACGCCACCACCGGCATTACAACAGTAGTTGTACAGCTTGCTAGGGCTCATCTCCACCACACCCTGAGTCAACAGGTTGGCCACGTAACGACCATCCTCGTGCAGGCCACGACCACGCACGGTGTTGCAGGGATCATGGAAGGTAACCTGTTCTGGATACTTGTCCTTCAGCTTGATGCGTCCCTCGCGGAACAGCTGCGCGAAGAACTCGATGGAATGAACCATCTCGATGGGAGGCATACGCCAACCCAACCAGCGGTTACCCACATCGTAGACGCTACGGAAAGCATGTCCGCACTCGCCCATGACTATTTTCTTGACGCGGAGTTTCTGAGCCACTTCATAGTGCATCTTCTTGACGCGCCCCATGGTCTCAAAATCACCGGTGAACATGGCCATGTCGGAGTTATCCCAACCGGGAAGCTGAGGCATGGTCCAATCGCAACCGGCCTGATCGAAGATCACTGCCGCCTGGTTGATCAAGTGGGTCCGGAACTTCGGCTCGGGCGCAATGACCGAGTACATGAAGTCTGCCCCTTCCTTATCAACAGGAATGCGCAGTCTGGGAATCTCGTCACGGCCTTCATCTTCCTGCCACTGCAGGGTATCCGGCCATTCGTCGTCCTTGACCCACATCTGGTTCATGGTCACCGAATGAGAGTTGGCGGTGTCCTGAATGTATTGCGGGGTAATGCCCAGCTTGAAGCTGATTCGCCTTACGGTCGAAATCATATAGGCGATATCAATACCAAAGGGACAGAACTGCTGGCAACGACGACAGAGGTTACACTCCGTCTGCGCCACAATCACTGCCTCGCGACACTCCTCTGGAGTGAGCTTGCCGTCCTTGTCGAGCATGTTCCAGATGGTACGCTTGACTTTTCCGACAGGCGAATACTTGGGATTCTTGTCGTTGGACAGGTAGTGGTGGCATGCATCAGAGCACAAGCCACAGTGCACACAGGTTTCCACATAGGTCTTCATGCGTGTGCCGCATTCACCTTTGAGGACACCATTGATGGTCTTTTGGATTTTCTCGGGCGTCAGCCTTGCTACGCCCTGATCAATGCCGACGTCCTCAATCTTTTCAAACGCGGCGTATTTTCCGTCCACCTGATCCTGCTCGGCCTTGGCATGAACCTTCTCCAGGAAGGTCAGTACAGGCTCGGCAGCTTCGGTGTGTTCTGCAGTATCGGACATAATCGTCTCCTCACGGAAGCGTTCTAGTTGATCAGTCGCTTACCAGTCGTACACTTTGCGCACAGCTCCGAACTCGGACGCGGTATAACCACGCGTGTACCAGAAGGTCAGCATGTGCGAGAGCTTGGTGAACGGAATCGCCACCAGCATGATCTCACCTGATAACATGTGCAAACTGGTCATCAGCAGATTGTCACCCCAGCCGTGGTAAGCCATCGCACCCGTAAGAAACGGAGCGACGACAATGGCCAGAATGACAAAGTCCGAGCACGAGGTCACAAACTTGACCTGCGGCAGAACCAGGCGGCGATAAGCGAAGAAGCAACAGCCGGCAATGACAGCCCAGGCAGCGTAATCTGCCACCTGATCCGGCAAAGCGATCCAGGACAGCCCCAGAGCCCCTTCCTCCAGAAGCACGATGTGCCCCATGGTGAAAATCGGCACCAGCACGATTCCCAGATGCGCCAGGAACGTCATGACACTCATCAAGGGCTGCTGGCGCGAGTTTTCGCTCATAAAGGGAATGAGCCAATGAATATAGGATTGAATCGCGTGGCCCCAGCTCCAGTACGTAAAGACGTAGCCGTCTTTTTTCTTGGTGCCTGAGAGCAGCGAAAAGACCTTCCAAATGCTGCCAATCAGAAAGATGGCAAAGGCCACCCAAACCAAGGGGCCGCTGACGAGATTGTAAAACGCGTGCATGGCTTACCCCCTGTTACTTGAATTCGGCGATTGGCACGACGCGGCGATAGTACTTGCCGCCCTCGACCATCTTCACCAGCACGAAGCGCGAATCCGGGCTGAAGACGGGATCGAAGCAGTTGTCGCCGGCGCGGCTGTATTCCTTGCCGTCCACGACCACAGTGTACTTGCCGTTCTTTTCCACCTTGGCGGCAACATGCTCACCATCGGGAGAAAGAACAGGAGCCCAAGCCATGTCGTA
The DNA here is from genome assembly GCF_003966735.1 of Desulfovibrio ferrophilus. Lineage (NCBI taxonomy): Bacteria > Pseudomonadati > Thermodesulfobacteriota > Desulfovibrionia > Desulfovibrionales > Desulfovibrionaceae > Desulfovibrio > Desulfovibrio ferrophilus. Next base: position 1,556,334 of record NZ_AP017378.1, read on the forward strand.
ACGATTAGGCCAGGCCTTACCGTTGACAAAAGCGGTCCACTGTTCGCCAGTCTTGCCCAATGCGGCAATCAGCCCGCCATTGTGCGACACGACCAGATCACTGACCATGGCATCCGCAGTCACGTTCCAGGGACGCCCATCCACGGCAACAGTCCAGGAACCCAGCGCAGTGGCAACAATGGCCGCCAGTGTGCTACCATCCTGGCTGAACTGAGGCTGCCAGCAGTTGACAAAGAAGTCCCAGATGGGAAGACCATCCTGAGCCAGGGTCCATTTTCCACCCTGACGCACCGGGGCAATGACTGCACCGGATACCGGGTTGAATGTCGGAGCCCATGTCCCCTGATAGGTCTGCGTCCAAGGTTTGCCATCTACTGCGATCGTGTAGTCGTAGAGATTCAGTCTGACCTCGGCGGCAATGCGCGAGCCGTCGGGATTAAAGACGAGACCAAAGACGTTTGTAAACTTGGTATTCCAAGCCTTGCCGTCCACAGCTACGGTGTAAATGCCGGCTGCGAACTTATCGATCTCCGCCTGTCCCATCTGATCAACCTGGACAGCAGCGGCGGCATGGTTGCCACAGTCACTCAGGACAAAGCCAGTCGCGTTTTCGTACAGGTTCTCCCAGAGAACACCGTCGATGGCCGCGCCATACTTCATGTCCTGCTGAACGGCCGTACAAATTTTGGACCCGTCTTTGCTGAACATAGTATTCCAGACATACCCGTAGGTGTCGTCCCAGGGCTGTCCGTCAACCACAAACTTCCACTCGCCCATGTCGGAAGCACAGCCCGTAAGCTGGCCCTTGGGCCCAAATTTAAGGTTCCAGACCCGTTCAAAGGTCTCATCCCATGCTTCACCGTTGATACAGGCCGAAAATTCACCCTGCACGTTGACTACAGCACCGAGCTTTTCACCATCAGGGCTGACGTGCAGCTCCTCGATCCACTCGTATTTGTCTTTGCAGGCATTGAGGTCAACTATGAGCCTCTCGCCTGGTTCCCAACTCCATGTTGAGGTATCCACGACTACCCTCCTTCCATTGCGGCGTCTGTGTCGCTCTGACATCGTTCGGGACCGCGCCCCGATCGCTTACCTACCGAGCCTCAACTTTGACAAAATCCCTTAATCATGACCCGCGTTTCTTGTCCAGCAAAAGGCCCATAACATATTAAAATAATTCGTAATCATACTAAAACCATAGGCAATTCCCCTACGAAAAGGGTATAAATCTTAACAAGGGATATCGTTGACAATATTCAAGTTATTTCAGCTTGGTGACACACGAAGCGGCCCATTGTCCTCCAAACAGGGAGACAATGGGCCATATGCACGAAAAAACCCCTTTTCGCGTGAGAACGTTCACACGAAAAGGGGCCATTTTCCGATCATGAGCTACTGATTGTCAGAAGCCTTTTTAATCCTTTACATGACATTGACCACAAGCCAGGGGACCCTTGTCCTGCTCTACATGACACCCCTTGCACTGCTTATGATAAGCCGTCATCAGCCCCGGCTGACCGCCCTGCTTCTTGAGAGCATGACAATCGGCACAGGCTGTGCCTGCCGAATCCTCTTCAGGCACGAGCTTGCCATCCTCATAAAGATGGTGGCAGCGGAAGCAATCTTCCAGACCCGCTTTTTCGTTATGGGCATCGTGCATGAACACCGCTGCAGGCCTTGTGTGCTTCATAAAGGCATCGCTTTTCAATTCAACAATATCGTCCTGAGACAGAGCCGTCGGAAGCCAGACAAAGGCCACCAGCAGGACGACGATCAGGTGCGGCACTATTCTTTTGACATTCATGTCGCGTCTCCTTGTTTGGAGTCCTATGGACCCGCCGGTTATTCGACCGCCCGCGTCTTTTCCATGTGCGCATAAATGATGTCGCCCAGGAATTTCAACTTCAGTGGCAATCCGTAGTGGTGAATGATGTCATCCAGTCCACCATGGCAGTTGTGACAGGGGGCGACAATGGTCGTCACACCTAGATCCACAACGCGCTTGAGTTGGTCGGCCTTGGCAGAATTGCCCAGGATGCGTTTGTTCTTCCACGGCGGGCCACAGTTGATCACTCCGCCTCCGGCACAACAGCACAGGTTATGCTCACGGTTGGGATGCATCTCGATCAATTCGTCGCAAAAGACCTCGGTCACATGGCGCCCCATATCGTGCAGCCCCATCCCTCGCGAAATGTTGCAGGGGTCATTGAAGGACACCTTCTCGGGATATTTCTCGGCGCACTTGATCTTGCCGCTGGTGATCAGCTCATAGAAAAACTGCACCGAATGAATCACGGGAATGGGGAACATTTTCCATGCATTCCAGCGATTTCCCACATCATACACGGCCCGATAGGCATGCCCGCACTCGCCCATGACGATGCGCTTGACCTTGAGCCGCATTGCGGATTCGAAATGTTCCTTGACGATACGACCAGCCAGTTCAGTATCACCGGAAAACATCGCCATGTTCGAATTGTCCCAGCCACGCGTCTCGGGCATGGTCCAGTCCGCGCCGGATTCATGGAAGATACTTGCCGCCTGATAGATGAGTTGGGTTCTGAACTTGGGCTCCGGGGCGATGACCGAGTACATGATCTCGGCCCCTTCCTTACCGACGGGAATACGCAGATCCGGGAACTCATCCCGAGCCTCGTCCTCTTGCCATTGCAGGCTATCAGTCCATTCATCTTCTTTGACCCACATCTGGTTCAACGTGGCTGAATGACTGTGACAGGTGTCCTGCATATACTGCGGAGTAACGCCCAGTTTGTGGCAAATACGCCTGACCATGGCGATCATGTAGGCGATCTCGATGCCAAAGGGACAATACTGCTGGCAGCGACGGCAAAGGTTGCACTCCGTATAGGCCACCACGGCAAGTTCCCGCACTTCCTGCGGGGTCAGCTTTCCCTTTTGATGAACAATTTTCCAGATGGTCTGCTTCACCTTGCCCACTGGCGAGAACCGGGGCTGCCGGTCGTAGGATTGATACCAATGGCAGGCTTCGGAACACAGGCCACAATGCACACAGGTGTCCACGTACATCTTCATACGCGCCCCGGTCTCGGCATCCATGACCTGATTGATCACTTTCTCGATATGCTCCGGCGTCAACTTGGCTACGCCCTGATCCAGGCCCGCGTCCTGAATATTGTCGATGTCGATCTTCTTTTTAGCTTCGGCTTCCGACATGTCGGTTTTCCTCCTTGCTGATTACCAATCTCTGACGTGACGGACCGCACCGAATTCCGAAGCTGTATAGCCACGGATCACCCAGAAGGTGAGCATGTGCGAAAGCCTGGTGAACGGGATAGCCACAAGCATGATCTCGCCCGAGAACATGTGCAGGCTGGTCATCAGCAGATTGTCGCCCCAGCCATGATAGGCCATGAGGCCAGTCACGAACGGTGCAGCGACCATGATCAGAATGCCGAAGTCGGCAGGAGAGGTGACATAGCGGACCTGCTCCAGAGTCAACCTGCGCCAGGCAAAGTAGCAACAGCCGCCCACCACGACCCAGGCGGCAATGTCCGCCACCTGATCCGGCAGAGTCGGCCAGGACCAGCCCAACGCCCCTTCTTCCAGCAGCACTATATGCCCCATGGTGAAAACAGGGACGAGTATGATTCCGAGATGAAATAGAAACGTCACAAGGCTCATCACGGGCTGCTGTTTGGAATTCTCGCTCCCAAAGGGCAACAACCAGTGGATATAGGACAGGATAGCGTGCCCCCAGCTCCAGTATTCAAAAATGTGATTATCTTTTTTTCTGGCTTCGCTGAGCAACGAGGTCATTTTCCAGACGCTGCCACCGATAAAAACGGCAAAGGCCACCCAAACCAGAGGACCACTCACGAGGTTGTAGAATGCGTTCATGCTTCCCCCCTCCTATTTGAAGTCCGTGATGGGCAGTACACGACGGACATACTTACCGCCTTCCACAGCGCGAATAAGGAGGAACCGCCCATCAGGACTGAATGCGGGCTCCCAACACTGGTCAAAACCACCCGGCAGTTCATTGCCGTCCACGACCACGGTATATTTGCCACCACGCTCGACCTTGGCAGCCACATGAGCCCCTCCGGGACTGAAGACGGGCTTCCAGGCCATGTCGTATTTTCCGGGCCAGATCTGGCCCTGAACCGCAATCTTCCAGACATCCCCATCCTTACCGAGACAAGCCACCAGCTCGCCGTCAGAAGAGAATGATGCCTCTCCGACATAGCTGCTGAAGGTACTGCGCCAAGGCTTGCCATCCACAGCGATGGTCCAGCGCCCGTATTCGGGGGCAACCAGTGCCGCCAGATGAGCACCATCCTGACTGTAGAAGGCATGCCAACAATTGAAGAACGGCTGCCAGAGCGGACCCGCCTCGTTGGCCATGGTCCACTTGCCCGCAATGCGGACCGGCGCCGTCACTTCACCTGTGCTCGGATTGAACACGGGTTTCCAGACGCATGGATAGCTTTTGCCCCAGGGCTTTCCGTCCAACACGATGGTATAGTCGTACAGTGACGTCCGGGCCTCGGCAGCCACATGTGCCCCGTCGGGACTGATGCTGAGATGGAAGATATTGACGAAGTTATCGTCCCAGGCCTTGCCGTTTACCGCACAAGAGTACCCCCCTTTCTGGAAGGTAAATATGTCTGCCTGTCCGAAGCTCACTGTCTGCACGGCTGCAGCGGTGGTTTTTCCATCACTGGATAGCTCAAAATCCGTGGCGGCTTCATACATGGTTTCCCACGGTTTGCCATCAACGGCCCATCCATACATGCCATCCTGCTGCACGGCACACGCAATAACCTGACCATTCTCGGAAAATTTAGTACCCCAGGCATAGGCGTAACTGCCTTCCCAGGCTTCGCCCTCGACGACAAGAGTCCATTCAGCCATTTCAGTTGCCAAGGCGGTCAGTCGACCATCAGGTGAATACTTGGGGTGCCAAACCCTATCGTAATCCCCTTCCCAAGCCTCTCCATTCACGCAGACCGTGAACTGCAGGTCACCCTTATTGACCACGGCGGCGATTCTTTCACCGTCAGGGCTGACACAAAATTCTTCGACCCACTCAAACCGGTCGGCCCAGCCGGACACGTCGCTGACGACCCGTTCGCCTGGTTCCCAGTTCCACAAACCGACATCCACCATGGCTCCTCCTTCGACGTGCATCCGCCAGGATTATGAGGATTATGAAGGCTGTATCTGTTCGCCTCTCGCCGCACCTGCAATCTAATGTAGTAGACCGACCGATGCGGTAATGATTGTACAGGCGTGTTCATCGTCGTCCGATTCGACTCTCCGGCAAGTCCTACCGAATACTATCCTCTTGAGAGAGTAGGAATTAAGCCATTCTTAACAATATGTTTTCTTTATAGTCAACACCTTACGAATTTCTACCACACAGGTATGGATTGATTTTGGCTGAGTTTATCAATTACAGAGTGAATAAGTATGGAATAGCTATAGTTCAATCAAACACTCACTGCATCAGCTAAAACAAAGCAACATGCAGCCAATATTGATTAAAACATACTCCTCTACCCATTTGGCAGAAGCGCAATCGCATCAGCATGCATAAATACCCCTCTTCAAGAGGAGAATTATGGAAGGAAAATTATTTTTTCAAAAGATGAATGAGGCGCGACAAAGACATCTGCCTGGCACAAGAACGCACCAGTAGCCACAGCACAAAATAGTCATATATCTTGGCTTGTTATGTAAAGCAACACCATCATTGGCTCAAAGCAGGCGCTTTCAAAAGCACCCTTTAGAGGTAGGGAATCCGTCAGGAAAAACCAAACTGCAGAAAGCTGAAAGGATTTACGAATACTGTTCAATCAGGCTGAGCACATCGGGATCTCCACAACGCAACTCAGGATCCGGCTCAGTATGAACGTGCAGCCCTGGTGTTGTTCGCTGGGCAAAAGTCAACCGCCCTGTATCCACCGGATATCTGGCCATCTCGATACGGGCATAGCGCACAAGGTCTTTACCATCGAAAGGAGCACGTACACTACGCAGGTTGTCCAGCGACAAATCGATGCGCACGGCGTTGCCGTACAACACTTCCCCATATGAGGTTTCGAATGCCGCATCCAAGGAGAATTTGATCAGCGCAGGAAAAGAATCAGGATACTGCACCCGCATCACTGGCTCGACGGTGTAGCGGCCGGTTGAATCCTTAGAATTCAGGACCTCGGAAGTACCTTCGATCATGGAAGCCACACAACTCTCGAAGCCATTGGCAGGAGGCACGCAGCATTTGCCGGAAAACTCGAGAACGTTATACGCCAACTCCCGATCCACATGGGCCAAACGAGCCGAGCAGGTGATGTCGAAGAAGGTGATACCAAAGCGTTTCCGATACTCCTTCATCAAGCTGAACAGCATGTTAAATTCATGAGTCTTGGATTGATAACCAAAGCCTCTGATCATCTCAGTCATGCGGTCATGCCACTTGACCTCTTTCTTATGCTTGCGCTTGTTGACCGGAATCTTGGTCATGTCCGCTTCCTGATTATCGCGAGGGGCCACCTTCAGCTTGCCACCACAGCCTGGGCAGGAGACCACAGCGCCCTGATACGGAATGGATCCGGATTTGACCTTGAGTTTCTTGCGGCAGTCCAAACACTGAATATACATGCATCCCCCTTGGAGTCGAATGATCGAAGTCACTTCATCCTATACAGAATTTCCAGGTTGATGGGAATGCCCCAAGTATCGAGGCAGCCCCCCCATTCGCGACAACAGTCATGCCCGACAATATTCAACACCACCGACAGGAGTAAAATATAAGGCAAGGGAGAGAATGGAATCAATGCACCGAAAAAATATCCCCGCAGGAGAGATAGAGGCGGAAAGCATCCCCGCCCCCCCTGACTTCTCTGATCACTGCTCAGACACATTCCCGAGGAGCGACTGGACATGGACAATCATGGTGACCAACCTCTGTCCAGGGGAAGCATATGGCCACGGCAGTGCCCCCCTCAGTCCGAAAATGAATATCACCCTTGAGTTGATAAGACACGATGCTCCGAACAAGCTTCAGTCCCAGCTTCCCGGCGGCTCCGGTTTCATTATCACCAAGCCCCACTCCATGGTCCCGGATGGTGAACCGAACCTGCCTTGAATCACTTTCCAGAGAAAATTCAACCAGACCGCCTCTCCCGTCGGGAAATGCATGGTTGAGCACATTCGTCGCCAACTCGCCGATCACCAGCCCCAGTGGAAGCGCCATGCTCACAGGCAGCAGAACATCCTGCATATTCATCCTGGCTTCAATTCGGGTGGCAGAGAACAATCCTCTGAGATGCCCCCAGAGATGGCGAACGTGGTGCGCCATATCAATCTCGCTCAGATGATCATCCTGATAGAGTTGGCTGTGCACCATGGACATGCTGATGATTTTCGCCCCCAGATCACGGCATAAGACCTGAGCTTCCTCGGTCTTGGCCCTGCGTCCACTCATATCCAGAAGGCTTGACACCACCTGCAAATTATTCTTCACGCGGTGGTGAACTTCGCGCAGCAGCAAATCCTTTTCCACAAGAGAGCGCTTCAGTTCTCGCTCCACTCGTTTCAGTGAAGTCATATCCACATCGATGCAAAACAGCATGGGGGAGGCTCCTTGGAGCTTGATCACGCTGTGGCTCGACAATACCGGCACAAGAGAACCATCCTTGTGCAGCAATTCAAGCTCTTCAGGTGGTGGCATGCACCCGGTCATCACGGCTTCGGCAATCAAAGCCCGCACAGCGGGGCGCGCCGGTTCAGGGATGATCATTTCCACCAGATCATTCCCCAAAGCCTCTTCGGCACTATAACCATAGAGCACTTCACTGGCCTTATTCCAATAGCTTACGATACAGTCAGCCCCGTACCCCTGCACGCTGATGCCCTGAACATCATCCAGCAGACTTCTGAGAAAAGCATCGATCTCGACACCCACAACGTGGCCTTTGAGGGCCGCATTCTCACGCTTCAAGGATTTAATCTCGACGAGCAACTCGGCTTGAGTTCTGTCTTCTGACATGGCAGTTTACCCTTCTAAAAACAATGACATTCTCAATTTCTCCACTCCAATACTCGCCCTTGGCGAAGCAGACAAGGGTTGGCACTCTGATACATTTTTCTGGGGAGGCGTGACGGGCCGAACAAAGCCGAAAGCATCTCGCTAATCCTATCATTGGAACTGGAGGATATGGTTGAACTGCCTGGGACCATCCCTCACGAGCAAGTGCTGACTGTTTAGCGCAGAGCGGATTGATTCGTTCTTGGCTGCCAAGAAACTCTGGATGATGACCAAGACGCAATCCCCAGCGTCATCGCCGAAAGGATGGACATGGAGGGGACCCATGGTAGCAACAACGATATCAGGCATACTGGTGCTGTACGAAGAAAGGGAATGCTGGCCGCACCCGACGATCATGAGGCTCTGGTCCTGGCCATTGAACGCCTGCTTGCGGATAGCCGTTTCCTGGACAAAATCATTCCTGCTGCCCGACGTCGGGCCGAGGATATCTTTGACAACCGTACACTCATCGAGCGTTTGCCCCGCACATACGCAGACAACGAAATCCAAAAAAATAAAATGAAACCTAAAGAATTCGCGTGAAGGCCCGAAAAAGCTGCTGAAACCAGCAAACGAATAACAATTATCGAACATGCGAATTGCACTACACACCCCCTTCAAGCCCTTGGACCATCCGCGAATATCGGGGGATGACACCATCGCCCGTGACATGATGGAATATCTAAGGGATCAAGGTCATGAAGTCCTCCCTATCAGCACCCCAAGCAGCAAGTGGTTATGGCGCAAACCTGCACTGTGGACAGACACGTTACGAGCTGCGCGTCATGCCGTCAGACAAGCCAGGGGTTGCGACGCATGGTTGACCTACCATTCATACTACAAGGCCCCTGATGTCATCGGGCCGTGGGCATCAAGACGAGCAGGTATCCCCTATTTCATCCTGGCAGGCAGCTACGCCCTCAAACGCTTCTGGCAATGGAAGTCCATACCCGGATACTTCCTGAATCTACGGGCTCTGCGAGCGGCCGATCATCATTTTGCCAACAAACGCGGCGACTGGCTCAACATCCTGCGCGTCGTGTCCAAGGAACATGCGACCCATTTTCGGCCCGGCATTCAGCCCAGTCAATTCCAATTTGATCCGCAGGCCCGCCAAGCCCTACGTGATAAATGGAAGGCCAAGGACGGTTCCGTGGTCATTTCGGCAGCCATGTTCCGCCCCGGCATCAAACTTGATGGACTGAGATGGGTCTTCAAGGCCTGCGCAGCCCTTGCTAGGAATATCCCCGGACTGCAACTGGTCCTGGCTGGCGATGGGCCAGGTCGCGAGGAACTCGAACAATTGGGCCGCAATCTCCTGCCCGGTAAAGTGCGCTTTCTGGGTCTTGTCCCCCGAGAAGAATTATCTCAAGTCTTCAGCGCGGGCGACGTCTTCGCCTTCCCTGGCATCAACGAGGGGCTGGGCATGGTTTATCTGGAAGCCCAATCCTGCGGACTGCCGACCGTGGCTTGGGACCACGCCGGGGCCCCCGAAGTCATAAGTCATGGGCAGAGTGGACTCATCACCCCTTCCTGGGATGAACGAGCCTTTGTTTCCGCCATCCGGACCCTGCTTGAAGACGATGAATTACGTCAGCGCATGAGCTCCAATGCAACCTCTTTCGTAAAAGAACGGCATGATATCCATCAAAGCTATGCCCTGATGGATGCGGTCATGCAAAAGGTTGTGGCAGGACACAAAGGAAAGCAAACATGACAACCATACGCTTGGGACTGATACGCCACGCCGAAACGCTCTGGAATCGCGAGAAACGAATCCAGGGCCAATGCGAAACTGATCTCTCCCCCACGGGGAGAGATCAGGCCCTGGCTTGGGGGCATACCCTTGCCGGACGAGGATACACGCTTATTTTGGCAAGCGATCTGGGACGCGCGATGCAGACCGCACAGTTGGTGAACCAGTCACTTGGACTCCCGTTGATGACTGACCAGCGCCTTCGTGAACAGGATTGGGGGCACTGGGTCGGTCGGACTCTGCCCGACCTGCTAACCAATTCTGGTGGCGAATTCAGGCGCCAGGAGAAAGCCGCCTGGGAGTTTCGACCACCCGGTGGAGAAAATCGCAAGGAAGTGTTGGCTCGCGCCAAAGCAGCCTTAAACGACACCATCCTGAAACACCCCGAGGATACAATTCTGGTGGTGACCCACCTTGGAGTGGTCAAATGCCTGATCTACGACCTGCTTGAGCTTGGTTTCGAGCCTGACACACCAGATCCTGTGGCCAAGCGGACATTGCATGAACTGACCTATTCCAATGGCCGTTTCAACATTTTGCACCTGAACATGGAACTCTGACCATGCGCATCCGGCATTACAGCCCACATGTATTAGGGATTGGTCACTTCTTTCGTAGCCTGGAGATCACACATGCCCTGTCGAATCATCATGACTTGACCCTGGTCAGCGGAGAGAGGGAGATAGGCATTACCCTGCCCTCTAACATTTCCCATTACCCATTGCCGCCCCTTGCCATGGACGCCAATTTTCCCCGCCTGATCCACGACGAAAACGCAACAGGCATCCGGGCAAGCTTAATGGTCCAGGCCCTGGCTGAAGAACCCATTCAGCACTCCATAGGCCTTAATGATAACACATCCACGGCGCCCATTCTCCGACAGCGAGCACTACAATGAGTTTACGTCATCCCACCTCCCCCCTCTGGCTCTCCCCCTGGCCCACCATGCGCGAGGACATCAAGCAATGCCTTGATCGTGCCCTTGAAACTTCCAGCAACAAGCAGTTGCACATGTTCTTCAGGGCAGACGATGTAGGTGTGGCGGGGACCTTGTCCGGTGTCATGTTCGAGACCTTTGCCAAACACAACACCCCGTTATGCCCTGCGCTGGTGCCCGCATGGCTCACGCAGACACGATGGGAATCACAGTTGGAACAGGCAGGAGGGCCATCCCCGCTCTGGTGCTGGCATCAGCACGGCTGGAGGCACAAAAACCATGAGCCCGATGGACGAAACCACGAATTCGGACCGGCCCGCCCTGCGGGAGAATTACTTTCGGACATGGTTCGAGGACGACAACGACTGGAGCAGTTTCTGGGCGACCAGTTCACCCCCGTGTTTACCCCGCCCTGGAACAACATATCCGCACAAGCGCTCGAGCTTCTGCCCGAAGCCGGATTCAAGGCCCTTTCAAGAGACCAAACAGCCTCTCCAGAGGCCCCACACAACCTGCCGGAATTCCGAGTCAACGTGAACCTGCACACCCGGCGCGATGCCGATGCCACCCAGGACAGAATTCACCTGCTTCACGACATTGAGCACACACTGAGGTCGGGCCTGTGTGGGGTCATGCTTCATCACCAGCGCATGAATGATAACGCCGTCCATTTTCTGGATGTCCTGCTCGAAGACCTCGCCAGCCGTCCACCCATACGCTTGGTACATTTCGGACATCTACTATCACCAGGGGGCTGAAACAGACCTCAACACACTCAGCCAGCTCATTTTGTAAGCTAATCTGGAGATGGCGACGCTACGCCCCGGTACTACTGGCCGTATTCTCATGCACCATGGGCCGGATAGGCATGTCTGCCAGGGGTTGGGCCCCGGCACCTCAGGTCACTTGAGCGGGTGCCCATCGACCCACTCCACGACGACAGTAAAAGGCCGGAGCGCACACGCCCCGGCCTCATGATCTTACGTCCTCTGAGCCTGATTCGAATCACTGCATTTCAGGATGCCCAATGGGCACCCGCAGACTGAACACCGTGCCAGTGGCATCATTGGAACAGAAGGAAAGTGTTCCTCCCAGATACCCTTCACCCATCAGCCGAGCAGCATACAACCCAAGTCCGCGCCCCTGGCCCTTGGTGGAAAACGAACGTTTGAACAGTTGCAGTTGGACATCTTCAGGCATCACACCTTCGTTATGCACGAGAAACTCCACCTCACCATTCACTGTCCGGCAATCCAACGTCACGGTATCAATGGGATCCGCTGCTTCAAGGGCATTGAGGACCAGATTCCCCAGCACACGACCGAGCAGCTTTTCATCGCTGACAAACGCCACCGGGCTCACGTTCTCACTCAGCACAAGCACTCGGTCCTGCGCCTCTGGACGCCGAAGCATCTTGTCGCGAACCTGCTCCAGCACATCCCTGGATTCCGCATCTTCGAAGCACACCTGTAAATGGCCCTGCTCAGCCGCCAACAAATCCTTCTGCGACAAAATCAGCTCAAGCATTTTGGATGAGGATTGACGCAACAGAGCTCCAGCCTCCTCTCGTTCCGGGCCAATTCCCTCCTCCATCAATCCTGAAAGCATGTACATGCCTGAGGCACTATTCAACACATCGTGGAAGAAAATTCGCTCCATGGCGCTTCTGCGTTTTTCATGGCTGATATCCAAAGCGGAAAACAAGCTGTATCGTCTGCCTTCCACTTCCAAAGGAGAGGTGAATACCTGCAAATCAAGTGATTCATCACCCACAGCCCCCTTGCGCACCATGCGACATTCCTCAGCCGCCTGATGGCCCCGCAGGCTTTCCAGAATGGCCAGAACAGCACCACAGTGACGACAAAACCGGGTGGTACCACAGCCACTTTCTGCGCTGCAGCCATGCACGCAGCCCAAGGCCTCGCCGGGCCGCAGCCCAACAGGTTCGTTGGTTCCGCTGGTTGCCGCCACGCCTTTGAAGGCCGAGTTGGCAAACACGATCTGTCGATATTGATTGATCACTACAATTCCGATGGGGAACATATCCACCAGAGCAGCGGGCACCGCCTTGCCCACGGCTCTGACATCCCTGTTCAATTCTTCAGTGCTCGCTCGATCGACGGGCAGAAAATCTGTTTCTTTCCCCCTGAACATGACAGCTCCTTTGTCCTGCAACGGCTTTGAACGACGAATCACGCCTGTGACTTTTATTGCCACTAAGGTCACACGGCCTGGAGAGCAATTCCCACCAGTAATATATTTTCAGTCACACTACGGGCTCAAAATCATCAAAAATTAATATATTGATTAAGCCAAACTTACCCCGCCCCTCTCTCCGAGACAAGTCCCAACATTCAGCCTTTCGAGCAACTACAGCTTCCATCGTACGATCTCTCGCGCAGCAATCGCCATTCCCACACGGGCATTTTCAACGCAGGATTCATGAACCATCATGAACTGACTCCGTGACAAACCACATCATTCAACAACGCAGACTCCCCTGCTCCTTCCGCCGAGTTCTGGACATCAACACAGACAATGTCTATCGTCTTTCAATGTTTATTTTTTGTACTACTGAGCCTGCGTATGGCCTCTAAATCAGCCTTTGCCCAAGATATCATGAGGTCCATTGCGAGTATTCGACAAGGCTGGGGCAGGGAATACCGCAAGACCTCCTGTCTGGACGACACAGTGGCGGTCAACTCCGAGGCCACAGTCTTGGATAAAGTGGATCTGAATATTGAACGTATCTCCGTCAAGCTGACGCACCGCTCACTGTTCCCAGCAGAGCACCAATGCTGGAAGCAAAGTCATCCCAAGCCAAAGCATCACATGCACGGGCGCGACTTTAATCTTGGCGACCACATCTCCCGCTGACCTATGCCCAATTCCGCTCCCCCCTGGAAAACCCTGGCCTGGAACGGCGTCAGCCTGGACGTCCCTCCTGACTGGGACCCCGTGGAGCTTGAAGCCCACTCCCTGCGGGCAACGGGCACAGGCGGCCTGTTTCTTGAGTTGAAATGGGAACGAGGCACACGAGGGTTTGATGCTCGCAAGCGCCTGGACAAGGTTGGTGGTGAAATCGCTGCCGGAGCGACCCATGCCGAAGTCCCTCTTCAAATCACTGCGGCCGCCGAGGTTCTGGAAAACACCAAAATAGAAACCAAAACTTTCGCCTGGACCGCATCGGGTAAGCAACAGGCTGCAGGCCTGATTTTGCACTGCCCTCAGGCCCACACCGCTGCACTGGCCCAGGTCGTCTTTCCTGAGAGCATGCCCCCATCTTGGGGCGCTGCGGCGCGCCTGCTGGCGGGAATACGATTTCATGGAACCGACGGCCATGTCCCTTGGGCCGCATACGGCATCAAGGCTTTAGTTCCCGGTGAACTGAGGCTGTCATCCTACTCGTTTCACCCCGGCCACTTCAGGCTACGCTTTGCAGGCCGATCCCGGAGGGGCGCCACGGAGTTGATCCTTGATCGGCTGGGACCGGCAGACGTGCTGCTGGGCAATACAGCCCTGCATACCTATACGGATAAACTCTATGGCGGATGTGGAGCCGAACCCGGATTCTTTGTGCCTGGGCCGGGACCATCTGCAGCCTCCGGACAAGCCCAACCTCGCCCGGGCCTGCTGGCCCGGCTAAAGCGTAACGGTGCGTACAGGGCACTCAAAGGCAAGGCGTGGCTGCCCGGTGACAACAAAATTCTTGCGGTCTACATGCGTGGCAGAAGTCCCGACACCCTGGACTGCTTTGACAGCATCTGCGAGGCCTATGCTCTGGACAACCAAGAAACGAACTGATCCCTCCAGACCGAGAATAAATTCCTCGCCACGAACCGCCACTGTAAGAAATACCGTTGCTGCGGTTCGTGGGCGATCTTCCACAAATATCACGCAAAAAAGCCCGGCCCCCAAGCGGGACCGGACTTTCCAAATTCATCGCATCTCAACAATCCCATCAGTCTATTGAGAGATACTTGAAGGCAGGGCAAAAGAAAAAATAAAGACCGAAGTGTACCTTGCCGCACATAAGGGTTTGATTTGTTTGCAGCAACACCGCAATCGAGCCTCTATCGACAGCCCTAAACTACTTATCCAGGCAGTCCAGGCAGGCCCCTGCTTCCTCGGCAGTGAATTCATCCTGTCCCGATGTCGCGTCACCCAGAATTCTGGCAACAGCCTTCTCCAGAAACTCCAAAGGCATCGAGCCTTCAAGGGGGGCACCGTTGTACAAATAGACGGGTACTCCGCGGAAACCGTAGCTCTGGAATTCCAGAAAATCATCACGCACAAAGCCGCTTAGACGCTCGTCACTCAGGTCCTGAGCCAGGCGCACAGCGTCAACACCCTCGACCTGAGTCGCATACTCCAGCAGCTTGGCCTGCTGATCTTCGGCGTTGCGAACCTCATCCTGATGCTCAAAGGCCAACATGTAAAACTCCCAGGCCAGGGCAGGGTCCTGGAACCCAAGGGCCTCGAACAACCGCCCCCCGAACTCTCCAGTCTCGGACATGGGAACATGCTTCGCCATGTAACGAATCTTGCCCGGATGGCGGCGCATGAGTTCCTTCATATTTTTGGCACCCTTGGCGCAATAGGCACACAGGAAATCCGTATAGGCCACCACGGTGACGGGTGCCTGTGCATCACCCAGCATCGGTCGCTGGAGGTCAATGGTCGGATCAAGAGGATCAGCCAACTTTTCATAAAAACGCTTTTCAGCATCCCGTGCCCGACGCGCTTTGGAACCGGCCTCAGCCAACTCCAACACGGCGATGGAATCGTTTTCCAGCGCCTGCAAGACGATCTCGGGATTCTCGCGCAGTGTTTTCTGAATACGCTGATCCAGTTCCTGATCCGAAAGCTGAGCCGCACAACCCGGCAGCAGCAGTGCGGCCAAGGCCGCAGCAAGCAAAGGTTTCTTCATTCTATTTCCTCTCAGCGGGCCAGAGCCCGCAATGAATCAAATCAATGTTCGCACAACAGTTCCCGTGGGTACCGAATTCCAAAGACCGGGGCAACGACTTCGTTAGATGATGCCATGCAGCGGACCACCGGGAGCGCCCAAAGCATCCACTCGCCGTTCCACATCCGGGTCATCTTCCAGAGGCGGGGCATGGTAGGTCTTCAACCGGCCATCGAGAACCAACGGCCCTGTGCAGCCCCAATGCTTGCAATGGGTAAAGGCTCCAGCACCATACATGTCCGTTGCCGGGTCCGAGCGGGTAAAGGCCACCCACAGGAAATTGTCCCAATCACGGGCAGTGAACTCGGCATCATCCACACAGACGACCAGCGGGAATCCATCCAATCCACCGGATTTGTCCAAGGCATTGGCCAGTCGATTCATGAGCGGATCATGCTCATCACGCCCGCGCTTGTGGGCCGGACCGCGCACAACCAGAATGCCCGGGGCAAAGACTCGCAGATCCGAGAATCCAGGAGGCAGGGAGAGGTCCGAAGGCGGCGTTACAGCCAAGGTCCGCCTCTTAGGCCCACAGGAAGCCCAAAGCAGCTTGGAGCCCTGATTCAGGCTGATACCGGAATAATCCAGGGTATCCATGGTTGTCCGGGTCACAAAATGCAAGTCGCGGGTCAAATCAACCCGCTCCAGCATGTGCCGGATGAATTCGGGAATGTGGTGTGCGCTCAGATGTGCATCGTCCTCGCGGGCGGCAATGAGTACGTACTTGGAAAGCGAGGTCTGGCTTGTGCCCAACAGGGCCATGCCGTTGGTCAGCAGTTCCTGAGGGCGACGCTCCTCGGCATAGGGAACATAACGCTCACTGCCCACAGCCAGAAGCAGAGGATGCACTCCAGCAGCGTCCACGGCATGGACTTCGTGTACTCCCGAGAACACTGTTGGTACCAGCTCGGAAGTCAATTCATGAATGAAGGCCCCGAACATCGTGTCTTCCTGCGGGGGGCGCCCCACAGTGGTGAACGGCCAGACCGCACCGTCGCGATGATACACCGCATCCACAGTGAGTACCGGGAAATCATGTGCAAGGCTGTAATAACCCAGGTGGTCGCCAAAGGGCCCTTCGGGCTTTTCGCCCCGGGCCGAGATATGCCCACAGATGCAAAAATCGGCCTGTGCCAGAATGGGCAACTGCCCCGGGCGTTTAACCATCTGCATGCGGTGGCCGGCCAGCGCTCCGGCAAAAAACAGCTCGGGCATCCCGTCGGGCAGGGGCATGATCGCGCCCATGGTCATGGCCGGAGGCCCACCGACAAAGACGTTCACAGGCAGAGATTCACCCTTGGCAAGGGCCTCTGAATGGTGGTGCCCCAGCCCCCTGTGGATCTGGTAATGCAGGCCCACTTCACGATCAGGCTGATAATCGTTGCCGGTGAGTTGCACCCGGTACATACCCAGGTTGGAGCCTCCGAAACCGGGCTTGTTCGGGCTCTCGGAATAGACCTGCGGCAGGGTCACATACGCACCGCCGTCCAGGGGCCAGGACTTCAGATGCGGCAGCTCGGAAATGGTGGTTTTATGAGCCATTACCGGCCCACCAGGCTGAGACTTGGGCATGGTGTTATACAAGGCAAGCGGGGTCTTCAGATATTTCCAGGGCTGCTTCAATGCGACCAGAGGGTCGACCTTGAGTTGGAACAACCGCTCCAGAAGCCCGAGAGTGTCGCGAAACAGGAAGCGAACCCGATCCAGAGTGCCGAACACGTTGGCGACCATGGGAAATCTGGTTCCGCGCACATTCTCAAACAGCAATGCAGGGCCACCAGCCTGAAACACTCGTCGCTGCACGACCCCTATCTCGATATTGGGTTCCATCTCCTCGCGGATGCGAACCAGTTGCCCCTGTTCTTCCAGAGCGAGCAGGCATTCCTGCATGTTTCTATAGCCCATTAATGCCACCTTTGGTATAAGTCTCATTCACAAAGGAAAATCTGCCCCATCAAGGGCCTGTTTGCAAGGGGCTCGCCCCCTGTAACCCTCACAGACATCATGGAGAACGCATGCTGAAAAAGCTCGTCATTACGTTCATGCTGGGAATAATGGTCTTCACAGGTGCCAACCTGTTTGCTGCTGGCAATGCCTCCAATGGCGAAAAGCTAGCCAAAGGCTGCAAATGCCACAAGGGCGAACTGGAAGGCTGGTCCGAGGAGAAGTTGACTCAGACACTTACAGATTTCAAAACAGGGAAGCTCATCAATAAATTCATGAACAAAAAGGCCGCCAGCCTGTCCGATCAGGACATCGCTGACCTCGCCACATGGTTCGCCAGCCAGAAGTAACCGAGTTCAACACAACATAAAAGGCCCGGAGCATCTGCTTCGGGCCTTTTTCGTTTTCAATCCCACTCTCATTACGCGTGTTCTAAAGCACGACAAACACACCAGTGGCTCAAAGGAATTATTAAGGCGCAGGCAGGCTTGAAATCTCAGAGAAGCAGAATATTGACCAATCGGCCCGGTTCATGCCTTTACAAGCACATCGAAACCTCATAAATCTATCAAAACGCTGGGGGAGCCCACGGGCTGAGAAGGGACTTGTTCCCGACCCTTTGAACCTGACGCAGTTGATGCTGCCGTAGGGAAGCCGGTTTCGACATTTCCAGACCTCGTCCGAACCGCGCATGCACCCGATGCAAGCGCTTTTCTTTTTTCAGGACGACGGCCCCTCGACCGACCTCCTCAGGTAAATCACCCCAGCCAAACGCTGGAGCACCCATGACCGTCACCATAAACGGCCAGGAAACGACCCTTCCGCCACTGACCACCGTACTGGCCCTGTTGCGAAATAAAGAGCTCGATCCAGCTTCCGTTGTCGTAGAAAGAAACGGCGACATCATTCAGGGCGACGCCTTTGGGACCACAGAGCTGGTCGATGGCGATCGCCTGGAAATCCTCCGCTTTGTCGGCGGAGGCTGAGGAGCATGAATTCCATGAACGATCTCTTCGACATCGGCGGTAAAAGCCTGCAGAGCCGCCTGTTCATCGGCACTGGCAAATTTGCCGACGACACCCTGATCCCCCAGGTCTGTGAGGCTTCGGGTTCTCAGGTCATCACCACAGCGCTGCGTCGTGTGGATATGGATGCAGCCACTGACAACATCATGCAGCACATCCCCGAGCAGATGACCCTGCTGCCCAACACCTCTGGTGCCCGCAATGCGGACGAAGCCATCCGCATCGCACGACTGGCCAGGGCCATGGGCTGTGGAGACTGGATCAAAATCGAAGTCATTTCCGACTCCAAATATCTACTGCCCGACGGTTATGAAACCGCCAAGGCCACCGAGGTTCTTTCCAAGGAAGGATTCGTGGTGCTGCCCTACATGAACCCGGATCTGTACGTCGCCCGTAGCCTCGTGGACGCAGGTGCCGCCGCAATCATGCCCTTGGGCGCCCCCATTGGAACCAACCGGGGCCTACGCACCGAGGAAATGGTGCGTATCCTGATCGAGGAGATCGACCTGCCCATCATCGTGGATGCGGGTATCGGCAAACCCAGCGAGGCCTGTCAGGCCATGGAAATGGGCGCTGATGCCGTGCTGGTCAACACCGCCATTGCCACCGCAGACGACCCCATTGCCATGGGCCATGCCTTTGGAAATGCCGTAGCCGCTGGTCGTCAGGCGTTTCTGGCAGGGCCTGGAGCCACGCGAACCCTGGCCACAGCGTCTTCACCACTGACCGGATTCCTCGGTGGAGGTCAGTCATGAGCTTTCTGCCCGCCTGCAAGGAGCTTGATCGCCAACCCCTGGGAGATATGATCCGTAATTTTGGGGAAAATGCCGTGCTGCGAGCATTGGACAAGCCCACCCTGTCCTCCGAGGACTACATGGCGCTATTGTCGCCCGCTGCCGAGCCGCATCTCGAAGCCATGGCCCAGGCCGCTCACAAGCGTACGCTCCAGCATTTCGGACGCACCATCCAATTGTTCACCCCGCTCTATCTGGCTAATCATTGCAGCAACCACTGTGTTTACTGTGGATTCAATGCACGCAACGATATTCCGCGGAGCCAACTGAGCATGGACGAGCTGCGAGTCGAAGCCGAGGCCATTGCAGCTACAGGCCTGAAGCACCTGCTGATCCTGACCGGTGAGGCCCCGAACAAGGCCGGAGTGGATTATCTGGAAGAGGCCGTCACCGTCCTCGCCCCGATCTTTCCCTCCGTGTCCATTGAAGTCTTCCCCATGGACGAAGCCGACTACGTCCGCCTGATCGGTGCCGGGGTGGATGGGCTCACAGTCTTTCAGGAGACTTATAATAAGGAGCTTTACGAAAAGCTGCACCCGGCAGGTCCAAAGCGGGTTTACGATTATCGCTTGGAAGCCCCGGACCGGGGTTGCCGCGCGGGAATGCGAGTGGTCAATATCGGTGGGTTGCTGGGCCTGGATGACTGGCGACGCGAATCGTTCATGACAGGGATGCACGCCGCTCATCTGCTGCACGCCTATCCCGGCGTTGATATTGCCGTGTCCCTACCACGCATGCGACCCCATACCGGGGCGTTCCAGCCCGCACACATCGTGGACGACCGACAACTCGTTCAGATCATGACCGCCCTCAGATTGTTCCTGCCCCGGGTCTCAATCACCATTTCCACTCGCGAGGCCCCGGAGTTCCGCGACAATATTCTGCCTCTGGGCGTCACGCGCATGTCTGCCGGTGTGACCACAGCTGTTGGCGGTCACACCAAAGGCAACGACACTGCTCAATTCGATATCTCTGACCCGCGTAGTGTGGATGAAATGTGCAGCGCTCTGAAAACACGGGGATACCAGCCCGTGTTCAAGGACTGGGAACCCATCACTTCCCCCGGCAGTCACGAGATCGCCCGATGAATATCGCCGAACAGGGCATGGCCGCCTATTTGGGTGAAGATGTTCTGAAATACTTCAGACAGATCACCATCGGCATCGCCGGAGCCGGAGGGCTGGGTTCCAACTGCGCCATGCATTTGGTCCGCTCTGGATTTGTTCGTCTGGTCATCTCGGATTTCGACATGGTCGAACCCTCAAACCTGAACCGGCAATTCTACTTCCTGAATCAGGTGGGCATGGCCAAGGTGGATGCGCTGTCCGAAAACCTGTGGGCCATCAACCCGGACGCGCGGATCACTGCCCACAACCTCCGGATAGACAAAGGCAATGCCGCCGACCTGTTCGCGGATTGCGACGTGGTGGTGGAAGCATTGGACGATCCCGCAGCCAAGAAGATGCTGGCCGAGGCCATGCTGATGCAGAATAAGCTCTTTGTCGCGGCCTCGGGCATGGGCGGTTGCGGCAGGGCTGATGCCATTGTCACCCGCCGCCTGCGCGACGACTTCATTCTCGTGGGCGACATGGAAACGGAATGCGGAGCCACCGCACCACCACTGGCCCCCATGGTGGGAGTAGCTGCTGCCAAACAGGCCGATGCCGTGCTGGCGCACGTGCTTGATCGTTATATGGAGGAACACCATGACTAACGGACGAGAGCTGGTGACCACATTCATCAGCACAGGCGGGCTCTATTGCCTGACTGCCGAAAAGTTTTCCGCAGGACGAAACAACATCGATGTCGTTCGCGCCATGTTGGATGCGGGAATCAAGATCATCCAATACCGCGAAAAGACCAAGAAAATGGGTGCTAAATACAAGGAATGTATCGCCCTGCGCGAAATGACGCGCCAGGCCGGGGCCGCCTTGATCATCAATGACGATATTGATCTGGCCCTGCTGGTGGATGCCGACGGTGTCCATGTGGGACAGGAGGACCTGCCCGTGCCTGCCGTACGCGAGTTGGTGGGCGAAGACATGGCCATTGGCCTGTCCACCCACGCCCCCGAGGAAGCTCGGGCTGCCTTGCGGAACGGTGCCGACTACATTGGTGTAGGCCCCATCTTCCGGACCTTTACCAAGGAAGATGTGTGCGAACCCGTAGGCTTTGAGTACCTGAACCATGTGGCGAAAAACATCGATCTGCCCTTTGTGGCCATCGGTGGAATCAAGGTTCACAACATAGCCCAGGTGACCAGCCACGGAGCCAAATGTGTTGCACTCGTGACTGAAATCGTCGAGGCCGAAGACATCGCCGGACGCATTGAAGAATTGAATGACGCCATGACCAGCGCCTAGCGCGGGCAGACCGGAGCCGGGTCCAAGCCATGACAACAACAGGGGCCCACCATGTTGAGATCGCGAGCCGATCTTTCATGCCACAATAAAAAACGGGCGTTCCCGCAAGGGAGCGCCCGTTTTCATTTCAATCATGATGGCTCACATTAAGCACTGACTGTTCAAAGCCCCAAGGCTTCCAGCTCCGGCCCGAGATAAGCGCGCTCGTTCTCGCCCAGAATTCCGAGGGACAGGCAAATCAGCGTCCAGAGGTGGACTGTATGCCAGTTCTCCTCAAAGTGATCCGCAAGGTCGTGAATCTGGGAGTGACAGTTATGGCATGGGGCAATGCAATAATGCGCGCCCGTGGCCACAATCTGATCCCGTTTGCGCTTGCCATATGCACGCCGAGCTTCATTATACCCGGACTGCAGGGAACCGCCACCACCACCGCAACAATAGTTGTTGGACTTGTTGGGGTGCATGTCCACAAAGTTCTCCTCGCCCACCACAGCCTTGACCACGAAACGCAGGTCGTTGGCGATGTTATCGCCCTGGGATTTGCGCACCAACTGGCAAGGATCCTGTACCGTGAATTTCAAACCCAATTCACGGTTCCAGTCGCTGTTCACAGGCAACTTGCCTTCGCGAATCCAGCGGGCGTACCAGGAAATGACGCTCTCCAGGGAAAACGAGGGAGTGATATTGAATTTTTGCAGCCCGGCCCGGACTGCGTAGAATTCGTGTCCTCACTCAGTATTGAGCCAGACTTTGCAGTCCAACTCTTCCACGGCCTCCACCTTCCCGCGCACAATCTTTTCCCAGTTTTTCTCGTCAGCGGCGAACATGCAATAGTTCTCCGCCGCCCACCCCAGGGTGGCATAAGTCCAATCAGCCCCCACGTAATCCAGAATCTTCCACAACGGAACCATCTCATCCGGCTCGGTCATGGGTTCACGAGAGTTCTGATTCAGGAAAAAGTGTGCACCCTTCTTGTTCAGCGGGGCCTGCAAATGCTCCTGCCCAGGCTGTGACTCATGGACCTCGTCCAAAACGTCTTCGACCACAAAGGCAAAGTCCTCAGGACTGGCGCCCATAGCCGAATGCGTGGCGGTTTTCAGGCTCTGATCGCAGGAAGCCACGATGCCTTTGGGCCGCTTTTCACGCGGCCAACAGGTACGGGCATAATAGATCAGACTCGGAATATCGATATTCATGGGGCAGACGTGCTGGCAGCGCTTGCACATGGTGCACATCCAGACCCAGGGAGTCTCGACCAGTTCCTGGTCCAGCCCCAGAGAGGCCATGCGCAGGAACTTGCGAGGATCCATGCCCTCAAGCCCAGAGGCAGGGCAGCCCGAGGAACACAACCCACAGGTCAGACACGTGGTATAATGCCCGTCCTGAGGCAATAATTCCATGGCTTTGGCCTTGAAAGAAGGCCGCTTGGAAGTGTATGATTCACTCATAATTTGTCCTTCATGTTGGCCGCCCCGGTACGGGGTGGCCTTTTCAATGGCGCGGTATACTACCCCCGCCCCGGCAAGGCAATTGCTCACACAACTATTCGTAGCCTGATCGATCACGCAAGCTATTTGCACCTTATCAGAAGTGGTACAATTTAGTGATAGAAAGGTTGCACTCAACAATTCGTTCAACTAGAACTACCCTGTTCGGGGCGTGCAAACACGCTTCGGCAGGCCACCAGGGGCAAAATGCCCGAAAGGAGTACCCCATGCAGCATGCGGCCATGTTCCCGCTGCACGACTCATCATACCCGCAGGCTCAGCCTGTGGCCACCGTGGAAGGCGCCAATGCAGACTGATGTTCTGATCATCGGTGCCGGAGCCACCGGCACGGGCATCGCACGCGATCTCGCCCTGCGCGGTGTGCACTGCGTGGTGACTGAAAGCGGCGACATCAATGCTGGCGCGTCGGGAGGCAACCACGGCCTGCTGCACAGTGGCGGGCGATACGTATCTAATGATACCGAAGCAGCCCGGGAATGCCACGAGGAAAACCTGCTGCTCAAGCGCTTGGCTCCCCAGTGCGTCGAGGACTGTGGCGGGCTGTTCGTTGCCGTTCAGGGTGACGATGAAAATTTCATCGCCGATTATCCCGGCTGGTGCGCCAAGGCCGGAGTCCCGGTCAAGACCATCGATCCAGATCTGGCCCGCGAAATGGAACCCGTCCTCTCGGACAAGCTTATCGCAGCTTATGAAGTTGCCGATGCATCCATCGATCCGTTCAAGCTTTCTCTCGAGAACATGGCCCACGCCAAGGCCCTGACCGGCTCCACTCTCTTGCGGCGCACGGCTGTGATCGGCTTCGATATCGAGGCCGGGCGCATCGTTCGAGTCCAATTGGTGAATACCGTTACCGGCGAGAAATCAAGCATCGAAGCCACACAAATCGTCAATGCCGCCGGGGCCTGGACCGACCGAGTCGCCGCCATGGCCGGGGCCGACATTTCCATGCTCTATTCCCAGGGCACTCTGCTGGTGACCCACGAGCGCATGACCGACCGGGTGGTCAACCGACTGCGTCCCCCCGGAGACGGAGATATTCTGGTTCCCGGAGGCACTGTTTCCATTCTGGGCACCACATCCGTGACCATCCCGAACCCGGACCTGGCCCGGCCCACCGTGGCCGAAGTGGACGTCAACGTCCGCCAGGGAGCGGGTATGATTCCCTCGCTGATGGATACGCGCTATGTCCGCGCTTACTGCGGCGTACGCCCTCTGATCAGTGCAGGCGGTGGCGATGGTCGATCCGTGAGCCGAGGCTTTGCCCTGTTCGACCATGAGGATGCAAACCTGTCGAATTTCTGTTCCGTGGCTGGCGGCAAACTGACCACCTTCCGCATGATGGCCGAAAAAACAGCCGATCTGGTGTGCCGCCGATTGGGCAACACCAAACCGAGTCTCACAGTCAGTGAACCTCTGCCCGAGGCCAGCGCCTGCGAATGGACCGAGCCCGGGCGCGCTCCCAAGCTGTGGGCAGCACGACACGACTCCGGCGATGAACTGCTGTGCGAATGCGAGATGGTTCCCGCCAGTGCCGTGGATGAAATCATCCACTCCTGCCGCGACGAGTTTCCCGACCCGGGACTTCAGGCTCTGGGCAAGCGCAGCCGCATTGGCAAAGGCTCCTGCCAGGGCGCATTCTGCGGAGTCCGCGTTGCCGCACACCTCTATGAAAATGGACAAATGGACTCTCGCCAGGGACTGGTCAAAATGCGTGAATTCTTCGAGGAACGGTTCAAGGGCCAGCGCCCGGCGCTCTGGAATGCACAACTCGTTCAGGCCGAACTGGCCGAAGCCCTGCACTGTGGTCTCCTCGGCCTGGAGCTGGTCAACCCTGATGATCCGCAGGAGGTGGAATAGCATGACGCCTTCCACCAACCTCACCTGCGATCTCGCCATCGTGGGCACTGGCATTGCCGGCATGGCCGCCGCAGTGTTCGCCCGCAAGCAAGGGCTCTCCGTGGTTCAGGCAGGCAGCACAGGAGCGATTTCCTACACAAGTGGTGTGTTCGACGTGCTGGGGGCCATCCCCGCCTCGGGCAAGGACGATGGGATCCGAACCATTCATCAGCCATTCGCCGGGATTCCGGCGCTGCTCGAAGCCTTCCCCGGACACCCCTATGGCAAAATCAGTCCAGAGGACATCCGCTGCGCTTTTCATGATCTGATCGAGTTCCTGCGCTATGCCGGGGTTTCCTATCAGGCAGGGAGTGACCGCAACTACCGCGTCATTTCACCGGCTGGAACACTCAAGCACACTTGGTGTGTTCCCAAGACGGTTCTGCCCGGGTGTATCGCCCTGGAGGAAAAAACCCCGACCTTGATCCTGGGTTTCAAGGGCCTCAAGGGCTTTTCCGCACGCCAGGTCGTGGCTAACCTGAAAGAATTCTGGCCCGGACTGCGGGCAGAGCGCATCGAATTCCCCGGGTTCGAAAGCGGAGAACTCTATACCGAGCAACTGGCGCGCACTCTGGAAACCCCAGATGCCAGGCAGCGTTTGGCCGAGGCCATCGCGCCCCTTCTGAGCGATGCCAGGGCCGTCGGGATGCCCGCTGTCATGGGCATGCACAGGCCCATCAAGGTCGCCCAGGACCTCGCCATGCGTCTTGGCGTACCGGTCTTCGAAGTACCCACCATGCCTCCGGGAGTTCCCGGAATCCGCCTCAAGGAAGCCTTCGAGGACAAGCTGCCTGAAATTGGTGTAGACTTGTTCTGCCAACAGCAGATCTCCGGAACAATACCGGCTTCGGATTCGCCATTTACCCTGCGTATAACTGGCCAACCCGTGGAGCGTGAGGTCAGAGCGAATCACGTGCTGCTGGCTTCGGGCCGCTTCCTCGGAGGAGGCTTGGCAGGCTCGTTGGACGGCATTGCCGAAACCGTTTTCGATCTGGACGTGGTTCAACCCGAAACCCGCTCGAACTGGTATCAGGTCGACTACTTTGATCCGCGCGGCCATGCTATACATACCACAGGGCTTCAGACTGATGATAAATTTCGTCCTTTGGACGAGAACAACGCACCGGTCCATCCGCGGCTCTTTGCTGCAGGGTCAATCCTGGCCCATCAGGATTGGATTCGGATGAAATGCGGTGCAGGCGTCGCCATTGCCACGGCCTACGCAGCCGTGGAGGCCATAGCCAAGCCATAATTTTTAGTTTTATACGGGTTCCCTACTGCAACGGTGGGAGCCTTGGTTGGTCGCTCTGCGATCACTTTCAAGGTTCGTTGCGGGAATCCGTGATGTGTCGAGGAGGAAGGTATGGAAGGCCATGCCTTGGGAGAAACCTTTGTGGAACAGGAGAGTATGATGAAAAAACTGCTGACCCTGCTGGCCATGGCTTTGGTCCTGGCCCTGGCAGCCCCCGCTTTTGCGGCCGACTGCCAGAATCGAGGCACTCTGGACGAGATGTACTGTGACAACGACAAAGACCTCACGGCCGATCTGGCCGAGGCCGGCCAGTGCAAGGACCCCAGCACCCTGGTGTTTACCTACACCCCGGTTGAGGACCCTGCAGTCTACCGTGACGCCTTCGCCGACTTCCAGGAGTACCTGGGTGAAGCCACTGGCAAAAAGGTTGTCTACTACACCGTGCAGTCCAACGCCGCCGAGGTCGAAGCCATGCGTTCCGGCCGCCTGCACATCGCTGGCTTCTCCACCGGCCCCACCGGCTTTGCCGTCAATCTCGCCGGTTATGTCCCCATCGCAGTCAAGGGTTACGCTGAAGGCTTCCAGGGCTACAACCTGATCGTGGTTGTCAAAAAAGACAGCCCCATCCAGAGCCTTGCCGATCTGAAGGGCAAGAAGGTTGCTCATACCTCCGCCTCTTCCAACTCCGGCAACCTGGCCCCCAGGGCCCTGTTCCCGCCCCTGGGCATCACCCCGGACAAGGACTACACCGTGGTCTACTCCGGCAAGCATGACCAGTCCGTTCTGGGCGTTGCCCACGGCGACTATGACGCCGCTCCTGTGGCTTCCGACGTGTATCATCGCATGGTGCGTGCCGGCCGTGTAGACGCGGATGCCCTGCGTATCGTGTTCACCAGCCCCAAGTTCCCCACGTCCTCCTTCGGCTACTCCAATCAGCTGTGCCCCGGTCTGGCGCAGAAGATCGTTGGTGCTTTCCACGCCTACCGCTTCACCCCCGAGATGGTGAAAACCTTCGGTGGAGCTGACCGCTTCTACCCCGTGACCTACGCTGCCGACTGGAAAGTCATTCGCGACATCGCCGCCGCCACGGGCACCAGCTACAACAATGCTGGTCTGAAGAAGATGGCAGAAAAAGAAGCAGCAAAGGCTGCCAAGAAAAAGGCAAAGAAGTAATAGAGCAATATGGTGAACAATCAAAATAATGGGAACGGGGGCCAAGGCCCCCGCTCCCTTACCGTCAACAATCTCGTCAAGGAATACGTCTCCGGCAAACCCGTTCTCAAGGGAATATCCTTTGAAGTTACGGGCCGGACGACTGTCGGCATCATTGGTCCTTCAGGCACGGGCAAGAGCACACTGCTCCGATGCATCAACCGCCTGATCGAACCCACCAGCGGCTCCATCGAAGTCTCAAGGCAGGAAATCACCTCTCTTTCCGGACGTGATCTGCGGCTGGCACGCCACTACATCGGCATGGTCTTCCAGGAGTTCAACCTCGTGGAACGCCTGACCGTCATTGAAAACGTGCTCTGCGGCCGCCTGGGATTCGTCCCCGTCTGGCGAGCCTGGTTGCGCAAATACCCGCAACAGGACATCGACCGGGCCTTTGAGCTGATCCAGATGGTCGGCCTTGAGGACTTTGCCACCGCCCGGGCGGATGAACTGTCCGGTGGTCAGCGCCAGCGCGTAGGTATTGCCCGTGCTGTGATGCAGAACCCGCACATCATCATGGCGGACGAACCGACCTCCTCGCTGGACCCCAAGACCTCCGTGGAAATCATGGAACTCTTGAACAATTTTTCCAGCACCCAGGATATTCCGGTACTCATCAACATCCATGATGTGAATCTCGCCAAGCGCTTCACCGACCGGATCATCGGCATGTCCGAAGGACACATCGTGTTCGACGGCTCTCCCGATGACCTGACCGATGAACACCTGATGCAGATCTATGGCGGCGAGGAGTGGCTGACATGAGCGCCCATTCCCAGACCCTGAGAAAACCGTTCCCGGCGAACAATCTCGCCCGGCTGGGTTGGGTGGCACTCGCGGTCTACACGATTTATGCCTTGAGCGCCCTGGACATCACCTGGGACCGTTTCGTGATGGGCCTCGGCAATGGTGCCGAATTCCTGGGCGAAATGATCCCGCCCAATTTCGAGCGCTGGAAGCTGCTTGTCGAGAACCTGATCGAGACCGTGGAAATCGCCATCATTGCCTCGGCATTCGGTATCACCCTGTCGCTGCCCATCGGGCTGATGTCGGCACGCAACTTGATGCCTGCCTGGGCCACATGGCCGGCGCGCACCGTGATCTGCGTGTGCCGCTCGTTCCACCCCGTGATCTTCGCCATTCTGTTCGTAAAGGCTGTGGGCTTCGGCCCCATGGCGGGCATCCTGACGCTGATCTTTGCGTCCATCGGGTTCATCGGCAAACTCTTTGCCGAGGCTATCGAGGAAATTTCCTTGAAGCCCGTTGAAGCCTGCAAAGCCGCAGGAGCACCCTTCCTGAGCGTCCTGATCTACGCGGTGTTACCCCAGGTGCTGAACCGTTTCATCGGTTTTGCCACCTACCAGTTCGACGCCAACATGCGCAACTCGACCATGGTCGGCATCGTGGGCGCAGGTGGTATCGGTGGAACATTGTTCGCCGCATTCCAGCGCTTTGACTACGACTTCCTGTGCACGATCCTGCTGTCCATCATCGGTTTGATCATGATCAGTGAATATCTGGCCGTGAAGGTCAAGGCGGTGTTCAATGACTGATCAACACTATGAATGGGAGCGTTTCACTCCGGCGCAGAGGCTGGCGCGATTCACCATTTTCCTGGGAATTGCCATCGGATTCATGCTCTCCCTGCGTACAGTGGAGATCATTCCCGAGTTCCTGTATGATGCACCGTCTCAAATCGGAGATCTGTTTGCCCGCATGTGGCCACCGGATACGGGAAGCTACGCGGTCAATATCCACGATGCCCTGATCGAAACGCTGAATATCGCAGGACTTGGCACCATGCTGGCGCTGCTGCTGGCACTGCCCGTGGGCCTGATGTCCGCCAAGAACATCACCCGTATTCCCGCGCTGAACTGGTTTGCCAAGCTCATCCTTGTCTCATCACGCTCGGTCAACTCCCTGGTCTGGGCCATCCTGTTCGTGGCGGTCTTCGGACCGGGCGCACTGGCAGGGACCGTGGCCATCGGATTCCGATCCATTGGATTCTGCGGCAAGCTGATGGGCGAGGCCCTGGAAGAATGCGACCCCGGCCCCATCGAGGCCTTAAAGGCCGCGGGGGCACCGTGGACCAGCATCTTCCTGAAAGGCTACTGGCCGCAAATTGCGCCCGCCTTCTGGGGAATCACCCTGTTCCGCTGGGACATCAACGTCCGCGAATCATCAGTCATCGGGCTGGTGGGTGCTGGCGGCATTGGTGTGGCTCTGGACACGGCTTTGAACCTTTTCCGGTGGGACGAAGTCTCCCTGATTCTGCTCTGCATCTTCGCGGTGGTCATCGCCGCCGAGATTCTGGTTACCAAGATCAGAGAACGGATCATCTAACCGACTCAATGAAATGAACGACATGGGCGCCGCTTCCACTGGGGGCGGCGCCTTTTTCACCCCGGAGAGCACTCATGAAGCCACTGGCCGAAATGCCCGAAGCCGTCCGTAAATCCATCCGATTCGTTCTCACGGACATTGACGACACCTTGACCGATGAAGGCCGCCTCGGTGCCGGGGCCTACGGTGCCTTGCAGCGCTTGCGTGAGGCCGGGTTGAAAGTCATTCCCATCACGGGACGTCCTGCCGGATGGTGTGATCACATTGCCCGCATGTGGCCTGTGGACGGAGTGGTGGGCGAAAACGGGGCGTTCTATTTTCGCTATGACGATTCCAAAAAACGAATGATCCGACGGTTCATGAAGGACGAGCCCCAACGCACCGAAGATCGCCGAAAGTTGGCCAAACTGCGCCAACGCATTCTGGCCGAAGTACCCGGAGCAGGATTGTCCGCCGACCAACCTTACAGGGAGGCCGATCTGGCCATCGATTTCTGTGAAGACGTCCCTGCCCTGGACAAGACTCAGGTCGCCCGCATCGTCGAGCTTTTCGAAGAAGCCGGTGCCCATGCCAAGGTCAGTTCCATCCACGTCAATGGCTGGTTTGGCGACTGGGACAAACTCTCCATGACCCGTCTGATGCTCAGCGAACAGTTCGATACAGATCTGGATGCCATACGCGACTCGATTGTCTTTAGCGGTGATTCCCCCAATGACGCCCCCATGTTCGGCTTCTTCCCCAATTCCATGGGTGTGGCCAATGTACTGGACTTCCGGGGTGAACTTGACGCTGAACCCGGCTGGATTTCCCACAGCAGGGGGGGCGCTGGCTTTGTTGAATTGGCAGAGCTATTGCTCGGCTAGCACTCCGCAAAAGCAGTATCCCTTCAGGGCCTTCACTACTCTATACATTATCCAAATATGTCAAACTAAGCTTTTATTATTTACATTTTTCAGAAGTGATATCCCATTATCGTCAAATCGCAAAAATTGTACACATTCATTCCCAAAAGAATATTCTTATATTTCATGGTATTAAACTCTCAGCGCACAGTCTTTAGCTTAGGCACCGTTGTTGCAATGCTCATCCCATGTCACGCAGCATCAGCGCCCTCAAGCTCCAGGTACTTTCGGAAGTCAGTGCCATTATCCACAAAGCCCTGAATCTGGAAGAGGCCTTGCAGGAAGTCTTGCGCATCCTGTCCTCGACCCTGTCCATGGAGCGCGCCACCGTTACCCTTCTGGACCGTGACTCCGGTCATCTGGTGATCATGGCCTCACATGGCCTGTCTGAACAGGAACGCCAGCGTGGTGTCTATCGCTCCGGCGAAGGTGTCACGGGAACCATCTTCCGCACCGTCAAACCGTTGCATATCCCTGATGTCACCTGCGACCCCCTGTTCCTGGACAGAACCGGGGCGCGAAGCAGCCAGGACTGCCGCATTTCCTACACGGGAGTGCCCATCATCCTGAATAACGAACCCATCGGCGTCCTCTCCGTAGACCGGCTGTTCAGCGGCGAAACCACCGTACAGGAAGACATCGAATTCCTGACCGTACTGGCAACGCTTATCGCCCAGTTCACAAAGCTCAATGAAGTCGTTCGCGCACGCGAGGAAGAACTACGACGTGAAAACGTGACTCTCAAATACCAGTTGTCCAAGGAAGCACGCGGCCCTTACATCGTGGGCAAGAGCCCTCCCATGCAGGAGGTGGAGCGACAGGTTGCCAAGGTGGCCCCAACTCGGGCAACTGTGTTGCTGCTGGGAGAATCCGGCACAGGTAAGACCCTTATCGCGCGCATCATTCACGACCTGTCCGATCGCAAGACCAACCCCTTCGTCAAGGTCAACTGCGCCAGCATCCCTGAAAATCTGCTGGAAAGTGAGCTTTTTGGATACGAACGTGGAGCCTTTACCGGCGCCACGGGTTCCAAGGCCGGGCGCTTTGAGGATGCCAACAAAGGCAGTATCTTTCTGGATGAAATCGGAGAACTTTCCCTGGGGCTTCAGGCCAAGCTGCTGAGGGTCTTACAGGACCGGGAGTTTGAACGTCTTGGCGGTAACCGGACTATCCGCACTGATGTACGCATCCTGACAGCCACCAACCGCGACCTGCGTGACCTGGTCGATCAGGGACGATTCCGCCTTGACCTGTACTACCGACTGAATGTCTTTCCCCTCACCGTGCCCCCACTTCGACGGCGCAAGGAAGACGTCATCGGCCTGCTCAACCATTTCCTGCGGAAGATGGCCCATGAGTATGGGCGCGACCTCTATTTCAGCCCCGAAGCACTGACATTGCTTAACAACCACGACTGGCCCGGAAACGTTCGGGAACTGGAAAACATGGTTGAACGGCTGGTGATCATGGCTGAAGCCAACCGCATTGACGCGCAGCTCATCGGTCTGGCCATGGAGCCGGAATCGACCCGCATCACACCCGAGTCCCATAGCTCAGAACCAGCGCCACAGGCGCAGCACCAGACCTCGCAGGGCAGAAAGCAATCCCTGAAAGAAATCGAACGAGCCGAAATCCTGAACGCCCTGCGCGAGAGTAATTGGATCAAACGACGTGCGGGTGTTGCACTGGGGCTTACCGAACGACAGATCGGATACCGCATCAAGAAATTTGGACTCGAAGAACGCGTGGCGACGGAGCGCATGCGTTGCCGCAGCGTGAACCAAATGAACACTGTTCCTTAAATTTGAAGGTAACTCCCACCCTCACTCGGTTGCAAGGAGTCCCAACTTGCAGCTGCACAAAAAGGCCCCTCGGATTCAATCCGAAGGGCCTTTTCAGTAGGAGTGCCGCTGTTTGGCGTTACGAGGCTGGGCCAATGGTTCGCACCGAGGCGATCATCTCCCAATCGTAATAGGTATTCATGGTCTTGCCATCGTCCTGGCAAGTCACACGCACAAACTCTTCGCCCAGGAATAAAACGGCCTCGCTATAGACCGGGCCTTCATTAACCTGCAGGGCAATGTCCTTGCGCAACTTGCGGGACATGGTGCCCTGCACGGGCTTGGAAGCATATTCAAACACTTTTTCCAAAGTTCCCTTGTTCATGTTCGTTCTCCCTTGTGAAAAGTTGATTACTTCTATTTCAAATAATTCGGACGGTTAATCACGGGGCAAACATAAAGTTCCTTCTTTGCCGCCCCGCGCAATCGCTCATAGGCGTTAAACGACGTAGTCGGCCCCCTCGTCCACCGTCGCAGTGCGCCCTGCCGAATCGTTCAAAAATGGTGTGGATGCGAGGCGAAAGGCGGATTTGAGATCGCTGCGTATTCCTCATACGCAAGAGTTAAAATCCGCCGCAGCAACAATGCAGGCACCCGTTTTTCACCGGTTCGGCTCAACCGCAGCCTTCGCCGCCGCCGGCCCCACCACAGCCCATGGCACAGCCGCCCTTGCGGGCCTTGAAGGCAGCCAGATCGCCATCACCGAAATGAGCACTCAAGACATCGCTGATGAATCCAGTACAAGCTTCCACCTGAATACCGCTCTCTTCCAACAGCAGACTTGGGGTTTCACCTGCTGCGGCGCAAAAGATGGCGCTGCAATCCTTCAAGGTCTTTGCCAAGGCCTCCCATCGCTTAGGGCCACAGCCCGCAGGCGGAGACTGACGTTCCTCGACCATGGACAGTGCTCCATCCTGTTCTGCCCAGATCTGGAAACGTGAAGCCTCGCCCAGATGCTGATTGACCAGCATGCCCTCGCGGGTTGCCACAGCCACATAGGGACGGGCCTCGGCAACGGGCAACTCCATCTTGGAGCAGGCCGAGAGGCAACCAGCCATTTCGCCTGAAATATCATTATCCAACAGGCCAACGGCATCGGCACGGCAACGCTTGCAGTGAGTCATCTGGGGAACATGAACTCCAGCGGCCTTACGCAGGGCATTGACCTCGGCCTTGGTGGGTTCTGGAAGATGCCCAAAACCGGTTCCTGGATTGGGATACATGGGGATCAGATTATGCAAATCCACATCCAGTCCCTTCATGACCCGGGCGATCTCCTCGACATGATGGTCATTGATCCCGGGAATGATGATGGTGTTGACCTTCACGGTGATGCCACGCGCCTTCAAACCACGGATGGATTCCAACTGACGCTCCAGAATCAGCTTGCCGGCATCCTTGCCGCGATAGACCACTTTACCGTCACGCACCCATTTATAGACCTCTCCACCGATGACAGGGTCCACGGCGTTGACCGTAACCGTCATATGAGTCACGCCCAGGTCGGCCACGTCATCCAGATATGGAGGCAAAGCCAAGCCATTGGTGGAGACACAAAACAACAAGTCCGGAAATTTCTCGCGAATGCGACGCATGGTACCCAGCGTCTCCAGCGGATTGGCAAAGGGGTCACCGGGGCCGGCGATGCCTGCCACCGTGATTCGCGGTTCCTTGGCCAGGACATCCTCCATGTATTTGGCAGCCTGCCCGGGGGAAAGCACTGCCGAGGTCACGCCAGGGCGGGACTCATTTACACAGTCAAACTTGCGATTGCAGAAATTGCACAGCACGTTGCACTTGGGGGCTACAGGCAAATGAACTCTGCCGCACTCGCCCTTGACGTCTTTGTTGAAACAGGGGTGCATGGTCTTGTTGCGTTCCGTGGTCATGGCGATTCTCCTTGCGATCAACTCGAATTATCCGTTTCAACAGGTAGCTTGTCAGTGTCTTCAATTCTGCGGCGAGGCGATTAATTCATTTCCCCGCAGGCTGCTCAAAAAATTCGAAGGCAAGGCATGAGAAAAATTCAAGTTGATGCGTATTGGGCATACGAGAGAGTTTGAATTTTTCGAGTAACGCAGCTTTCGGATACTTTTCAGCAGCCTGCTAAATGTAGCCGTAGCCGATGTCAGAGGTGTTCTGTTTGCGTTCGATGGCCAGATTGACCAGACTGTCGAACAACCCCAATGCCCCCCGGTAACCCAAGTGCAGCAGGCGCTGCCCACCGAAGCGATCATGGATGGGGAACCCGACGCGCAAGAGATCGGCATTCCAGTCACGGGCGTAGCGATAGCCCTTGCTGTTGCCCACCAACAGGTCCGGCTTCAGCTCTCCGGCTCGTGCAGCGATGTCGTGGAAGTCAACCTTCTCCATGACCTCAGGCATTTCAGGCAGCAGTCCGGCACAGGTTTCGTGCACGGCCTCGGCGAAGCCTCCGCCTCCTGCACCGGTGGCGACCAGCACGGGGCGTATTCCGATTTCAGCCAAAAGTGATGTCATCCCCAGAACCATATCCTCATCGCCGTAGACCACGGCCCGCTGCCCTGCGATGTACTTGTGACCGTCCACCAAGGCGTCCAGCAACCGTCCACGCTCAGCGGCGATAGCTTCTGGAATGGGCTGTCCGGTCAATTCGCTCAGGGTCTCCATCAAGGCATCTGTGGCGCGAAGGCCAATGGGCATGGGCAACTGGTGGTTAACCACACCAAATCGTTTTTCCAAGGAAGCCCCGGCGGTCTTGCGCCCCACCAGGCTGGTCCCGAATTCCAGAGAGGCTCGCGCACCCGACATGGAGCGGATTTCCTCCAGGGTCGTCCCCCCCGCTGCGATGGGCTGGTATTCGTCGTAGGTGGGACCATCCAGGGTGTCCGAATAGTCGGGCAATAACGTCAGTTCCAGATCGAAAGCTCGGCCAATCTCGCGCATATGGCGCAAATCTTCCGCAGACACGAACCCGGACATGACGTTAACGCGTCCGGTGGGCTCGACCTGGTCCACACACAACTGCTCGGCCAGAGACAGTACCGCGCCGTGGAACCCATCCATGTGCGTACCGGAAAAACTGGGCGTGGAGACCTGCACCACGGCGGGCAGGGGCAGATCGCCGAACTCCTGGCGGAATTCATGCAGAATCATATGCACATCGTCACCGATGGTTTCTGTCAGACAGGTCGTCGCCACCCCGATGACTTCGGGTGCGTATTTGCGCATGACGTTGATCAGGCCCTTCTTCAGATTCGGACCGCCGCCATAGATGGCATTCTTTTCGCCCAGAGCCGAGGACGCAATGTCCATGGGCTCACGGAAGTGGCTGATGATATAGCGACGCATGTAAGTGGCGCAGCCCTGAGAGCCATGCAGAAACGGAACCCCGCCAGCAACACCCTTAAAAGCCAGGGTCGCACCCAGTGGAGTGCAGAGCTTGCAGGCATTGGTGGTGGAGACGTAATTGGTCTTGGGAGCAGTAGCGATCATGACGCACCTCCTGCAGTGGCTGCGCAGGGCGGGCAACCCTTCCCTTCGGGGCCACGGGCCCCTGAGTCAACCGTACCTTCAGCCCGCCCGCGCCGCCTTGGCATGAAGTTCCAGACCGGGCTCATGGCCGAGGCATGGATCTCCAATGCAAAATTGTACATGCCGATGAAGCCTTCCAGAGCGATCTTGCGCTCGTGATTGTGGTCGCAGAACCCCACACCCAGCTTGAAGGCAATGGGTCGTTCCTTGACCCCGCCCACGAACACGTCGACATCCTTTTCCTTGATGTACTTGGACAGTTCGAGGGGGTTGGCATCATCGATAATGACCGTGCCGGGATCGGTAATGGTCGCCAACTCGCGATAGTCCTCACGGGTCCCGGTCTGAGATCCCACAAGCACAACTTTCATCCCCAGATGCCTGAAGGCCTTGATCAACGAGAACGCCTTGAAGGCCCCGCCCACGTAAATGGCTGCTCGCTTGCCCTCCAGGTCCTTGCGCAATCCGGCCAGCTTGGGCATCAGGGCTTCCAGTTCCTCGCGCACCAACTCGCTTGTACGGCGCTCGATATCCGGGTCGATGTCCTTGAAAAATTCGGCCACCTTGTACAGCGAGTCGGCCATGTCCTCGATGCCAAGATAGGAGACCCGCACGTGAGGAACGCCGTGCTCCTCTTCCATCATCTTGGCCAGATCCAGGGTCGCCCCGGAACACTGCACCAAGTTCAATGCAGCACCGTGAGCCCGTTGAACATCGGCCACCCGGCCATCACCGGTGACATTGGCCACGACTTCCACACCCATGCGTTCCAGATACTTACGGATGATCCAGATTTCACCAGCCAGATTGAAGTCACCAAAGATGTTCACGGACAGGGGACTAATGCCCGTGGTGTCAGCCGTACCCACAAGCCGGTTCATGGCCTTGCAGGCAGCGAGATAGCCTTCGCGCTTGCTGCCCTTGAAACCCTCGGACTGCACAGGCATCACCGGAATACCGAAGCGTTCCTCGACCTTGCGACACACCGCTTCCAGATCGTCCCCGATCAGACCGACGATGCAGGTGGAATAGACAAAGGCAGCCTTGGGCTGGTGACGCTCAATGAGTTCGACCAATGCGGCTTCGAGCTTTGTCTCGCCGCCAAAGATCACATCGCGTTCCTGCAAATCGGTGGAAAAAGACAAACGGTGCAGCTCCGGTCCGGAGGATAACGCCCCCCGGATATCCCAGGTGTAGACCGCGCAACCAATGGGTCCATGCACCAGGTGCAATGCATCAGCGATGGGATACAGCACCACTCGCGAGCCGCAGAACACGCAGGCTCGCTGGGACACGGCCCCGGCCAGACTCTCGCGGTTACAGGCCATGTCAAAGGGGCTTTCGCCTACAGTATGGATCTGACCCTTTCTTTCTTCGAGCAGCTCATTCTTCATGGGGCACCTCCGCGGTGCAAGCATCAGTAGTCCGTAAACAGATCATATTGGTCCGGTCCCATCCGCATCGATCATAGAATCCCAGGGCACCCGCGTTATCCCTGTCAGCCAGGAGTTGCATGCGTGTGGCGCCCTGCCCTTCGGTCCAGCGCCGCAAACGCCCCAACAGCCGTCTGCCAAGCCCACGGCCCCTGAAACGACTGTCCACCACCAGATCCTCCACCAGGGCGGAAGCCCCGCCCTCGGCAGTCGAAATGACAATCTGAGCCGTACACATGCCCACCGTCTGTCCATCCAGTTCCGCCATCAGCACGCAAGATCCCGTGTCGTCGACAAGCAGTTCAAGTCCCCGGCGCTGGCGAGCTTCATCGAACAGAAAATCCTGTTCCATGGCGCACAGTTCACCCAACAAAGGGAGAAGTTGCTCGATGTCGTGGTGACCGGCCTGACGAATAACGATGGGCATTGGGTTTTTTTCCTTTATGAAATCAAGTAGTCAGCACAGGGTTCGCCTTCTTCCAAGCCGTCCAGGATGGCATCGATGGCTTCTTCGCTATCCACACCCTTGAACCACCAGTTGTCAGGCTGGACGACCATCACCGGCCCGGACTCGCACTGCTTCAGGCAGCCTGTTGCGGCGATCTGACAATCCAATCCACGGTCCAGAATCTCTTCTTCGATGTATTGGAGAAAACCATTGGTTTGCTTGTGACAGAGTCCTTTGGGGTCTCCATTCGCGCGGAAGCTCTGACAGACAAGAATCATTCGTTCGGGAATCGCCATGGTCGTCTCCTTTGAGGTCTCAGTGGTTAATCATTCGAGGTTCAATTGTTTTAGCGTTTGCCGCCACGTCCCTTGCCCTTTTCCCCGCCACCAAAGAGGACATCAACGGCCCCCTCGGCATCGGCGTCGGTTACCAGCACCTGGATACCGTGACTTCCCAGGATCTTGCGTGGACTTTCCCCCGCTCCGGCAGCCAGGAGTACAAAACAGTCGGACAGGGTCAGGGCCAATTCTTCCCAACGGGAATCACCGCCACCGGGCGCTGGAGCCGGACGCGTGCCCAGCAGACACGGCAACCCATCTTCGCGAGGCCCGTAAATCAAAAATTTGGGTGCCTGTCCCAGATGCAGGTCGATCTCCATGCCGCTTTCGCTGGCCACGGCAACATTGACGCGTGGGCCAGAGGGCTTGGGCAGGACCGGTCCAAGGCCGACGGCTTCCGATACGGGGCGTTCCAGCCCCATCAAATCCCAACCGCAGGTTTCTTCCTGAGGCATCAGCTTGAGGTACCTGCCTGCGGCCTCGCGCACTTCGCGCATGATTCCCAGGCCGGGCTGCACCGCGAGATAGTCCTCACTTCCTTCCAGCGCGCGGTACGGCATCACCGCCATGATCGAGGCTCCGAGATCGGCCACGGTATGAGCCACGTCCCTGATATGAGCTTCGTTACAGCCTCGGTAGACAGTGGTGTTGACCTTGACGGGGATTCCAGCCCCCACAAAGGCTTCAATGGCCCGAAGCTGATCTGAAACCAGCAACTCGGCTGCATCAGGCAGACACAGGTTCCTAGTGCCGGGACGAATCCAGGCGTAGATCATCTCCGCCACCTTGGGGTCCACGGCGTCAACCAGCACGGTGATATGCGCCAACCCCAATTCTGCCAGAGCATGGGCATGACCCGCAGCACCCAAACCATTCGTGGTCAGGCACAAAGGCAGCTCGGGATATTTTGCCCGCACCAACTTCAACGTCTCCAGAGTGGATTCGGGAGTCGCCATCGGATCACCCGGACCGGTAATGCCCACGATGCCCAGTTCCGTCCCGTCCGCAAAAACAGAATCAAGCAGGGCCAAGGCCTCGGCCGGAGGCAAAGCCTGTGTCCCGACAGAACTACCAGCGAATCGGATACGGGCCGTGGCGCGTGGTGCAACCGACAGATGCAGCCTGCCGACACGCTTGCGCGCGCCGGGGCTGAAACAGGGATGTTCGCCTTGAATCGAGTGGACAGTGGCCATGGCTGCTCCTGCTGAACCTGTTGTGAGAATCATTGCGGGGGAGGTTCGTCCTCCCCCGCAAATGGGCCTAGTAGACGAGTTCGAAGCTTTCTTCGGGAGCATCGCGATCCGTACGGTCCAGCAATCGTCCCAGGATTATTTCCAAAAGCCGCAGGCCTCCCTTGTAGCCGACGGTGGGGAAGTACTGATGTCCCACGCGGTCAATGATCGGGAAGCCGAAGCGGACCAGCGGAATATCCTCATCACGGGCAATGTACTTGGCGTAGGTATTGCCAATGATCAGATCCACAGGCTCGTTCTTGATCCACTGGTGGAGCAGGAACATGTCACCCTTGGCAGCGATATTGACCTTGAAGGGCACATCCGCCGTCAGTTCTTCAAGTCTGGCTTTGACCTTCTTGCTCTGTGTTCCGGTCACGATATGCACCGGGCACATGTCGATGGACACCAGGAATTCGGTCAGGGCGATCACCTGGTCGGGATCACCGGCCAGAGCAACCTTCTTGTGATAGAAGTACTGGTGCATGTCCGAGATCATATCCACCAGCTGCCCGCGCTCACGGCTCACTTCTTCGGGCACGTTGACACCGGCAATGATGCGCAAGGCATCCACGAAACGGTCAGTGGCCTTCAGGCCAAAGGGCATATCCAGCACCTTGCAGGGGACCTTGTGCTGGGTGTCCAGCAGGCGGGCTGCATCGGCAGAACACCATTCGCCCAGAGCCAGGGTGCCGATGGCATCACCCGTGCTCTTGAGTTCCTTCACGGTGGTGCCACCTTCGGGGAACATGGAGTATTTGCCGGACAGGGGGCCGTTGAGAACACCCGAGGTGTCCGGGAACATGGTGATGTCCACGCCAACCAGGGCAGACAGGCGTTTGATCTCTTCCATATCGGCGGGCTCGACCCAGCCGGGAATGACGTTGACTTTGCCGTTCTTCACGCCAGTGGACTCGGCCAGCTTGACCATACCTTTGACCATGTTGGAGAAGCCGGTCACGTGCGTGCCCACATAGCTGGGTGTATTGGCATAGATGACGTGTTTGCCTTCAGGGACTTTGCCGTCTTTGGTGGCCTTGTCCGTGATCTGTGGCAGATCGTCGCCGATGGTCTCGGACAAACAGGTGGTGTGCACGGCCACGACTTCGGGCTCATACACAGTGAACATGTTGTCCAGAGCCTGAACCAGGTTGGCCTGCCCACCGAACACGGATGCGCCTTCGGTGAAGGAGCTGGTTCCAGCGGAAACGGGTTCCTTGTAGTGCCTGGTCAGCATGCTGCGATGATAGGCACAGCAGCCCTGCGAACCATGACTGTGGGGCAGGCATCCGTGGACACCCAAGGCCGCGTACATGGCCCCCACCGGCTGGCAGGTCTTGGCGGGGTTGATGGTCAGAGCCTTGCGCTCAGCGACCTCATTGGGAGTATGTCTCAATAACATTGTAATCTTCCTTCTCAGTTGTTTCTCTTCGCGGGCCGCTCAAATCGAGCCGGATGCGAGGAGCCAGGAGGAGTCAAGGCGGACGCGTAATACTGATACGCGAGGGTTTGAACCAACCGCTGCGACAAAGCAGACGGTGCGGTTTCAACGGCCCGCCGCTTCGCTATTCCCAGACGTAAGTAGCCGAGAGCTCGGGACTTTCCTGCCAGGGGGCCTTCATGTAACTCCAGACCTTGCTGTTCGTGAGGCGATCGATCTCCTTATAGAAATTGATCGCGCCCTTGAACCCGGCGTAGGGGCCGCCGGAGTCATAGCTGTGCAGCTGTTTCATGGGCACACCCAGCTTCTGAATGGAGTACTTTTCCTTGATACCCGCGCAGAAGATGTCGGGCTTCAAGATCTCCACCAGTTTTTCAGCCTCGTACTGGTTGCAGTCGTCGATGATCAGGGAACCCTTATCCATGTCAGGAATCAGGCCTTCGTATTCCTTGAACTTCAAGCCACCCTCTTCCAGAGCTGCCAACTCGGCTTCGGTTTTGCGCGGCGCATACCGGGTATCGTCGGCCTCGACAGTGATTTCCTCGATGTTACGGCTATCCGCATCCACCTTCAGATTGGGGATCACATGTCGGCCTTCGTAGTCGTCGCGGTGGGCGAACTCGTACCCGGCTGAGAGGGTCTTCATTCCCATTTCAGAGAACAGATCCTGATAGTGATGAGCACGAGAGCCACCCACAAACATCATCGCGGTCTTGCCTTCGGTACGGGTTCTCACGTCGGCAACAACAGCTTCGATCTCAGGCATTTCTGCGGCGATGACGGCTTCGATCTTCTCGATAAACGACTTGTCGCCGAAGTAAGTCCCGATCTTGCGCAGACTCTTGGCCGTGGATTCGGCCCCGATGAAGTTCACCTTGATCCAGGGGATACCGAACTTGGTCTCGAGCATGTCAGCCACATAGTTGATGGAGCGGTGACACATGACACAGTTCAGGTCGGCTTTGTGGGCTGAAGCGAACTGATCGTAGGTGGAGTTGCCCGAGAAGGTGGCGATGTTGGTGATACCGCACAGTTTCAGGATGCGATCTATCTCGAATCCGTCGCCGCCAATATTATACTCGCCGAGGAGGTTGATTCGGTACTCACCGGGCTTCTCCTCGTCGTTCTCGCCCACCACATGTTTGAAAATCTGGTTGTTGGCGATGTGGTGACCAGCGGACTGAGACACACCCTTGTAGCCTTCGCAGGAGAAACCAAAGACGTTGCAGTCCCCGAACTTCTCTTTCATCTGCTTCGCCACGGCATGGATGTCGTCGCCGATGAGCCCCACCGGACAGGTGGCGAAGATGGCGATGGCCTTGGGATGAAACAGGTCGTAGGCTTCCTGAATGGCAGCTGCGAGCTTCTTCTCACCACCGAAGATGATGTCCTTATCCTCCATGTCGGTGGAGAAACAGTAAGGCATGTAGTTTTCATCACCTTCGCCCGAAGCGTCAGTCTGGTTGCGCCTGGTCAGCCAGGAGTAGAATCCGCAACCGATGGGACCGTGAGTGATGTTCACGATGTCTCTGGTGGGCCCCAGAATAACGCCCTTGCAGCCTGCGTAGGTGCAGCCGCGCATGGTGATGATTCCCGGAATGGTCCGCACATTGGCGGTGATTTCCGGAGTCTCATTCTCCAGAGCTTCGTTGATCATTATCTGCTTGGCTCGCTTGCGGGCCACCTTGGGGGGATACTTCTTAAGCATCTCCTCCTTGATGTCGGTGGGCTCCCATTTCACGAGCTTCTTTTTGGCTGTGGCCATGTCTGCTCTCCTCAGAGGGTGTTATCTAACTGGTAAAACAGTACCTTTTCACTGGGCGCTCACGAATTTCGAGGGCAAGGCCCGAGAAAATTTCAAGACCGATACGTATTTGCCATACGTAAGGGTTTGGATTTCTCGAAGTAACGTAGCCATCGGAAGATCGTGGGCGGCCAGTTAAACGATTGAGGCGGCGCCGGTCTCCCCGGTGCGGACGCGGACGGCATCTCCGACCGGCACGACGAAGATCTTTCCATCGCCGGGCTTGCCGGTCTTGTTGGCCGCGACAATGGCCTTGACCACGTCATCCACGTCTTCCGTGGGGACCACTGCGGTGACGATGCGCTTGGAATACAATTTTCCACGCTCGCCCAGCAGTTCCACCGCCTCTTC
This sequence comes from Desulfovibrio ferrophilus, assembly GCF_003966735.1. Taxonomy (NCBI): domain Bacteria; kingdom Pseudomonadati; phylum Thermodesulfobacteriota; class Desulfovibrionia; order Desulfovibrionales; family Desulfovibrionaceae; genus Desulfovibrio; species Desulfovibrio ferrophilus. The sequence goes on from NZ_AP017378.1 coordinate 1,599,713, forward strand.
ATAGCCCGCACCAGCACCCTCGAGGACCTTGCTGTCGACCAGCCCCTTGCCTCGGCCCTGGGCCTCGTTGGCAAAGAACGCGTCCACCCCGGCATCGGTCAGGGCCTGCTTGGTGCGGTTCATCATGTTCATGCGCACGACTGCGATTATTTCCTTCATGCCGGAACTCCCTCGGAAGCGGCGGCGGTATCCTGCACACCGGAACTGATGGTGTAGACATCCTCAACATCCGTGACGAAGATCTTGCCGTCACCGAAATTGCCTTTCTTGCCCGAACGGGCTGCGGTCATGATGGTCTCAATGACAAAGTCCTTGTCCACGGCGTTGACCACACTCATGAGCATGGTTTTGGGGATCTCGTCGTAGGTGACTTCACCGATCTTGATGCCGCGCTGCTTGCCGCGTCCCGCCACGGAGTATTTGGTCACGGCCGGGAATCCGGCGTCCATGAGTGCTGCAAGGACGTCGTCTGATTTCTCGGGCCGAACAATGGCTCTGATCATGATCATCATTATAAATTCTCCTGAAATTTCAGTTATTATCGATTTAATTAGGCAGCCAGCAGGCCGTAGTCCAAGAGCAGCTGCTCCAGTTCCTCAATTTCCAGGGGGGTGGGAACAACGAACATCTCGTTCTGATCAATGGCAGTGGCCAGGTTGCGGTAGTGATCGGCCTGACCCGCCTCTGGGTTCCATTCGATCACGGTCTGACGATTGATCTCGGCGCGCTGCACGTCGTTGTCGCGAGGCACGAAGTAGATCATCTGGGTCCCCAGCTTCTTGGCCAGCTCCTGAATCATCTCCTTTTCGTTATCCACGTTACGGGAGTTGCAGATCAGGCCGCCCAAGCGCACGGAACCGGATTGGGCGTACTTCATGATGCCCTTACAGATGTTGTTGGCCGCATACATGGCCATCATCTCACCGGAGCAGACAATGTAGATCTCTTCGGCCTTGCCATCACGAATAGGCATGGCGAATCCACCGCAGACAACATCACCAAGGACGTCGTAGAAGGCATAGTCGAGATTCTCACTCTCTTCGTATGCGCCCAGGGACTCGAGCATGTTGATGGAAGTGATGATGCCACGACCGGCGCAACCGACGCCCGGCTCAGGACCGCCAGACTCAACACACCAGGTGCCGCCGAAGCCACCCTTGCGGATATCTTCGAGTTCCACATCCTCGCCTTCCTCGCGAAGGGTATCGAGCACGGACTTCTGAGCCAGACCACCCAGCATCAGGCGGGTCGAGTCTGCCTTGGGGTCACAGCCCACAATCATGACTTTCTTACCCATCGCGGCCAGACCTGCGACGGTGTTCTGAGTGGTAGTGGACTTGCCGATGCCGCCCTTTCCATAAATTGCGATCTTACGCATGGTGTGCCTCCGAATGTTTGGCGTTTGGGGTTGCAGGTGTTTGCCCTCCTTAAGGCAACGGCCGTGCCAAAATCGATTAAATGGCGCAAGGCGCTAGAATAATTACACTAAGACGAAAAAGGAGACACTGAAACACCCTACAAAATCACTTCTCATGAACCTACATAAACGTAAGAACCTACAATTATGTCGGGTTTTATGTCGGCTCAGAATCAGCGCACAAAAATGTCATCACACTGAAATCAAAGGAGTTTTAATAATGGCACAAGTTCTGCTCTTTCAGGTCAACCGAACCGAAACACCTTCCGAACATTTAAGGAGACAGAACAATGCTCATCGACACCACACTGCGCGAAGGCGCCCAGACCTACGGGGTGACTTTCGACAATTCAGCATGCCGTGAACTGATCAAAACACTTGCCACTGCAGGCATTGAGGAAATCGAAGCAGGGTGGGCAGGCCAGAAAGAACTTGGGGAACTTCTGTCCTGGGCCCGGGGATTGGTGGGCAACACAGCACTGTCAGTCTGGGCACGTCTGAAGGCCGTGGACATCGATCTGGCCGCAGCGGCAGGAGCCGACCGCCTGAACATCGGGGTTCCCGTGTCCGACGCTCATCTGGGGTCCCGATTGGGGACCACCCGCGACAAGCTGCTTCTGGAACTGAGGGAACTCATTCCCCTGGCCCGCAATCGGGGCTTTGGCTACGTCTCCATCGGTCTGGAAGACGCCTCTCGGGCGGATATGGGATTTCTGCTTCAGGTCGCCCGGAGGGCAGCAGAGCTGGGGGCGGATCGCGTCCGCATCGCGGATACCGTGGGGATCATGGATCCGTCAGCGATGATGGAATTGACAACGACACTGCGTAACATTTTCCCCGCCCATATCGCCGTTCATTGTCATGATGATTTTGGCATGGCTACGGCCAATGCAGTCTCGGCTCTCAGGGCTGGGGCCGATTTCGCCGATGTCTCGGTTCTTGGTATCGGTGAACGCACCGGTGTCTCGCGCCTGGAGGAGGTCGCCTCGTTCATGTCACTGCGCAGCGCAGATAAACGTTATGACCTGTCTGCCATTCGCAAAGCGTGTCGCATGGTGGAGGAATTGGCGGATATCGCGGTGCCACGCAACAAGCCCATCTGCGGTCGTGACATCTTTGCCTGCGAATCAGGACTGCATGTGGATGGCCTGCTAAAGGCTCCTGCCCTGTACGAACCCTTTCCCCCTGAAGCTGTGGGGCAGACTTCGTCAGCCAGACGCATTGAATTCGGAACCAAGAGCGGCCGCTCAGCCGTGGGAGCCGCGCTCAAGCAGTTGGGACGGGCGGGTAACCCAGGGAATTTGTCCGCCCTGACCGAGGCGGTACGAGACGCGGCCCGGGATCTGGGCCGTCCATTGACCAAGCATGAAGTCGCAGACGCACTCGGCGCATAGTAGAAAGGAGGAAAGACGATGTTACAAAGAATCCTGATTCTTACCCTCTGGCTGATCCTCTGCTTGGGCTCAAATGTCCTGACTGCTGATGAATATCATACTGGACTGGTAAACGAAATTCACGCGCCCTCTTTCGAAACAGAAGGGAGGACGTGGTGAAATGGAACCCGCAACCGCGACTGCTACAAGCTGTTCAGCACCACCACCAGCGCCTTGAAGCGAAACTCCATCAACTGGCCGATTACCGGATCGAGCTGATCCAGAGTGGCTCCAGAGACCAGAGCACAAAGCGAAGTTCCGTCTGCGGCCTCGCCGATGATCTCGCCGATAACCGCAGTACGTTTGATGCCCGTGATCACTGCCGGAATGCGGTTACGATCCAAATCGGTAGTGGCTCCTGCCTGCCCCAGATCCACCAATGGTGCCTTAACTGTAGCCGCCACCGGGGCACCCGGCTCAAGTCCCAGGTTCATGGCGCTCTCTTGGGTAATCAGCGAACACAGTTCTGTGCCGAAGTCAGTTTTCAGGATCACCTCAGCCATGACTCCGTCGCAACGCACTTTCAGCACACGGCACAGAAAGGTATTGCGCGCGCTGGTGCGCAAAGCTGCATCGTCCGGGGCGAGCCGACGCACAATGCGTTGCGCATCCTCCTGGGAATACGCCTGGAACACACAGGTCAGATCCGTGGAGGACTGTCCAAGAATATCACGCACAACCGTCAGTGGAACCCCGCTCCGCAACAGTTCCACGGCACGGGAAGCCCGCAGCCCCCGGGGCGCGGCCAATGTCTTGGAACACCCCGCCTCTGCTGCGCGAGCATAAAAAATACGTCGAACATATCCGGGGTCCACCTGAAACAGAGTCCCTTCGAGCCCCGCTCCAAGCGGACCATCAAGGAAGCGATCCAGTTCCCGGCACAGAGTCACTGGCAGCGGCACTGTTCGTCGAGCGCCATTCTCACCGAAGACAGCCTCGCCACTCTCCAAATCAAGATCACAGCGGTCATCCAGAGCCTGCACCTCACCCAATCGCGCCCCGCTATAGCGCAGCATCAAAAACAAAAGTCGCATCCGTTCACGCGAACGACGGCGATCAGAACGCTTTGCAGCGGCGCACCAGAGCTTGAAACTCCGCTCCAAGGCCACCAATTGCGCTGGTTCAAGATGTCGCACTCCATCGGGCACCGTGAAGACTTCGCACGGAGCGAGTTTTTGAGAGCGTTCCTTGTGTCTTTCCATCAATGCGGAGTCATTAACCATGCGTTTTTTCCTAACAGTCACGGTTATACCGAGATGCGTGACCAGCTTGCCGGAGTCGCTGCATGCGCCTTAGGCCATTGAGCTTAGAGACTGGTCGCATATCGAACCAACCGCAACAACTGGAGCAAAACGCTATGATACGCGCAACAATCCTTACCCTGACTCTGCTGCTGAGTCTGCCCTTGTCCGCACGGGCTGCAGATCTGCTCATTGCCCAGGCCGCCAACTTCATGCCCGCCATGCAGGAAATCATTCCGGCTTTCGAAAAGGCCACCGGAATCAAGGCAGAAGCGACTTTTGCCTCCACGGGCAAGCTCTACGCCCAGATCACCAATGGTTCGCCACACGACATTTTCCTGGCCGCAGACCAGAAACGTCCAGACAAACTCCATGTCGCAGGTCTGGCGGAAAAGCCCTTTGTCTACGCTCTGGGCAAGGTCGTTTTATGGTCCTCAAAGCCCGGACTCTGCAATCGTCCCTGGCACGAAGCAGCCATGTCTGCCTCGGCGTCCAAAATCGCCATTGCCAACACGGAAACAGCACCCTACGGGACCTCAGCCATGAAAGCGCTGCAAAAGGCTGGAATCTGGGATGACATTCAGCCCAAACTGGTCCACGGTCAGAGCATCGCCCAAGCCTTCCAGTATGCCCACACCGGAGCAGCTGATGCCGGATTCTGCGCCTATTCCTCCGTCTTCACGGAGCAGGGCCGCAAAGGCTGCTTCAGCGTGGTCGAAGAAGCCCCGCGCGTGGTGCAGGCTGCCTGCCTGCTCAAGAACGCCCCTCATCCCGAAGCCGCACAGAAATTCATCAAGTTCCTTTCCGGCCCCGAAGCCAAAGCCATCAAAACAAAATACGGATACGAATAAATGGATCTGACGCCCCTGATCATCTCTGCCAAATTGGCCCTGTTGACCACCCTGCTTTTACCGCTGGTGGCCGCCCCCATCGCCTATGCCCTAGCGTTCTTCCGCTTTCCGGGCAAAAGCGTGGCCGATGCCCTGGTCTCACTGCCCATGGTGCTGCCACCAACGGTGTTGGGCTTTGCCCTGCTCGTCTTCATGGGGCCTAGAGCCCCAATGGGAGCCGCCTGGGAGAGTTTGTTCGGGGAACGCCTTGTCTTCAGCTTTTCGGCCATCCTGTTGGCCTCGCTGACCTATAACCTGCCCTTTGCCGTACAACCCATGCGCGCGGCCTTCGAGAAGCTGGATCGACGGCTTCTCGAAGCCGCCGCTGTTCTGGGGCTGTCACCCACTGCGGCATTCTTCCGCGTGGTTCTGCCCAACAGCATTCCCGGCCTGTGCGCCGCCTCCGTGTTGGTCTTTGCTCACTCGCTGGGGGAATTCGGGGTCATCCTGATGGTAGGCGGCAGCATGCCCGGCACCACAAAGGTAGCTTCCATCGCCATTTTCGAGGCCGTGGAGGCACTGCGTTACTCCGACGCCCTGTACCTCTCCCTGGCCCTGATCCCCATCAGCTTCCTGGCACTGGTGACCATTAATCGTCTGAACGGAGGTCGATCATGACCCTATGTGTCAACATCCGAAAACAACTCCCGCAGTTCACCCTGAAAGTGTCCCTGAGCTGCCTTCCTGGGCAACTGACTGCCATTGTCGGTCCTTCGGGTGCAGGCAAATCCACCCTGATGCGCATCATTGCCGGGTTGGAGAGGCCTGACCGTGGCGTCGTCACTCTGGGAGATACGGTCTTCGTGGACACAGCCAACGACATCTTTCTGCCCCCACAAAAGCGCGGCCTGGGACTGGTCTTCCAGGACTACCCACTCTTTCCGCACCTCAGCGTGCGGAACAACGTCGGCTTTGCCACCAAAGACGAGCAGCGAATCGATGAATTATTGGATATTTTCGGGGTCGCCCATCTGGCGGACAAACGCCCGGGGGCCGTCTCTGGTGGAGAGCGGCAACGAGTGGCCTTCTGTCAGGCACTGGCAAGAAATCCCGTCCTGCTTCTGCTGGACGAGCCTTTCTCGGCTTTGGATGTGGATACGCGCCGCAGCCTGCGATGCGAATTGCGAGACCTGAAAAACTCACTAACCGTGCCCATCCTGCATGTCACCCATGATCTGGAGGAAGCCGCCTATCTGGCCGACCAGACAATCCCCCTTGAACGTGGCTGCCTTTCCGAGAACTGGCTGACACGAGTCGCACCGGGCTGTTCCAACGACCTGAGTGCCTTCATGCCACAGCCCTAAGACCACCGATCTAGATCGAACGGTAGTCGCTGCATGCACAGACCCAGCACTCGGGCTGGGGATGTACGGTTATGGGCAAAATTTCGGCCTGAAACGGCCTTCTGGCTCAAACTGAAAGGCTCCCAGCCAGCAGTGGGACCAATGGTTTGAGAAGCCCCAGTTCAGGCTGACCATTCACAAGGCTGGACACGATCCAATACAGACAAATAAACACAGCCAGTGAGTAAAGTCCCCACACCAGATACTTTCCCATGCGGTCTCCCTAAATCTTCTGCCTTGCGGCCAGACAGGAGAACAATCCCCCGGCTTTCATCAATGACGTGTAGTCGCCCTCTTCCACCACGGCCCCGCCTCGCATGACATAGATACGATCGGCTTCCTGAATGGTGCTCAGGCGATGGGCAATCACCACTCGTGTGGCGTGCATGCGCTTGATGTTCTCCATGACCTTGGCTTGGCTCACATTGTCCAGATTGCTTGTGGCCTCGTCCATGAAGACGACCACCGGGCGCTTTGCCAAGGCCCGAGCAATCATGATGCGCTGCTTCTGACCGCCGGAGAATGTTCCTCCACCATGAGGGACAAAGGTCTGCATGCCCATGGGCATGGCCCGAATATCTTCATCCACAGCAGCCAGACGCGCAGCCTCCCAGGCATCATCCTCGTCACCGCCACGAGCGCCCATGATATTGAAAAAGACATTGCCCTGAATCAGCTCACCGTTCTGAATCACTGCGCCGATCTGACGACGAACACGCCCCTTGTCCAGACGCGCAAGGTCTTTGCCGTCATACAGCACCGCACCGGCCAAAGGCTCGTAGAAACCGAGCAGCAACTTGAGCAGCGTGCTCTTTCCAGAACCGGATTCACCCACAATCGCCACCAGTTCACCGGGTTCGGCCCGCAGACTCACACCACACAAGGCCCAGCTTTGGGCCCCCTCGTAGCGGAATCTGACGTTGGAGACCTCCACCCGACCCTTGAGTTCTCCGGGAGACTCCAGAGCCTTGTGGGTCTCGGGGGGCGTCTCCAGAATGGGCCTCGCCCGCTGGTACATGGGCGTAATGAACATCAGGGAAAAGGCGAGCGAAGCCAATGATCCCACGGCCATGGTCAATTGCCCCATGGCGGCGTTGAACCCCAGGAAACTGCCCAGGGACAGCTCAGCGAACAAGCCCGTCAGCATCAACGTCGAAAAGACGCACAATGTGGCGAACAGAGGCAGAATTTCACTGAAGCAGAGCATGGCAGCCATGCCCTTGCCAATGCCATAGGACAGCTTGCGCAATTCGGAAAACATCAGCATCCAGCGCGCAAAGGCATTGGATTCACTCCCGGCTGCCCGCAGTTTGTTGATGCCCAGGATCATTTCCAATTCAAATCCAGCCAATTTGCCGATGACATTCTGCATGCTGAGTTGCATACGCATCTGGGATTTCACCCCCAGCCAAGCCCCAAGCCCGGTAAGCAGCAAAATTCCCGTCACCACAACGGCCAGTTGCCAGGAATACACAAGCAACAGGCCAATGTTGGCCAGTGCAAAAAGGGATGACAGCAGCGTGGTCAGCACCGCCCCGGACAGACGCTGGCGAATGCCGTCCACCGCCATGGCCCGGTTGGCCAGGTCACCGGAACTGAATTTGTTGAAGAACCCGGGAGGCAGGCGAAGCAGGCGACCGAACACGCCGGATTGCAGCGAGACCTGTGCCATGCTCTCGACACGCAGCATGGCCAGTCCCTTGACCAACTCGAACACAGCTCCGCCAATGGCCAACATGACCAACCCGGCGACAATCTGCCCGAGCAGTCCCAACTGACCGCTGGGAATCACACTGTCCACGACCAAGGCAGTGCCCACGGGCACGGCAAATCCCATCAAGCCGCCAAGGATTCCCATCACTCCCACAGTGATCAAATCGCGGTTGCGTCCTTTGAGGCTGTGCTGCATGAGCTTCAGCGGCGATAGTTGTCCTGTGGGCAAAGGCACATAAAGCTGTAAGCCTTCGGCATCCAGGCGCTGGGCAAGTTCCTCCGTCAGCGGCAGCAGCAGACCATCTTCGGGATTCGTCAGGGTATAGCCCCCTGAGCTACGCGGCAGTAAAGCCACGGGAGAGGACTGCCCATTCCCGGCATCCAGCCAACCCAGCAATGGACCGCAATCGTTTTCAAACCACTGCCCTTGCAGAGCAACCGTGCGCGAAAAAATGCCGTTATGACCCAGAATATCTTCAAGTTGTGCCTCACGGCTGTCGGCCAGCCTCGGCGGTTCCTCCAGCGTCATGCCCTGAGCCGAAGTGATCAGACGCAGGGTCTCGGACAAGGGCAGATCCATGGTTGGCACCACGGCTCCATCCCTCTCCACAATGGACGCACCCTGTTCCAGAGTCTTGGCAAAGCGCTCGCGACGATGCTGAACGCTGCGGGCCAACTGCACGAACTGCTTGATGTCCGAAGCCGAAAAACGCTCGCAACAGGCCTGCATGACTAGCTGAGAGAACCCCGCCAAGGCCGGAAAAAACCGTCCCGCTTCTGACAGCCGCGCCGTAGCCAGTACCACCAGTCGCGTCCGCTCCTGCACCTCAATCCAAAGGTTCCCACACAGGGGATAAACTCCGCCGGGCTTGAGCTTGCCGATCTCATGATCCCCACCATATCGGCAACTCCCCTCCTCAAAGGTAAACCAGCACTCTTCCAGCGCCGAACAGGCAAACCCACCGGGAAGCGTAAAGTTACTGCCGGGTTTGAGCATCTTGCTGACTCTGGCGGCAGGGATCTCACTATTGATGGAGATTGCCAGTTGACGCACCAGTTCCATGACCCGAGCCACACCATGACCATTATCCCGGGCACAGGCCCTGGCCAGCGCCAAAGGATCCACCGGCGTCAGACGAGCGTTGGGGGTCGCTTCCAGATTCACCCGGACCAAATTGCAGAACTCTCCCGCAGTCACTCCGACCACAACCCCGTCATGACCGATTCGAGCAAGGGTTTCCGTGCCGCGGGGCAGGCCGCTGCCCGCCGCTGGTTCTGCAACGATATAGGCATCCCCGCCCGTCACTTTCCAAGCCATATCCAGGGAATCAAGCTCGATACGTCTTCTGGGTGCTGTTGCAGCCATGATTAGTTCCCCTCCGAGCGGATCAGCCGCTGATACAGCCCCTGGCGGGACATCAAATCATCATGGGTTCCACGCTCGACCACCTTGCCGCGACTCATGACAACGATTTCATCCGCATCACGAATGGTGGACAGCCGGTGTGCCACGATCAGACAGGTGCAGCCCCGGCGGCGCAAATTGGTATCGAGGGTCTGCTCACGAAGTGTATCCAGTGAGTTGGTGGCTTCATCCAGAATCAGGATGGACGGATTAACGGCCAGCGCTCTGGCGATCTCCAGACACTGGCGTTGTCCGCCTGACAGGTTGCGTCCATTTTCGACCAGGGTCCCATCCAGTCCTCCCGGCAGCTTCATCACGAAATCATAGATGCAGGCATCCTTGCAGGCCCGAATCAGGTCCTCGTCGGACACTGCCGGATTCCACAGGGTCAGATTGTCGCGCACCGTACCGGCAAACAGCACGATCTGCTGATCCACCATCTGAATTCCGTTGCGCAACACATAAGCGGGCCATTGGGAACGCGGCTTGCCTCCAAGCAGAACATCGCCCTTCCAAGGCTGATACAATCCCGCCGCAATCCGGGCCAGAGTAGACTTGCCACTGCCCGAGCCACCCACCAGCGCCACCCGGGCACCTGGGGCGAGGTTAAGCGAAAAATCATTGATAAATGGCTGATCGAGGGGGCTATAGCCAAAAGTGAGTTCTCTGAGCTCAATGCTACCGTCAAGATGTCCGGCCTCGGCCAGCACCACATCCTGTTCGACCATCATCTCTCCGGCATCAATATCCGCCGGGTGACTGAGCACATCGTCCAGCCTGCGCATGCCTGCCGCAGCATCCTGCAGCGCTCCCCCAAGACCGGCCAACTGCATGACCGGTCCGAGCAGCATCCCTGCCAGGACCTGAAAGGCCACCAGCTCACCCAAGGTCATGTCTCCGGAAACGACCCGCAAAGCCCCGATGCCGATAATCGATGCTCCAGACAGGCCCATGAGCAGCATCGGCGCCAGATTCATGCGATTGGAGATCACGCCCAGGCGTTGGGCGCCCGTGGCCGCTGCGGCATGGTTCCCGGCCCAGAAGGAAAAAACATCCTCTTCCATGGCCTGGGCCTTGACTGTTTCCATGGCTTGGAGCGAGGCCATGGCTGTGGCCTCCACCTTGGCTGAATCCTGAGCCATGCGCAGGTACTCCTCGCGCCGTGAAGGGCCCATCCACTGCACGAAGCCAGCATTCAGGGCAATCACCACAAGTGTCAGCAACCCAAGCCAGATATCGAAGAAGAACATGGCCAGCAGATACAGCACTGCCAGCAGCAGGTTAAGCAGCCCCGTGGCCAACTGCGCGGACAGCGTTCCAGCCAGAATCTCATTCAGACGACAGCGTTGCGTGATTTCGGGAGCGTAGCGTTGCGAAAAGAATTTGGCAGGGAGATGCAGCACATGCCACATGAAGGTCGCCGACGAGGTCAGCGTCAACTTGGTCTGCAGCTTGAGGATGTAATGTTGCTGCATCCAGGTCAAGGTATACTTCAGCACAAGAGCCAAGAGCATGGCCCCCAGGACGGGACCGGCCCAGTTCAGGGATTTGGCCACCAGCACGTTATCCACGAATATCTTGGTAAAGACCGGAACCGCCATGGAAGGCGCGGCCAGCAAAAGGCTCAGGAGCACAATCAACAGGACCGAGTTGCGATCCCCGGACAGACGGCTCCTCATGCCCTCAATCAAGTCCGAGGAGCGCTCCTGTCTCTCAAATTCCGAACCAGGCTTGAATTCCAGGATCACAAGGGAATAATCCTTGGCAAACTCATCCATGGACAGGCGACGGTGCCCGCCCTGCGGATCATTGATCCAGACGCGATCACCCTGGGTTCCCTCGAGAACCACGAAATGGCTTTGCCTCCAGAAGGCAATGGCCGGGAACGTTGTTCGAGTCAGGGCTTCCTCGGCGCTGCGCTGATAGCCCGAAGCTTCAAGCCCCTGTGCCCGAGCGGCACGAACGATGTTGGAGGCACGCGAACCATCGCGATTGACTCCGCATTGCTCACGCAACTCCGACAAGGGTATATGTCGTCCATGAAATCCAAGCACACTCCCCAAGGCTGCAGCACCGCATTCAACGGCTTCCATCTGCAACACAACGGGTGTTTTACACCTGGCGCGAAACTTCAGTACCCCTGAGTTCCCCCTCATGGTCTCTCCCTCTCTGTATCAACGGCCAGCAAAAGTACTGCGACAGCGTATTGCAGGTCCATCCAGTTTGGGGGATCATGCCTGAATTTCTAAGGAATTTAAAGCCGGATAATTTCATATTAAATATGGAAACACAGTGAAACTATTTGCCGACATCAAGCGTCTGTATTGCAAACCCCACTTCTTACCGAGCGCTCACAAGAAAGGGTGAATCATGTCCCACAAGCTTACTTCACAGCTTCAGGAACTGCTGTCGGACCCCAGTCTGACTAAGCAGGAACGCGACAGGCTCCGATCCGCATGGCAGGCCATGACTCCGTTATCCAAAGTCTCCACTCTGCCGCCACGCCCCTCGGAAACGCTACGAAGCCTTATCGAGGGCCGCAGCAAGGGAGAATCAATCGTGACCCGCAACGAACGCAAACTCTGCCAGGCCATTGTTTCGGATCAGCAACGGCTGAGCCTTGTGCTCAATGCTCCGACACTCGATGCCAGAATCAAAGCGGTCCTGAATCAGGGGCGGCTCTTGAATCTGGATGTGAAAGAGACCGTGGTCCGCGATATTCTTGGCTCCATGAACAACCGCGAACTGTCCGATAACGAATTGGGCATGGTGATCGGTGGCAAAACCGATATCTTTGATGGCACCTGGCGCGACGATTACTTCTTTGGCGGTCTGGATAACGACTACCTCTTTGGCGGTGGCGGAAACGACACGCTACTGGGCGGATCGGGCAATGATTTTGTAGACGGCGGAACCGGCAACGACTGGCTGCAGGGTGACCGCGGCGACGACACCGTTTTCGGCGGATCTGGCAACGACTCTCTCTTCGGGGGCACAGGTAGGGACTATCTGGATGGCGGCGAGGGTAACGACAATCTGCAGGGTGGCGAGGGCAACGACACTCTGTCTGGTGGCGCGGGCAACGACACTCTCTGGGGCGAGACGGGCCACGACCTCATGGATGGCGGCACGGGCAACGACAACCTCAAAGGTGGCGATGGCAGCGACACCCTGCACGGCGGAGACGGAAACGATTCCCTCTGGGGTGGGAATGGTGGCGACCTCCTCGAAGGCGATGCTGGCAACGATTACCTCTCCGGCGGCAGTGGCTTTGACGTGCTTGACGGCGGCGACGGCAACGACACCATGTACGGCGGTGGCGAAGACGACGACCTGTACGGCGGCGCAGGCAATGACTGGCTCTACGGAGACGAAGGATATGACACGATGGACGGCGGTGCCGGTAACGACCTGATGTGGGGTGGTGAAGGTGGCGACCGCATGGATGGCGGCTCCGGCAACGACTTCATGCGCGGTGGCGATGGCAGTGACCGCATGAATGGCGGCTCCGGCAACGACACCCTGTTTGGCGAAGCCGGTAGCGACATCATGGAGGGCGGAACCGGCGACGACTACATGCGCGGCGGCGAGGGTAACGACATCCTTGATGGTGGGGCAGGCAACGACACCCTCAAGGGTGACGCCGGCAATGACGACCTCTGGGGCGACGGTGGCGACGATCGCTTGAACGGCGGAACCGGCAATGACACCCTGGATGGCAGCTACGGCAATGACACCCTTGAAGGTGGCGAGGGCAACGATGTGATCAGCGGCGGCGAATGGGGTGGCGGCGAAGACGCACTCTACGGCGGCGCAGGCAACGACACCCTCGATGGCGGCGGCGGAGACGACTACCTGGACGGCGGTACAGGCGACGACCTGCTGACCGGCGGCTGGGGCAACGACATCTTTGTCATCGATGGCTCCGTAGGACACGACACCATCACGGACTTTGACCCCAACTCCGATCAACTCCGCATGGCTGCGCAATCCCCCAATGATTTCACCGTGACCAACCAGGACGGCAACACCATCATCACTTTTGGAGATTCCACCGTGACCTTGCAAGGCACCGAGATGAGTGCCGAAGAGGTCTGGGAGAATATCCAGCAGGGTCATTAGGCGCCCGATCCATCACTCGGTCACACAACATCCTGACCATCAGGAAGCTTTGAGAGGAAGCCATGAACAACAAGGAAAAACAGCTCTACACTCTGATTGTCACCAACCCCGGCCGGTTGGGAGCCTTGATGGAAGCAGATTCCATGGATGAGCAGATCGACCTGATTCATGCCTTTGGCAAGGAGAACGACATCCCCGTTTCCAGGGAGCAAGTGGGGCAATTTCTGTCGATCCTCAATGGCCGCGAACTCTCCGATCAGGAACTCGAAGCCGTGGCGGGCGGGAAGCTCGTCCATGACCGGGATGAAAACCCTTTCTATATCAGCTACAACGAGAACTTCCTGTCCGGCAGCTCCGGCGATGACAGCATGGTCAGCATGGGCTGGTGTGAAATGTCCGGCGGAGCGGGCAACGACACCATGGAAGGCGGCAATGATTCGGACACCATGTACGGAGGCTCGGGCAACGACGTCATGACCGGCGATACGACCCATACAGTGGTTGGATATACTGAAGATGGTATAAGAATAAGTTTCACAACCAATGCCGAGGACGGCGGCGGCGACTACATGGACGGGGGAGCAGGCAACGACTGGATGGACGGCGCCACCGGCGACGATACCATGCTTGGTGGCAGCGGCAACGACACCATGAAGGGCGGGACCGGCAATGACACCATGTATGGCGGAGCCGACGGCGATTTCATGGACGGCGGCGAGGGTGACGATTCCATGCGCGGCGGCTCGGGTAGCGACTGGATGGCTGGTGGTGCAGGCGACGACAGCATGTATGGCGGCACGGGCGACGACCTTCTCCTTGGCGACATCGGCAACGACGTACTCGGAGGCGGACAGGGAAACGATAGACTCATCGCCGGAGACGGTGATGACAAGTTGTTTGGCGGCTCAGGCAACGACACCCTCTATGGAGAAGCGGGCAACGATACTCTTTCCGGTGGGAGTGGCGACGATAGACTTGACGGCGGTGAGGGTGACGACCTCTTGCGCGGCGGCACGGGCGACGACCTGCTGACCGGCGGCTCGGGCAACGACGTTTTCGTCTTCGGCCGGGGCGATGGCAACGACACCATAACGGACTTCGACTCCTCCGAAGATCGCCTGAAGCTGATCGGCAACCCCGGCCAGGGCGACATCAACGTCACGACTCAGGACGGCAACACCATCATCACCTACGGCGACACCACCATCACCCTTGAGGGTACCGAGATGAGTGCCGAAGAGGTCTGGAATAACATCAATCAGAATTAATGAAATTATTTGGCCTTGAATGGCGTCCATTCCACAGGGATGGAAATTCGACATCTGACCGGAACCTCTCCTTACGCTTGAAACTCCTCTGTCGCTGAAGGAAGCACAATGACTGCCGACAACAGACTCCACGCGCTGATTGCCACCGACCCTGAATTTCTTCGCCGCCTGATGGCAGCCCAAACCACAGAAGAACAAACTGGCCTGATCCGGGCCTTTGGAGAAGAACACGACCTCACCGTCTCAACAGAAGATGCTCATGACTTCCTTTGCCACGAGAATGGCCGAGAACTCTCGGACAAGGAATTGGGCATGGTCGTGGGTGGCAAAAGCGAACTGCTCATGGGCACCTTCTGGGACAACAACATGGATGGCGGCTCCGGCGAGGACACCATGTACGGATACGGAGGCGAAGACACCATGCATGGCGGATCCGGCAACGACTATGTTGATGGCGGTGATGGAGACGACTGGGTGCATGGCGACTCCGGTAATGACTCTCTGCATGGTGGAGCTGGTGACGACGCTATCTGGGGAGGCACCGGCAACGACAGACTGTATGGTGAAGACGGAAACGATTTCATGAGCGGGGAGGACGGAAACGACTACCTGTCCGGCGGCGATGGCAGCGACTACATGTTGGGGAATGATGGCCACGACACCATATATGGCGACGCGGGCAACGACACCATGTACGGCGGCAGCGGTAACGATTCCATGCAGGGCGGTGCTGGCAACGACAGCATGTCCGGCGGCGATGGCAACGACACCATGGCAGGCGGTGAGGGCAACGACCAGATGACCGGCTGGGATGGCGACGACTCGATGAGCGGTGGCGCGGGCAACGACTCCCTGTACGGCGTGGACGGTGACGACCAGATCGATGGCGGCGCGGGCAACGACCATCTCGAAGGTCAGAAGGGCAACGACAACATCTCCGGTGGCGAAGGTAACGATGTTCTCGTTGGCGGCTCGGGTAACGACACGCTGAGTGGCGACCAAGGCAGCGACACTCTCTCTGGCGGCAGCGGGGACGACCAACTGACCGGCGGCCAGGGCGGCGACACCTTCAGTTTCGGCAGGGCCGACGGCAACGACGTCATTACCGATTTCAATCCCGCCGAGGACCAATTAATTCTCGAAGGCGACCCAGCTCCGGAAGATGTCAGCGTCAGCACTCAGGATGGCAACACCATCATCACCTATGGCGAGACAAGCATCACCCTGCAAGGCGTCGAACTCTCAGCCGATGACATCCTAAACGACCAAATGTCTGGCGGTGATGGCGACGATGACATGGATGGTCAACTGGGGGACGACACCATGTCGGGTGGCGCGGGTGACGATACCTTGCAGGGAGGCCAGGGGGACGACGGTCTCAGCGGTGACGCAGGCGACGACTCCATGAAGGGTGATTCTGGAAACGACACCATGGACGGCGGCGCGGGTGACGACCAAATGACAGGAGGCTCCGGTGCTGACTCCATGGAAGGTGGAACGGGCGATGACACCATGGAGGGCGGCAAGTTCTCCTGGGACAGCGACGACGGAGCCGACACCATGGATGGTGGGGCTGGCAATGACCACATGTCTGGCGGGTACAGTGACGACTCCATGGATGGCGGCACGGGTGACGACTCCATGGATGGCGGCAAAGGGACAGACACACTGGCTGGTGGCGAAGGCGATGACACGCTGTATGGCGGATCGAGTGACGCTTTCACGTTCTGGGGACATCTCTTCGGTGACCCGGGAGACGACGTATTGACCGGCGGTGAAGGCAGCGATGTTTTCGTCTTCGGCAATGACTATGGTCACGACACAGTCACGGATTTCACCCCCGGCGAGGATCGCCTGAGCTTTCTGGGCAACCCCACGCAAGACGACATCTCCGTCACAACTCAAGACGGAAACACCGTCATCACTTACGGCCACTCCACAATTACTCTTGAGGGAGTCACGATGACGGCTGACGAAGTCTGGGAAAATACCCAATGAAATTGAAACTTTTTTGCATGAAAAAAGTCTGAGTCTATAGAAGCTGAAGCAAGTTGTTCCAAAAGACCACCGAACCCCAAGGATACAATATGACCTCCACAGAGCAAAAACTCTACCAGGCCATTGTCAGCGACAAAGACATCCTTCGCCGCATCACCAATGCCAAGGATGCCGCCAGTGGAATCAACGAGATTACCGCGTTGGGACAAAAACTAAACCTTCCTGTGACTGAGGAGCAAGTGGTTCGATTCCTCCATGAGGTCACGAGTCGGGAACTCTCGGACACTGAACTTGATTATATTGTTGGTGGCAAAGGGGGCGGGGGTGATTCCGGCGATTCCAAACCCAAGGGCTGGTGCATCTGTGGCTGGTGGGGCGACGATCTGATCACAGGGAGCTCTTACAACGACACCCTTATGGGAGGATCGGGCCACGATACTCTCAAAGGCGGTGGAGGCCACGACCGACTGTTCGGCAACTCCGGCGAAGACAAACTGTATGGTGGCTCCGGCAACGACACCCTTTCTGGCGGTAGCGGGCACGACACCTTGTACGGTGGAACCGGCAACGACAAACTCTATGGAAACACGGGAGAGGACTATCTCTCCGGCGGCTCAGGCCACGACACCCTGCGAGGGGGAACTGGCCACGACACTCTGTACGGCGGCAGTGGCAACGACAAGCTCTATGGAGACTCGGGCGAGGACTACTTGTCCGGTGGCTTGGGCAATGACAAGCTGCATGGCGGTTCCGGCCACGACACGCTCTATGGAAGGTCGGGCAACGATTACATGAAAGGCGACTCCGGCGACGACTGGATGTCCGGCGGCTCCGGCAACGACACCATGCACGGCGGATCGGGCGACAACACCATGTATGGCGGCAGCGGAAACGACCTCATGTACGGAGGGACATACGGTGACGCTGGAGCACAGCGCATGTATGGCGGTACAGGCCATGACACCATGTATGGCGGCAGTGGCACCGACAGGATGATGGGGGGAACAGGAAACGACTCCATGAGCGGAGGCCACGGAGACGACACCATGTATGGCGGTTCCGGCAATGACACCATGGAAGGTGGCAGTGGCGACAACTTCATGTATGGCGGCTCCGGCAACGACAGCATGACCGGTGGCGATCTGGATGCGGGTGCTCAGAACATGAGCGGCGGTGAAGGCGACGACACCATCAGAGGCGGTGCAGGAGAAGACAAGCTGGATGGGGGAACCGGCAATGACCTCATCAATGGTGGTCATGGGGATGACAAAATCTCTGGAGGCGAGGGCGACGACTCCCTCTATGGAGGGACGGGCGACGATACTCTGGATGGTGGCAGCGGCAACGACTATCTGGACGCTTCCAGTTTTTCCCCTGACCGCGGAGCCTCCCATTTGAACGGTGGAAGTGGTGACGATACTCTGCAGGGCGGCCAGGGTGATGACCGCCTCAATGGCGGAACAGGTGGCGATATTCTTGATGGTGGCGAAGGCCAGGACACCCTCACGGGCGGAGCGGGTGACGATCTGCTCAGTGGTGGTGGCGGTAGCGATGTCTTTGTTTTTGATGGGGAATCCGGCAACGACACTATCACTGATTTTAACCCCGCCAGCGACCGCCTAGCCATTGACGGCCTGACCAGCCAGGATCAACTTCAGGTTGAAGGAACGGGAACATCCACAATCATCACCTTCACTGACGCAGACGGCAACACGTCCACAATCACTCTCCAGGGCACCCATATGACAGCCGATGAAATTTGGGAAAATACCCAGAAGGATTGAAACTATTCATCTCCCTCAAACGTCTGATCAGTACACAATGACAATAAGCAGACAGAAAACGCCACCGCCAACACAGGAGCAGCCATGAACTCCACCGAGCACAAACTTTACCTCGCTATTATTAAAGATAAAACCAGCCTCAGCCGGGTCATGAACGCCAAGGATGCCAAAAGTGGCATCGCCGAGATCACTGCTCTAGGGCAAGAGCTGAACCTGCCCGTGAGCGAACAGCAGGCCATCAGTTTCATGAACATGCCCAGACAGGAACTTTCCGATGCCGAACTCGACATAATCGTCGGCGGCAAGGGAGACGACAGCGAGTCGGGAAGCTCCAGGTCTGGCGGCATGACCGTCTGGGGTGGCTTCGGCGATGATGAAATCCTCGGTGGCCGAGGGAGTGACAAAATGTGGGGGCTGTCCGGCGACGACACCATGAAAGGTGGATGGGGCCACGACACCATGTACGGTGGAGCTGGTGAAGACTCTATGTATGGAGGTTCCGGCTCCGATTCCATGAAAGGCGGTTCCGGGCATGATTGGATGTCCGGTGGTTCCGGCAACGACACCCTGAAAGGCGGCACCGGTGAGGACACTCTCTACGGAGGCTCAGGTAGAGACTACATGAAGGGCGATTCCGGGGATGACTGGATGTCCGGCGGCACAGGCAACGACACAATGAAAGGCGGCTTGGGTGAGGACACCATGTATGGTGGCGCGGGCAGAGACTACATGAAAGGCGATTCCGGGGATGACAGAATGTACGGCAAGACCGGCAACGACACCATGGATGGCGGGGCTGGCGAAGACACCATGTACGGCGGCACTGGCAATGACTCCATGAAAGGAGCCTCTGGCGACGATTGGATGTACGGCGGTGAAGGAAGCGACACCATGAGCGGGGGCCGAGGCTCCAACCATCTCTATGGTGGCACGGGCGATGACTCGATGTTCGGCGGCAAGAATAGTGACACCATGTACGGGGGGTCGGGCGACGATTACCTCAACGGAGGCGGCGGAGACAACTCCATGTATGGTGGCGAGGGCAACGACACCATGGAAGGGGGATATCGCGGCAATACCCTGGATGGTGATCACACCACCACCATGTACGGAGGCTCCGGCAACGATTCCATGACAGGTGGAGACACCATGTACGGAGGATCGGGTGACGACACCATGTATGGCCGTGGTTCAAGCCTGCTGGATGGCGGAACCGGAGACGACGAAATTCATGGAGCCTTCGGCAGCGACACCATATCGGGGGGTGAAGGAAACGACACCATCTACGTAGGCGGTGCAGGGCAATACACAGATGGCAGTGTCGATCTCCATGAAATCACCGGTGGTTCAGGCAACGATGTCTTCATTTTCGAAGCAGAGGATACCAATGCGGTCATCACCGACTTCGATCCCAGCGAAGACAAAATCATCATCGAAGGCGTTGCCCCTGATGACCTGACCATCAGCACCGAGAACGGCAAAACCATCATCTCCTATGATAATGGCGGCAGCACCATCGTCCTAGAAGGACAAGAACTGACCCACAGCGAAATCATGGACAGGCTGGAGACGCGATAGCTACAACAACGTGCCAATAGATGATTCGCTCTTGAAAAAACGTGGAGTTCCACCAAATGCCTTACCGCTTACGACAGCTGAATCCGACCACAGCCCCCTCTTTCGCGGGCATGACCTTCCCGGCCTATCGATCCAAGCTGGAAAAAGCCGGCAAGGATGGCATCCTTGCCATAGGCGCCCTAACAAAAGAGGGCGAACCCGTCGGTCTAATTCTGATCGAGCATGGACGGGGGCGGGCCACGCTCCTCTCCGTTCTGATCAACCTTCAGCATCGTCTTCAAGGACTGGGCACAGCCCTGCTGGAAACAGCAGAAGACCTCCTTGCCAAGGTGGGGATTCGCACTTTCAGCACCTCGTGGAGCGAGAGCCTACCCGGAGCACCGGCCATGGCGGCCCTGTTGCACAAGGCTCAATACTCGACTCCAAGCCCCAAACTACTCATGGTCAAAGGCGACTGGAAAGGTCCCATCGGCGAAGTCCTGCGCACCGAATATCCACGCTACCAGAACGATGGAGGGCTGCCCAAGGGCTACGAACTGACACCGTGGCGCGACATGTCGCGCACGGATGCCCAATTTATTCTTTCTCGACAAGGGCGCTCCGGTTGGTATGAACCACGTGCCAACCCCATGCGAGAATCCCGGCATATCGAACCCGTCAATAGCCTTCTCCTCCGCCACGAGGGCAACATCGTCGGCTGGCTGGGAACCCACCGCACATCCTCCGAGACTGTTCGCTACACCGATGTTTTCGTGCACGAAAACCTGCGCAGGTCAGGAGCAATCGCCATCGCCATGGTCGTGCGCGGCTTCTGGCTGCAGCACGATCACGGCCCCCGCTACTTCACCATGGGGCTGGAGCACGGCAACACCCCGCTGGTGGCCATGTGCCGCCGCCGCATGGCCAAGGCCACGGAGCAACGTTGGTCTCTGGAAAGCTCGAAGGAATTGATTACAGACCGAGAAGATCGGCCAGTTTGAAAAGCCCGCGCCTGACGCGGGTCTTGACTGTGCTCTCGGGCACATCCAAGGCCAGAGCGGCCTCGGCAAAGGTCATTTGCTGCACACGAACCAGAAGCACAGCCTCGCGCTGCTCTTCACTCAGTTCCTGCAAGGCCTCCGACAGACGCTCGAGTTCCTCACGCGCCTGCACGCGCCCCTCCACTCCCGGAAGGGTATCATCCACTTCCACCTGCATTTCTCGCACAGGCTTGCGGCAATGGCTGCGTAGCAGATTCATGGCAATGGAATAGAGCCAGGGCCGAAAGGCTGTGGCATCACGCAGGCTCTGGCGATTGTTCCAGGCCCGGATAAAGGCTTCCTGAACCAGGTCTTCCGCCAGAGCACGGTTGCCCCTGAGTGAATTCTGAAGATAACCACACAGCCCGCCCGCATGCTCACGATACTCGGCCTGGAACCGAGCGGCCGTCATGATGGGGGGAGCTGCGTCCTTCATGACTGTCTAACGCCTCAGTCCAAGTGCACGGGAAAGCTTCGGGAAAACAAGATCAATGGGTCGCCTAGAGGAAATCACGACCTCTCCGGTACAGATCGTTCCGGCCTCAATGGAGAAATCCTCCGGGCCCGAAGATGATGACCAATGAAACTGATTAGGCTTCTCCGGGTCCTTGAGCAGGGTCACCGAAGTCCCAATCATCACACCGGATTCCAGCATGGCGTTGACCACTTCGCGCCGCCCGATCCCTTTGAGCAGAGATTGGGCAGACACGGGGTAATCAGAAACATCTTTCACCTTGCCGTAAATGCAGCCGTATTCCTCCTTCTCGGCAGTGGAGGGATACACATAGACGACCATGCCCGGCTCAACCTTCTTGCCCTGTTCCACGGGCAGCAGCACCATGGCTTCCAAAGGTGAATTCAATGGCTCAAGCACGGCCACAGCCTGGCCCTCGGAGACGTAGGCGCCGCGCTCCACAATCACTTCCACCACCCGCCCGTCAAAAGGGCTGGTCACGTGAGAGGAAAGATTCAGGTCACGTTCAAGGCTGCGCAGAGCAAGTTCGAGGGCAATGACCTTTTCCTGATTGCCCAAAAGGTCCAACTCGGCCTCGCTACGCAGGTTGAACATGTTGGTGTCCATCTCGGAAAGCTGAAGTGTACGAGTGGACATCTCCGACATGACC
Organism: Desulfovibrio ferrophilus; assembly: GCF_003966735.1. Taxonomy (NCBI): domain Bacteria; kingdom Pseudomonadati; phylum Thermodesulfobacteriota; class Desulfovibrionia; order Desulfovibrionales; family Desulfovibrionaceae; genus Desulfovibrio; species Desulfovibrio ferrophilus. The sequence goes on from NZ_AP017378.1 coordinate 1,622,048, forward strand.
ATATTCTTCTGATTGCGAATATCCTGGAGGTACTTCTTGGTGATGAAGCCCCTGTCCATATGCTCAAGGTCGCTCAGGAATTTTCGCAAAAAATCAAAATAATCGTTCAGATGGGCACGCTGGAAGGTAATCAGATCACTCTGTTCTGCGTCGTTACCCTGGCGCATGGCAATGGTGCGTTCGTAGTAGGCGGAGCGCTCATGCAACCAGAGCTTGGCGTTCTCCAGTTCCGAAACCAGTTTCAGTCGCTCATTTTCCATCCGAGGCTGTTGCACCACGGCCAGAACATCTCCCTTGTGCAGCACGTCTCCGGGCTTGACCGAAACATCGGAAATCTGCCCATGCCCCACTGCCACCACGTCCATCAGGCCCTCAGGTGGAATCAGAATCCCCATGCCGTTCACGGTAACGGGAACCGTCCCCACAAAACTCCACACCAACAGAGCCAGTAAA